>CAMTVX010000118.1:0-14228 GCA_947085295.1 uncultured Alphaproteobacteria bacterium | reverse complement strand
TGCAAAACCACCTCATGTCGGGCGTGGCGGCTGGACATGGTACACCGGCTCGGCAGGATGGATGCAACGGGCAGGTGTCGAGAGTATTCTTGGGCTGCGGCTTCAGGGTGACGTGTTGCATTTGGATCCCTGCATCCCTAAAGCGTGGAAAGATTTTGAGATATCGCTCCGGCATGGTTCGGCCCGGTATGAGATACGGGTTGAAAATCCCGGTGGCGTGGAACACGGTATTGTTGGCGCCACCCTCGACGCGAAGCCCGTTACGCAGATACCGTTACGTATAAAACTCGCAGATGACGGCGCCACGCATCACCTGCATGTCCGGCTCGGATGAGCCGGACGAAATCACCAGCCGGGCCAGTTCCGATTTGATGGTCTTGAATATAGTTTCCACTATAGCGTTGTCGAAGCAATTACCCTTTATTGGTACCTGCATCTTCAGGGCCACGCATGGAAAAATGCATGTCATTTGCGGCCAGCAGCTTTCGATAATCGTATACAAAAATAGCAAAAATAGGGTCAGTCTGAGGTAACCCCCGATTTTCTAAGAGCAATGCTCGATGAGCAAAAGTGCGTAAAAAAAATTCGCACTTACTTCCACATTGAATTTTTACGCCGCGATTATCACCTTAGGCGTCTCAATAACTTTTAATGAGGACGTGTCATGCTTAAACGCGCAGAACAAATCGGAACTGATGCAATGGCGGATGTGGAACATCATGTTGACAAACTTTTGATAGAAGAACTGGAAGAGATGTCCCGAAAGGAAGAACATTATAACGCTAAGTGCAAAGTGATGGCGGAAAATGTGAAGCAGCACATCAAGGAAGAAGACAGAGATATGCTGCCCAAGACCAGATCACTGGATATAGACTGGATGCGATGAGACAAAAACTGCTGCGCCGCTAAGAGCAACTTAAGGAAAGTCGCGTAGATGTTTTTCGCGGAGGAGATAATGATTGCCGTGAGCAAGGGAAAAGGCGATTCTCCCGCCGCAAACGCACGTAGACGCGCGTAATCCGTCAAAAGATTTTAACAAGTGGTATTCCCGCTGGTTAAAATGCCGGCGTAGGGTAACACAGGCTAGATTTGATCATTCACACGGGTCCAGAAACGTTCTGTAGCACAGGCTCTGAGAAAGCCTTTGGCATCTGAAGCTGCGGCAAGTGTAATGCAGGCTTCATCCAGGTTCTCAGAAATACCGGCTTTTTCAAACAGCGCCATCGCCTCTTGCGTATATCCAATGAACTTCGCGTGCGCAAAGGCGTCAGCGACAAAATCTCTTGCCGCCGGGCTTTTTGACAATAATTCCGCGCCGTCTTTTGAGACGAGCAGAGCTACCGCGTCAAACAGAACAGAAGGTCCGCCGTCAATTTTATGATCCGCAGCCAGCCAGCTGCCATCGCTCAACTGAACACCTCCGATCATCAAGGCGATAATCTCTGTCGTTGCCCCCTCTTTTGTAGCGGCGTCTTTTAACGCGGCAAATAAGGCGGCATCGGCCCCATCCGTCATCAACACCCCTAACTTGCGCCCTTTGAATGTATCCAGACTATTGCCCAGGATACTGAGCGCGTCCGATTTGGGCAAATCCTGGCGGGTTGGTTTTGCCGCCTGCGCCGGCGCGGGCATATCTTTGATGCGCAAATCGTCTGCAACCATTTGCGCCAGATTTTCATCAATATTCAGCAAATGCGAAACCATGCGCGCGCGGATATCGGGCCTTTGCACTTTGCTTAATTCAAATACCAGCGCATCTTTAATATGGCGCTGCTCTATCGGCCACTGGCTGATATAGAAAAGTCTGGCCTGGCTATAATGGTCCGCAAAACTCTCCGGACGGATGCGTAATTTGGGTCCGGTGTCCTGTGCCGGAAAGCTCTGGAATCCTTTAGGTGTTTCGCGTGGCCCGCCTTTGTCTCCCCAGGAGTTGGGCTCGTAATTCGCGCGCCCTTTGGGGTTTGTCATCGCCATATGGCCATCCTGCTGGAAATGCGCAAACGGGCATTTGGGGGCGTTGATCGGCAAATGCGCAAAATTGGGGCTACCCAACCTTTTTAGTTGCGTATCCAGGTAGGAGAAATTTCTGCCCTGGAGCAGCGGGTCGTTTGAGAAATCGATGCCCGGAACGATATTATTTGTACAAAATGCAACCTGCTCCGTCTCAGCGAAAAAATTATCGACGGTCCGATCCAGCACCAGGCGGCCAACTTTGCGTATCGGTAAAATCTCTTCTGGAATAAGTTTGGTTGCATCCAGCACATCGAATTCAAACTTGTTGGCGAATTCTTCGTCAAATAGCTGCAAACCCAATTCCCATTCCGGAAAATCACCCATTTGAATGGCGTTCCATAAATCGCGGCGGTGAAAATCCGGATCGGCGCCGTTAATTTTTACCGCTTCGTTCCACACCACCGACTGCATGCCAAGTTTGGGCTTCCAGTGAAATTTGACAAATGTGGATTTGCCTTCCGCCGTTACCATACGAAACGTATGTACGCCGAAGCCTTCCATAAAGCGGAACCCGCGCGGAATCGCCCGGTCGGACATGGCCCACATGATCATGTGCATGCTTTCCGGCATCAACGAGATAAAATCCCAGAAATTATCGTGTGCCGTGGCCGCCTGTGGAAAGCCGCTGTCGGGCTGTTCTTTTGCGGCGTGGATCAGGTCCGGAAATTTGATAGGATCCTGAATGAAAAACACCGGCATATTATTGCCGATAATGTCCCAGTTACCCTGCTGCGTATACAGCTTGACTGCGAAACCGCGCACGTCGCGCGCCAGATCGGGAGAGCCTTTATTCCCCGCCACGGTGGAAAACCTTACAAAGGCCAGGGTTCTTTCGCCGGCGCGCTGAAAAATATCGGCTGACGTGATATCCGGGAGGGGTTCGTAATTCTCAAAAAAACCGTGCGCTCCAAATCCTCGCGCGTGAACCACACGCTCCGGAATGCGTTCATGATCAAAATGAAAAATTTTATCGCGCAGCACATGATCTTCCAACGCGATGGGGCCACGCTCGCCGATTTTAAGCGAATTTTGATCGTCGGATATTGGCATCCCTTGTTGGGTCGTTAATTCAGCCATAGCGTTATCGGCATATTGATGCGTCTCGCCGCCCTCTCCCACGCGCAGAGATTTTCCGGCTGACGGCAGATTTTGGGTGGATTTACCCGTTTTACTTACTGTCGTTGATTTAGCGGCCTTCGGTTTGTTGATATTCTTGGACATGCGCACGGTTCCCAATAAATTTTTACATTTAGGCGGAGACCAGACATAATGTTGCCGCTATCATTAACCAATCAGGGAAAGCCTTGAGTTCATAAAGATTGTATAAGGAAAGCCGGGGCGTCTCAAAATTGTCCGGTCCCATGCGGTTAATCCGGGCGAAGGGCGCATCAAACTCCTCGCCGGTATTGTGCGCCATGCCCGAGCGATAACGCTGGATGAAGCGATAGCGTCCCGCTGCCCATGCACCGTGAATATCGACCACATAGTTCCATTTGGTCGGCTTTATCTCCGGCAGGAAACGCGGCTTCAAGACATCGCGAATAAAGGCCTCGCAGGCGCCAGTGATCTCCTGCTTTTCCGCCTCCTTGGGCTTCGCTGGCCGCACAGCACCAACCGCCCATACCTTGTGTTTCTTTCCGGACATGTCCCTTGATTCGCTTAATCGCTTCCATCCATTGTCTCATAATGTCCGGCGGGTGTCGTTATGCAAAATCATGGTTACCCGCGCGATGGTGAAATACCGTCATAATAGCGCTATGGCGTAGACATAGTGCTCATCATCGTCGGGCGTGGCCCGCCAATAATTTGAATTTACTTACCGTTATTAAAATAAAATTACGGCTTTCAATTTTATCTTTCCCCCAACATAGCCCGGATGCCTTCGGAATTTGCGGGAAGCCGTCAGACAAAACCACCCCGGATTCAGCATACCAGCGGGTACGTTCTGTGATGGCGGGCAGGTTTGTTTGAATAGCTGATGGTAAAATCGCTGCAGAAAACCTTACTCCGTCGTTTTACCGTCAAAATGTTCTTTTAAGGCTTCTGCATCAGCTTTGGTGGCCCGGATGGTTCCATCAAGATGTTCGGGTGGGGCGTAGATAGTGTAAAGCTGCAAAGGAATTTTTCCTGTGTTTATGACGTTGTGTCGAGCTCCGGCAGGAACGATCATCGCATCGTCGCTTTTGATGTTGGAGCGATTACCGTCGATGATGATTTCGCCTTCCCCTTTTTCAACACGGAAAAACTGGTCGCGGTCTTTATGGATTTCTTCGCCGATTTCTTCTCCAGACTGAAGTGCCATCAGCACCAGCTGAAGATTTCTGCCGGTGTAGAGCACATGCCGAAAATCAGAGTTTTTCTCGGTCAGCGTTTGGATGTTACCTACAAAGCCCTTCATATGCGCTCCTTACCCTAATGCTATATTGCGGTGTTGTTTGATACGAACCGCAAGCGCTGCTGTGGGACACTTATGGGACATTAATCCCACATGCCCGGACAACGCCAAGCCTGGCCGGGATCCGCATGATCATGGATCCCGGCTATAAACGGCACCCACAAACAGGCCCGGCCAGATCACAAATACAGTTTACATGCGCTTGTGCATGCCGCCCA
Source organism: uncultured Alphaproteobacteria bacterium (assembly GCA_947085295.1). Lineage (GTDB taxonomy): Bacteria > Pseudomonadota > Alphaproteobacteria > UBA11222 > UBA11222 > UBA11222. Next base: position 9,602 of record CAMTVX010000118.1, on the reverse strand, counting down.
TACCCATTCCACCGGGCATTAACGCGTCGGCTTTTTTCTTCTGCTCCGGGGTCAGCGCCGCATAGAGCGCCGTAGCGGCGGGCCGGATTTTTTTCATCGTCTCCAGATGTTCGCTCATCATGGCTTCGTGGTCCGTCAACTGCTCAATCCAGGTGCGCGTTTTTGCCTCAGACCCCTGCATCATCGGCATGGCGTCCTTGTGCTTCTTGATCAGCGGCCTCAGTTGATCAGTATAAGCCGTCCAAACAGTATTTTGAGCATCGGTAATTCCGATCTCGGTTTTCAGAAAAGCAAAATAACCCTCGGGATGCTGATGCATCATCGCCATCATGCCACCACCCATCATCGGCGCCATCTGCCCCATCATGCCTTGCTGACCGCCATGCATGCCCATCATAGGCATATCTTTTGATGGTGTTTGCGCCACGGCCGGGCTTGCGAATAGTAAAGCGAGCGCGGTTACGGGAGCAAGAGTTTTGCGAAATAAGCTGACCACGGGGTATCCTCTCTTGTTGGCGGGAATAAAAACTGCGCCTGGAGCTTGTTTCATATTATGCCGCCTTCTTCATTTTGCCCATTTCGCGGCAGCTTTCGGCACAGCGGCGGCAAAGTTCGGCGCAGCGCATCATTTCCTCGCCGCCAATACGCTCGCACGATACGGCGCAGGCTTCGCATATTTCGGCGCAAGCGGTGCATTCTGAAGCATGGAACTGCGAGTTGCGAACCATGAAGTCAGCTGCGGTCTGGCATGCCTGGATGCAATCGGCCATCAACTTAACATGATCCTTTTCAACATGCTTGCCGCCCATTTCCAGGCAGTGGTTGAAAAGCGTCTCCTGGCATTCGTTACGGCATTCCCAGCAAATCTGAATACATTCGCGCATTGACCCGTGGTCGTGGTGCATAACAATCTCCATCAATGGTTAAGTTAAGTAACCTGTCTGATAATGCAAAAAAGAAATAAGGACGCAGTATGCTTTTTGGAAATACGTATAAGAAAGTGACAAGGATTTTCTCCTGCGACAGCCGGTTTACTCCGGGAAATGCTTACGGAAAAAATATGCGCCTGCAGGTTTGCCGCAGCGCTTTTTTACAGGGAAGCAGCTACGGCTGCTTAAAGACCAGAGAAGCTCAGTATATCGGGAGATGATGATGAATGAAGTAATGAACGGCGGTGGCTCGATGATGTGGGGCATGGGATGGGGCGGACTGCTGGTCGGCGTGCTAGTCGTTCTCAGCGTCGCCGCGCTCGCCAAATACCTGTTCTTCGACAACAGATGATAATCAGCATCGATGTCATCGCAACCTTAAAGAAAAAAGATGAAGCGCACCTTGCGGGCATGCCGTTCGCGGATCGTGCGGAGTAGGCTGACGAAATCCTCAATCGCACTTTGTTTCCCGGCGATCATGTGCAGACCGGGGGGAAGGCTGCCGCCTTGTCATATCCGGTGGCGTCGCGACGGCATGAAGCCGCCACCATTGCCCGGTATGACGCATCCATTAAATATCAAAATTGTCCGGTCCCATGCGGTTAAACAGGGCAAAGTGCGCATCCCTTTTGTTTCTTTCCGGTCATGTCCCTGGAGGTGTGCCGTCTGCGTCCGCGCGGGCAGGTCAGATATCTTTGATGATACATGCTCCCCAAATTTCGTATATAATTCTCACTGGGCGTATAACTTTTTATACCCTTTCCATAAAACTAACCTGAGGATAAAATCATGATCGGCTACGTTACTCTGGGAACCAACGATTTTGCGCGCGCGGCAAAATTTTATGATGCGTTGCTGGCCACGGTTGGCGCCAAACGCGCCATGGATATGGGAACCTTCATTGCCTGGGCCGCCGGACCGGGGCAACCCATGCTCTCCATCACCAAACCCTTTGACGCAAAGGCGGCCACCGTCGGCAATGGCGTCATGGTAGCGCTGGCCGTGGACAGCCGCGCCAAGGTCGATGCCGTATATAAAAAGGCCATGGAGCTGGGCGCGAAAGACGAAGGCCCGGTTGGCCCGCGCGGCGACAATTTCTACGCCGGATATTTCCGCGATCTGGACGGCAACAAACTGAACGTCTTCTTTATGGGGTAAGGATATTTGTTATTCTGTTTCGCACTTACAAAAATGCTGTCATTGCTGTAGAAGTTAGATAATTCGCTGACAAGAAAGCAGCGCTTGTTGAAGGTTCGAAGACTTAAAAAAGATTGTCACCCCGGATTTATTCCGGGGTCCAGGGTTCCAAACTCGGGCCTTTGCGTGTGGCTCCTGGACCCCGGAATAAATCCGGGGTGACAGCGTTTTTTAAGTCTATTAGCTTCATAATCCTGTCAGCGAATTACATGACTCTTACAGCAATGACGCAGCGGGTCGGCGTACCTAGAAGCTGTATTGGGTGCGCAACGCCAGCACGTTATAATCCTGTCCGATTTGCGCATTCGGGCCGCCGGCGGCACCCGCTGCGTTATTGGGATAGGCTTGGCGGTCGATCTCGATAAACAGATAGTTGAGCATGAAGCGGATATTGCGGTTCGGGTACCAGTTAACGCCCAGGGTCACGATATCCTGTTCCCCGCCCCGCACACAGCTCGATGTAGCCGCCGGCGCCGGTACACCGCCCACGATGGCGCCCAGACAGGTGGCTGGATTTCCGCCATCATTCAAATCCACGGTGCTATAACGCGCGGCCAGCTCGACGGCGCCAATTCCGCCAAAGCCTAGCGGGCTGCTGGGCGCCGGCGAATAGAATCGGGCGTTCTTGATGTCATATTTTTTGTATTCGCCGGTCAGTATCCAGGAGCTTTGAATATACCAACCGTCAAAATTAAAGTCGCCAAGGCTGGTGGCGCCTGCCACGTTGGCCTTGTTGCGATCCAGTTGATAGGTATAATACTCGCCCTGGAGATTGAAGTTTTTCCAGCGGGCGGCAAACTCGGGACCGGCGGTGAAGCCGTCCTCGACATTGAGCAAACCCGTTGACGCCAGCCGCGTGCCATCGACGCGCATTTCCGGGCGGTCCTGCAAATTGAACTGTGTGGCGGAAGCCCCTTGCAGCGCCGGTGGAACCGCAGCCGCCGCCTGACTGAATTCCATAACCTTGGTCCCGGAAGCGCCAATATGAATATCGGTGTCCGGGTTTGGATCAAGCAAAAGAACCGCGCGACCGACCAGATTACTGGCTTCGTCCACCCCGCCTTCGCCGATTACGCCGCGTGTATAGAAAGCCGAGGCGAAGAGATTATCCGTGTTGCCGCGCACGCCAACTGAAGTGCGTCCATTTCCGGCGCCATACGAGCCAGCAAGAGCGGCTGACGAGGCCCGCTCAATGAAAGTAATATCATTCGCAGAAGTCGAATCATCAAGAGTCATTGGCGGCTTCATGGCGCCAATCTGAAATTTCAGCGGTTTGATTGCCGTATAGCCAATATACATATTTTTGATGGCGCCACCGGAGCCGCCAACGCTGTTGCCCTCAACGCCCGAGCCGCCAAAGGTAAAGGTTCCGTGATATTCCCAGTCATGCATGAACTTGCCCTCAAGGCCAAGCTCGGCGCGGCGGAAATTCGCGCCATCGCCAAGATCCCGGCCAGGCGCCACGCTGGACAAATTATCGTCATCCTGATCATATGAAGCCATGTCAAAATGCATATTGCCGCGCAGCGCCATCTCAAAATTGCCGTCACCGGACTTCAATGTCGGACGGCCATTCTCAAACTTCAGTTCGACCGCATCGGGCTTGGCTTTAGCCTCTGCGGCTTTGGTTTCCTGCGTTGCCTGAACTTCATTCAACCGCTTTTCCAGCGCCTGAATTTGCGCTTTCAGCATATCGATTTCGCTTTGGCTGACCTGCGCAGCAGAAGGCGACGCCCCCGCCAATGCTAATAACGATACCGCGCCAAGCAGCGCCTGACCGGAAAATTTCAATATTTGCAAAGTCACGATTAATCCTTTCTATCCATGGGCTGAAGCATGTCCCTGCTTACAGGGAATCATCACCTCCGCGCCGTCACCGCCCCTTTTCCCAGCATGCAGTTAGCCCGCGCTATGGTTAATAGAAATTTAATAATTAACCCTGTGACACAAAAAAACGCCGCATGTGCCAATGAAGACACATGCGGCGTTACATATAATCGCCGGATTAGATCAGCGCTCCTGCCGGGCCTGGGCCATCCGGCGGGAAAAGCTGCCTTAGAAGCTGTACTGGGTACGCAATGCCACGGCGTTGTAGTCCTGACCGATCTGCGCATTCGGGCCGCCCGCAACCCCCACCGGGTTGTTCGGATAGGCCTGGCGGTCAACATCCACAAACTGGTAGTTCAGCATAAAGCGGACATTGCGGTTTGGATACCAGTTGGCCCCCAGGGTCACGATGTCCTGTTCGCCGCCCCGCACGCAGGTTGAAGTGGCGGCTGGAACCAGGCCGGTCCCCGTGCAGGTGGCCCCGCCACTCGTTCCATCATTTAAGTCTACGGAGCTGTAGCGCGCCGCCAGTTCAATCACACCCAGCGAGTCGCCAAAGCCAAACGGACCATTGGGACGCGGCGCGCCGAAGGATGCATTCTTGATGTCATAGCGCTTGGTTTCACCAGTCACGATCCATGATGTCTGAACATACCAGCCGTCAAAATCGAAGCTGCCCAGGTTCGCAGCGCCCGCTGCGTTGGCCCGCTGACGATCCAGTTTGTAATGGTAATATTCGCCCTGAACATAAAAGTTTTTCCAGTTGGCGCCCAATTCTGGACCAACCACATAGCCGTCCTCAACCGCGATATTGCCGGTGGAAACAAGGCGCGTGCCGTCGACGCGAAGTTCCGGGCGATCCTGAAGATTGAATACTGTGGAAGTTTGCAGACTTCCCGGTAGTGGTCCCGGAATTGCCGCTGCGACCTGAGTGAAATTGAAAACCTTCGTACCCGATGCACCGATATGAATGTTGGTATCGGGATTGGGGGCAATCAGGTACGCCGCGCGCGCCACCATGTTGCTGGATTCATCCGGCAGCGCCGCGCCGCCAGACAGGGTCACTGGATCGCGGGTATAGTAGAGCGAGCCAAACAAATTGTTGGTGTTGCCACGCACACCTACCGCCGTGCGGCCCTTCTGGGCCCCCATCGAAGTGGCCAGATTGACCGCCGATGCGCGCTCGATAAAAGTGATTTCGTTTGAACTGGTGGAATCATCCATAGTCATCGGCACCTGGATCGCGCCGATCTGAATGCGCAGGGGTTTAATGCCGGTATAGCCGAGGAACATATTTTTGATGTTGCCGCCGCCTTCGCCGCCAGAACCACCGAAATCATATGAAACGAGATATTCCCAGTCGCGCATGAACTTGCCTTCCATGCCTAATTCCGAGCGGCGGAAATTGCCGCCTTCATTCAGATCACGGCCAGGCGCGATGCTGGACAGATTATTGTCGTCCTGATCATAGGTGGCCATATCGAAATGCATGCGTCCGCGCAGCGCCATTTCGAAATAGCCATCACTGGTACGCAACGTGGGGCGGCCATTCTCAAACTTCAACTCCACCGCATCCTGTTTGGTTTTGATTTCGTTGATCTTGTTTTCCTGAACGGCCTGAACACTATTCAGACGACGCTCCAGCGTCTTGATCTGCGACTTTAGCGCGTCAATTTCAGACTGACTGACAGGCGCGGCCAATGTTGGCGCCGTCGTCAAACCGGTCAGGCATGTTGCGCCAAGCAAAATCATACCTGCAAGTTTCGGTGTATTGAATGTCATAAGTTACCCCGTGATACGAATACAGAAATCGGTTCCCAGAAATGCTGCGATACAACATTTTGAAGTCCCGCTATCTGCGTACGTAACAGTGACGCATGACGTTTTTTTTACGGAATTGTGACGGAAACATTACAGATTCCGTTATTGTCTGGGGGAGTTTCGGCTAAACAGCCTGACGTGCGTTGTCCGACGATTGCTGCGGCACGCCCGCGCCAATATCAATATAAGTGGCCGAAATGGCAATCATCCGTTCATCACCATTAGCGGTTCCCTTTTCGCCGCGCTCAAGCACAGTTGCAGACGCGATTAGTTGCGAGACCGCGCCGTCACGATCACGCAACGGCAGGTAAATAAGCTCAACCACAAAAGGCGTTTTATGTTTGGATCGCATTTTCTCATGAACGATCAACCCACAGGGAAGCGCGCGAAGCTTATTCGTAAGCATTTCTGCCTTATGGCGCTGATGCGGCGCGACATAGTCGAATAAATTCGAGCCGGTCATATCGATCCCAAGTTTCTCTACGCAGGCTGTCCCAACCAGACGATAAACCAGCGATCCATCTGTCCGAAACTCCAGTATCATCAGGTTGGGAAGAAGGGGAAGTACCGCTGCGGGCCGAAAATCCGACCGGCTGGGAACAAGGTCCTGTCCCCCGAGCGTACACCAATAGTTAAACAGGGATTGCGTCTGGGATGTGACGCCGTTAGGTAGGATGAGCTTTTCTTTTATACCCATAGCTTTATCCATAAGGTATCCACATATCTGTCCACAGAGTTACCACAGTCTTTAACCAGTACAACACCTTAGTTAATTTTGTATAAAGCCTTTTATTTTCACTATTTCGTGATCAGAGGATTGCCCGGCGATATGACTTATCCACATGACTAGAAACATTAAGGGATGTGAACAAGTGCAGCCGCTGCACATTATTGGTGGCGGTCTGGCCGGCTGTGAGGCGGCCTGGCAGGCGGCCCGTGCCGGAATATCTGTCGTTCTGCATGAAATGCGGCCCAATAAGGGAACCGAGGCCCATGAAACCGACCGGCTGGCCGAAATGGTCTGTTCCAATTCGTTTCGGTCCGATGATCACCAGACCAGCGCCGTTGGCCTGCTGCACGAGGAAATGCGCCGCGCCAATTCCCTGATCATGCGGGCGGCTGACGCCAATAAAGTGCCCGCAGGTTCCGCGCTGGCAGTAGATCGTGAAGGATTTTCCCGCTCCATCGAGGCTGCGCTTGCCGCCATGCCGAATGTCACGATTGATCGAAATGAGGTGGCGGGATTGCCCCCTACCGATTGGCAACAGGTAATCATCGCCACCGGCCCGCTGACTTCGGCCCCGCTGGCAGAAGCCATTTCGACGCTTACGGGTGCTGAATCTCTGGCCTTCTTTGACGCTATCGCGCCCATCGTCTATGCCGATTCCATTGATCTTTCGCAGGCCTGGTATCAATCGCGTTACGACAAGCCGGGTCCGGGCGGCACGGGCAAGGATTATATTAACTGCCCCCTGGACGTCGGCCAATATGCCGCCTTCATAGACGCACTGATTACCGGTGAGAAAACAGAATTCAAAGAGTGGGAGCGCAATACCCCGTATTTCGAGGGCTGCCTGCCCATTGAAGTGATGGCGGAACGCGGGCCACAGACCCTGCGTTATGGTCCCATGAAGCCGGTGGGCCTGACCAATCCACACCGCCCGGAAAAATCCCATGCGGTCGTGCAGCTACGCCAGGATAATGCGCTGGGCACGCTGTATAATATTGTGGGATTTCAGACCAAACTGAAGCATGCCGAGCAGACCCGCATCTTTCGGTCCATACCGGGGCTGGAAAATGCCCGCTTTGCAAGGCTGGGCGGTATCCACCGCAATACTTTCATCAACAGCCCGCGCCTGCTGGATGATCGCCTGCGTTTGAAAACCATGCCCCGGCTGCGCTTTGCCGGACAGATTACCGGCGTTGAAGGTTATGTCGAAAGCGCCGCCATTGGCCTGCTGGCGGGGCTGTTTGCAGCCGCTGAAATACAGGGGCGCGCTGTACCACAGCCGCCTGTGAACACGGCAATGGGGGCGCTGCTCACGCATTTAACCAGCGGCGCTGCGGCTGACAGTTTTCAGCCGATGAATGTCAATTTCGGACTGTTTCCCCCCATCGATGCGCCAATGACAGCGGATGGCAAGCGGGTGCGGGGCAAGGCGAAGGCTCCGGCCCGCAAGGGTTCCTTTTGTACGCGCGCCCTGCAGGATCAGCAGGAATGGCTGGCATCGCTGGCTATATCCGTCCCCGCGCCATAGCCCATATCAGCCGCGATTGGCGCCGGAATGCCGGTATCGGCGTCCGCATTGCGAATGGATCATAATCGGGATGCCTTATCTGCCTGAGATAGGCCTGCGCCAACGTCACCGGCAGCAGGGCTGGCATGGCCCGTCGCGATGGCCTGGGCAACGCCATTCGCACGGCGTCCAGATGGCTTTGCGCCTGATCCGCAAGGGCCAGCATGACCCGGTGCATGGCCGGCAACTTGCGATACGCAAACACATCTTCCGCCGTCACGCCTTCGCGCTGCATCACATCAGCGGGTAACAAAATCTGCCGCCTTGAGGCGTGCAACCCGACATTGCGCAATAGCCCCGTCAGGCCCCACACAAGCCCGGCATGCCGGATTGCGGCATCCGGCACCCCACCCCCCAAAATGGCCAGGGCAAGCCGCATTAGTCCGCCAGACGTCGCGTCTGCATAGCTTTCGATTCCGGTCATGGACGCAGGCGGTGTCGTAGAAAAATCTTCTGCATGTGCGTCAATCAGCCCATCGAAAGTCTGGCGCGCCAGACCGCATTGCCGGATCGCAATTTCCAGCGCCTGCAACACCGGATGCGCCCTTGCCGCCTGCCCCTCATAGATCGCCGCAATGCCCTCGCGCCACCATTGCAGGCGTATTTCACCCAGCAGCGGTTCGGAAACCATGTCCCGGATACGGGCAATCTCCAGATTAAACGCGTACAACACAAATAAATGCTCGCGCGCCGGCTCGGCCGCGAACAGCGCGCTCAGAAACCGGTCGTGATCGCCGGTGCGAATCAGCCCACCACAATATGAAAGTGGAACCCCCACTTTTCCCCCCAATACCGCTAAAAAATCATTGCTATTCTCTTAGCACGAAAAATTGGCTAACTTGCTGCACGAATATGCTTGTGTAAAATCCGGTCAGGTGATTCTGCCTGGTATAAAAGGGGGAGGAGTGAACTTATGGCGTCTATTCTGACATCGCTTCAGAACACTGTAATTGCCGCATTCGTGCTGGCGATCGTCGTGTTGCTGATTTCTGTTTCATCGCTGGGCGTAGTTGTCGATCATGCATTCGGCGCTTTCGTATTCCGTTGGCTGCATGTAATTTTCGGTGTGATGTGGATCGGATTGTTGTGGTATTTCAACTTTGTGCAAATGCCCAGCATGCCGAAAATCCCTGATGAGCAAAAACCCGCCATCGGCAAGGTGATTGCGCCCGAAGCGCTGTTCTGGTTCCGCTGGGCGGCGATGGCCACCATCATTACCGGCATTATCCTGGCAGCCATGAACGGTTATCTCGTTGATGCCTATACGCTTGGCGCAAGTCAGGGCTTTGTGGTGTCGAAAAACATCCTGATCGGTATTGGCATGTGGCTGGCCACAATCATGTGGTTTAATGTGTGGTTTGTGATCTGGCCCAATCAGCAAAAGGCCCTGAATATCGAAAACAAATTCCCGGACCTCGCGGCACCCGACAAGGCCGCCGCCGCGCGCACCGCGATGCTGTTTTCACGCACCAACACCATGTTGTCGGTACCCATGCTGTTCTGCATGGTTGGCGCACAGAACCTGCTTTAG
>CAMTVX010000117.1:0-12850 GCA_947085295.1 uncultured Alphaproteobacteria bacterium | reverse complement strand
TTCCTTTTGTCGCAGTGCAATGGCGGCGTCGCGTTGATAGAGCAGGACGCAGATTTGCGGGTAAAACAGATGCAGCATGGCGCCGATCCATAGATTGCCGGCCAGGCACGGGAAGGTGTGATCGATCCGGTAAGTATCGATCAGTTTGATGACGTCCCGCGCGCGATAGAATGTTTCGCCGGTGACCCAGCGATTGACGCCGAACAGCGCCGTGGGTACGCCATTCGGGTCCATGGATATGCAGATAATATGCGCAATGGCGTCCTTGCCCAGGGGGCGCTGCCATTCGCCCGTATAGGGCGCAGGTTCAACGCCCGGCGCAATGCCGCCCGCGCGCATGAAAGTGTGAAAATGGCCGTGTTCGCCGGTTGTGCCGCGATGGGCGTGGTAATAATACTGGCTGAAGGTTTCGCGGTCGTACACGTCGCCTTTGGGGTAATGGTTCCACTGATAAAATTCACCCTGATGGGCCAGAATCTGCCCCACCACATTGGCCCCGGTTTTGGTCAGCAGGCGCTGGCATTCCTGGACCTGGCGCCCGGCCCGCAGCATCTTTTTCAGGCGATCTTTGGGCAAACTGGCCATTAATTCATTCAGATCCATTGCGCGGCCCCGTTTTGTCTCATTAATTACCGGCTTTTTAGCATAACCTTAATGCGTGATGCCGCATTTTTGACAAACCCCCCGGATAGGCTTGCCAGGTTCGGTGGTTGGCTGTAATTGAACGAGCGATTGTTCTACCCACATGCGGCCCAGCCGTAATCCAACCCACGCAGGAGTGTTTTATGAAAGTGAGTAATTTTGGCCCGCGCGCAGTAGCGCTGGCAATGCTGGTTTCCGGCGCGATGGCCGGTAATGCTCTGGCGCTAGACGCAGGTGACGCCGCAGCGGGCGCAAAGGTTTTCAAGAAATGTGCGGCCTGTCATTCCACCGTGGCGGCCGACGGCAATAAAATCGGACCCAATCTGCATGGTGTGATTGGCCGCAAGGCAGGCGCCAATGAAGGCTTTGGCTATTCCGATGCGATGAAAGCAGCGGGCGAAGCCGGGACCGTATGGGATGAAGCCACCATCGAGAAATATCTGCGCGATCCAAAGGGCTTTATTCCGAAGAACAAAATGGCCTTTGTCGGCCTCAAGAAAGATAGCGATCTGGCGAATGTCCTTGCCTATCTGAAAGAAGCATCGGCGAAATAATTTACCTGCATGCGCGGGGCATAAGTTCAAAAATTACGTAACCCCGCGCACAGGCTTGATCGCCCATAGTTTAGGCAAATTTCTGTATTTTTGCCTAAACTATAGGCTGATATTTTAAGTAACAGCATTTCCCGCCCCTCCAATGCAAGGCGCCGTAACTGGCATATGTCTTGCTTATTCGTCTTGTGAAAGATCCGGTTGTGAAAGATCCGGAAACACAAGAAGGGGAAAGTGGTCATGCGAAATTTTCTACGAAAAGCGGCGATTCTATTAGCGGTTGCCAGTTTGGGTGCAAACACTGCAAATGCCGCCGATGACACGATCAAGGTAGGGGTGCTGCATTCATTATCGGGCACCATGGCGATCAGCGAAACCACGCTGAAAGACACCATTCTGATGATGATCGATGATCAGAATAAAAAGGGCGGCCTTCTGGGCAAAAAGCTGGAGGCTGTTGTGGTTGATCCGGCTTCCAACTGGCCACTGTTCGCCGAAAAGGCGCGCGAGCTGATAGAGGTTAAAAAGACCGATGTCGTGTTTGGCTGCTGGACCTCGGTGTCGCGCAAATCCGTGCTGCCGGTGTTTGAGGAACTGAACGGATTGCTGTTCTATCCGGTGCAGTATGAAGGCGAGGAATCCTCGCGCAACGTGTTCTACACGGGTGCCGCGCCAAATCAGCAGGCGATCCCGGCAGTCGAATATTTAATGAGCAAGGATGGCGGCGACGTCAAACGCTGGGTTCTTCTGGGTACAGACTATGTGTATCCGCGTACGACCAACAAAATTTTGCGCGCCTTCCTGATCGCCAAGGGCGTGGCGGAAGCCGACATCATGGAAGAATACACGCCGTTCGGTCATTCCGACTGGCAGACCATTGTGACCAATGTGAAAAAATTCGCGTCTGAGGGCAAGAAAACCGGTGTGGTTTCCACCATCAATGGCGACGCCAATGTGCCGTTCTACAAGGAACTGGGCAATCAGGGCATCAAGGCGGAAGATATTCCCGTGGTCGCCTTCTCGGTTGGTGAAGAAGAACTGGCGGGTCTGGACACCACGCCGCTGGTCGGGCATCTGGCCGCATGGAATTATTTCATGTCGGTGGATTCTCCCAAGAATGCCGAGTTCATCAAGCAATGGCAGACCTTCATAAAAAACCCCAAGCGCGTAACCAATGACCCGATGGAAGCCCATTATATCGGTTTCAAAATGTGGGTGCAGGCCGTGCAACAGGCGGGCACCACCGATGTGGACGCCGTGCGTCAGGCCATGTATGGCCAGAAAGTCAAGGCGCCCGGTGGCTTTGACAGCGTCATGAATGTCAATCATCATTTGTCGAAGCCCGTGATGATCGGTGAAATTCAGGCCAATGGCCAGTTCGATATCGTCTGGCGCACCGATGGCCCAATCGTTGGCGACGCCTGGTCCGATTTCATTCCCGAAAGCAAGAAGCTGACGGCGGACTGGACTTTCCCCTGGGTTTGCGGCAACTGCGAAAAGCCGAAATACGTCGCGAACTAGCATTGCGGTACAGGTAAGCGTTATCATGGGGGCCAGTCAATTGTCTGCGGGCATGAGACTGGCCCCTTTGCCATTACCGATAGAGTTAAATGATTATCGTTGAAGCGCGATCTCACATTTCGTCATTGCGAGGAGCGCAGCGACGTGGCAATCCAGAGTCACATGCAAAGGCCTATACGTGTGACTCTGGATTGCCACGCTTCGCTCGCAATGACGAAATGTGAGTGTGATGCCCAGTCACCCTTTCAGTCTAGTGGACGAATTTATGTTTTTTTCTCATTCGTTGAAAAATTTTATACTTCTCCTCTGCCTTGTGTTCACGCCGCTGCATGCGTTCGCACAGGCGCAGGCAGATATTCCCGCATTGATTCAGAAGCTGGCGGATAAAAGCCGCAGTGCACAATCCGAAGCGATTGATGCGCTGACCGCCACCGGCGACGTGGCGGTGATTGCGCCGCTGGACGCGCTGCTGAACGGAAATCTGTACGCGCTCAAATCTGATGGAACGATCTGGATCACCACCCAAACCGCAACCGGCTTTGATCTGAAACATCCGCTGACCGGCGCGGCGGGCGGCAGCGTCACCCCGGAAGAAATGACCAAGGCCAATATCACTAATGCCATCCGCACACGGTTGCGTGGCGCGCTGGGCGGCATGACATTGCTGGGGCCGGATCCGAAACTTCGCAAACGCGCGGCGGATGATATTTTCAGGAATGGCGCACCGGAAAGCATTCCGCTGCTGGAAACAGCCCTTGCCAAAGAAACCGATGAGGCCGTTAAACGCCGCATGCAGCGCGCGCTTGCGGGCATTCATCTGAATCAGTCGGGCGACACGCAGGTTCGCCTCAAGGCCATCGAAACCCTGGGCAGCTTTACCGATCAGGATGTGAAGGCGATCCTCAACACGGCGCTGCAACAAAGCGACGAGACGGTGCGCGCTGCCGCCGAAAAGGCGCTGGCGGGCGTTGAAAGCCGTCTGGAATTCTGGGGCATGGCAGAGGCGCTGTTTCATGGGCTGAGCCTGGGATCGGTGCTGTTGCTGGCGGCCATCGGGCTGGCGATTACCTTTGGCGTGATGGGCATCATCAATATGGCGCATGGCGAAATGGTGATGATCGGCGCCTATACCACTTTCATGGTGCAGGAAGTTATCCGCACGTCCTTTCCCGGCCTGTTTGACGCCTCGCTGTTTATCGCCATTCCCGCCGCCTTCATAGTGTCGGGCCTGGTGGGCATCGCGATTGAGCGCGGCATTATCCGGTTTCTGTATGGGCGGCCATTGGAAACTTTGTTGGCGACCTGGGGCGTCAGTCTGATTTTGCAACAGACGGTGCGCTCGATCTTTGGCCCCACAAATAAAGAAGTTGGCACCCCAAGCTGGATGAGCGGCGCGATGGAATTTGATAGCGGTCTGGCGCTGACCTATAACCGGTTGGCGATCATTATTTTTTCACTGATGGTGCTGGGCCTGCTGGTGCTGGTGATGCGCAAAACATCGCTTGGCCTGCGCATGCGCGCGGTGACACAGAACCGCGCCATGGCCAACAGCATGGGCATCCGCACCGGCACGGTTGACGCGCTGACCTTTGGTCTGGGTTCCGGCATTGCGGGCATTGCCGGCGTGGCGCTAAGCCAGATCGATAATGTCAGCCCCAATCTTGGGCAAAGCTACATCGTGGACAGTTTTATGGTGGTGGTGTTTGGCGGTGTCGGAAATTTACTGGGCACGTTCTTTGGCGCCATGAGCCTGGGGCTGGTGAATAAATTTCTGGAACCGTTTGCAGGCGCGGTGCTGGGCAAGATTTTTATTCTGATTGCGTTGATCCTGTTCATTCAATATCGCCCGCGCGGCATGTTCGCGCTCAAGGGCCGCGCGGTGGAGAATTAATTCATGCCCGCAAATCAAAGTTTCATTATGTCCTTGCCGCTGGGCGGAAAAATTCTGCTGGGGCTGATGCTGGGCGCGGCCCTTTTGGTGCCGCTGCTAAATCTGCTGACGCCGGCGGATGCGTTTTTTCATGTGCCGACCTATCTGGTCAGCCTGATGGGGAAATATGTCTGCTATGCGCTGCTGGCGCTGAGCGTTGATCTGGTATGGGGCTATTGCGGGATTCTAAGCCTGGGGCATGGCGCGTTTTTCGGTCTCGGTGGCTATGCGATGGGCATGTATATGATGCGCCAGATCGGTACGCGCGGCGTCTATGGCAATGCGGAGCTGCCGGATTTTATGGTGTTTTTGAACTGGAGCGAACTGCCCTGGTCCTGGTACGGCTTTGACAGTTTTGCCTTTGCGATGTTGATGGTGGTGCTGGTTCCGGGCGCGCTGGCGTTTGCGTTCGGCTGGTTTGCGTTTCGCAGCCGCGTGACCGGCGTCTATCTTTCGATCATTACCCAGGCCATGACCTATGCGCTGATGCTGGCGTTTTTCCGCAATGATATGGGCTTTGGCGGCAATAACGGCCTGACCGATTTCAAGGACATTCTGGGATTTGATTTACAGGCGGACACAACGCGCAGCGCGCTGTTCGCGCTTAGCGCGCTGGCGCTGGCGGGCGGCTATCTGCTATGCGCGATGATTGTGCGATCGAAACTTGGCCGCATTCTGGAAGCCATCCGCGACGCCGAAAGCCGGGTGCGTTTTCTGGGCTATCAGGTGCAATATTACAAATTGTTCGTGTTCACCTTTTCCGCCATGCTGGCAGGCGTTGCGGGCGCCCTGTATGTGCCGCAGGTGGGCATCATCAATCCCACGGAATTCACGCCGGGCAATTCCATCGAAGCGGTGATCTGGGTGGCGGTGGGCGGACGCGGCACGTTGTATGGTGCGGCGCTGGGTGCGGTGCTGGTCAATTATGCCAAAAGCTATTTCACCGGCGCGCTGCCCGAAGTGTGGCTGTTCATGCTGGGCGGATTGTTTGTCGCGGTTACCCTGTTTTTACCAAAGGGCATTGTCGGCCTGGTCAATCAGTTTACCAGCGGATCGGTGCGCAGCCCGTTGCGCTTTCTCTATGCGGGTAAAAAAACATGAGTACGACACATAAAGATGTCATGCTGTATCTGGATGGCGTCAGCGTCAGCTTTGACGGTTTCAAGGCGCTGAACAATCTTAGTCTGGTGGTGCATGCGGGCGAAATGCGCGCGATTATCGGCCCAAATGGCGCGGGGAAAACCACCATGATGGATGTGATCACCGGCAAAACCCGCGCCGATGAAGGACAGGTATTTTTCAATGGTAATATTGATCTGCGAAAACTGGACGAAGCGGCCATTGCCAATCTGGGCATCGGGCGCAAATTTCAGAAACCCACTATCTTTGAAAATCTTAGTGTGTTTGAAAATCTGGAACTGGCGCTGAAATGCGACCGGCGCGCGCGGACCTCGCTGTTCTTCAAACTGAATGCCGCGCAGCGCATTCGCATTGATGAGGTTCTGAATATAGTTTCCCTGTCGGATCGAACAGCCATGCAGGCCGGATCGCTAAGTCATGGGCAGAAACAGTGGCTGGAAATTGGCATGCTGCTGATGCAGGACCCCGAATTGCTGCTGGTGGATGAGCCGGTGGCGGGTATGACAGATAGCGAAACCGAACAGACGGCGGATTTGTTGCGCACCATCGCCGGGGATCGCTGCGTCATTGTGGTGGAACATGATATGGAATTTGTCCGTCGTCTGAATACCTATGTTACCGTGTTGCATGAAGGATCGGTGCTGGCCGAAGGATCGCTGGACAAGGTACAGGCGGACGAGCGCGTTATTGAAGTGTATCTGGGGCGCTAGGACATGCTGTCAGTCAAAAATATCGATCTCTATTACGGCGCCAGCCAGATTTTACGCGGCGTGAATTTGACTGCGCGCAAGGGCGCGGTCACCTGCATCATGGGGCGCAACGGGGTGGGAAAAACCAGCCTGCTGCGCGCCATTGCCGGACAACAGGCCATAGGTGCTGGCGCGGTGGAATGGGAAGACGCGGAGATTGCGAAACTGGCCCCCTATGAGCGCGCACGGCGCGGCATTGCCTTTGTGCCGCAGGGGCGCGAGATTTTTCCGCTGCTGACGGTCGAGGAAAATCTGCAAACCGGATTTGCCGCACTGCCGCGCACGGAGCGGTACATTCCCGGCGAAACCTATGATTTGTTCCCTGTACTGAAGGATATGCTGCGCCGCCGTGGCGGCGATTTAAGCGGCGGGCAGCAACAGCAACTGGCGATTGCCCGCGCGCTGGTGATGCGCCCTCGCCTGCTGCTGCTGGATGAACCGACCGAGGGCATTCAGCCGTCGATCATCAAGGATATTGCCAATGTCATAGGTATTTTGCGCGATCGCGGGGATATGGCGATTGTGCTGGTCGAGCAATATTTTGAATTCGCCCGCGATCTGGCCGACGATTTTATCGTAATGGTGCGTGGCGAAGTGGTACTGTCCGGCACGTCAGAGGCAATGAATGAACATGATGTCCGCCGCCATCTTACCGTTTGAACCGCCAGCCTGGCGCCAGGAGGTTCGCGGTCTTGCCGATATCCGCTTTGCGTGCAGTGACGCGGTAACGCGCCTGGCGCATCTGGCGCATCATGAGCCGCTACGCGTGTTGTTTTCCAAACCGGCGCAGGGTGATGTGGCGCAGGCCACGCTGGTGAATATGTCCGGCGGGCTAATCGCGGGTGATACGCTCAACATTCGCTTTGCGGTGGGTGAAAATGCGGCGGCGATGTGTGTGGCCTCTGCGGCCGAGAAAGTGTATCGCTCTACCGGAGACACAAGCCATATTTCCGTTGATCTGTATACAGACAAGAATGCCTGGGCGGAATGGCTGCCGCAGGAAACGATATTTTTTAACGGCGCACGATTGCGCCGTACGACCCGTTTGCATCTGGCGCAAAACGCACGCATTCTGGCGGGCGAATTTCTGGTGCTGGGCCGCTTAGCCAGCGGTGAAATCGTGATAGACGGCTATCTGCGCGACGCCTGGGAAGTGCGTCAGGATGGGCGGCTGATCTGGGCCGACGCGCTGCGCATGGATGGAAATTTTGCTGCGATTGAAAACGCCAGGGTGGGCCTGAACGGCGCGCGCACACTGGCCACACTGGTGTATGCAGGCGCGGGCGCAAGTGAGATGCTTGAACCAGCGCGCGACTTGCAGCAAAATTCAACTGCCGGTGTGCTGGCTTCTGCAACTTGCGTGAACGCAGTGCTGGTGATGCGCTGGCTGGCGGTGGAACCGCAAATATTGCGCGCGGCGCTGAGAAAATTCTGGGCCGCGTTCCGGCATCAGGCGGCGGGCTTGCCAGCAGTTCTGCCGCGCATCTGGCATGTATAGATGAGGAAGCCATGAATCTGACCCCGCGTGAAAAAGACAAATTGCTGATCGCCATGGCCGCGATGGTGGCGCGCCGCCGGCTGGAACGCGGCGTTAAGCTGAATTACCCGGAGGCCATCGCGCTGATCACCGACTATGTGGTTGAAGGCGCGCGCGACGGGCGCAGCGTCTCCGAACTAATGCGCGACGGCGCCAGCGTCATCACCCGTGCGCAGGTGATGGACGGCATATCTGAAATGATCCACGACATTCAGGTCGAGGCGACATTTCCCGATGGCACCAAACTGGTTACCGTACACGAACCAATCCGATAGGAGTGCCGCCCATGAAACCCGGAGAAATAATCTGCGCCGAAGGCTCGATCGAACTGAATGCGGGACGCGCCACCATCACGCTGAGCGTCGCCAATCGCGGCGACCGGCCGATTCAGGTGGGATCGCATTATCATTTTCATGAAACCAACGGGGCGCTGGATTTTGACCGTGACGCGGCGCGCGGCTTCCGGCTGGACATTCCATCGGGAACAGCGGTGCGCTTTGAGCCGGGCCAGACCCGCGATGTGACCCTTGTCGCCTATCAGGGTGCGCGCATCGTGTACGGATTTAACGGCCGCATCAACGGCCCATTGGGGAACTAGATCATGGCGTTCAAAATCACCCGCGACGCCTATGCCGCCATGTATGGCCCGACCAAGGGCGATCGCGTGCGGCTAGCCGATACCGATCTGATCATTGAAGTCGAGGAAGATCACACCATCTATGGCGAAGAAGTAAAATTCGGCGGCGGTAAGGTGATCCGCGATGGCATGGGCCAATCGCAAATGACCCGCGCGCAAGGCGCGATGGATACGGTGATCACCAATGCGCTGATCATTGACCATTGGGGCATCATCAAGGCCGATGTCGGTATTCGTGACGGCCGCATCGCAGGTATCGGCAAGGCAGGCAACCCCGATGTACAGCCGGGCGTTAATATCGTAATTGGTCCGGGTACGGAGATTATAGCGGGCGAGGGCCGAATCCTGACAGCGGGTGGCATTGATGTGCACATTCATTTCATCTGTCCGCAACAGATTGAGGATGCGCTGTATAGCGGCGTCACCACGCTGATGGGGGGCGGCACCGGCCCGGCGGAAGGCACCAATGCCACGACCTGCACGCCGGGCCCATTTCATATGGCGCGTATGTTGCAGGCCGCTGACGCATTGCCCATTAATATCGGATTTTTCGGCAAGGGCAATGCGACCCTGCCCGGCGGATTGCATGAACAGGTTGCGGCTGGCGCATGCGGTCTGAAACTGCACGAAGACTGGGGTACTACGCCCGCCGCCATTGATACTTGTTTAAGCGTGGCGGAAGAAACTGACATCGCCGTCACCATTCATACCGACACGCTGAACGAATCCGGTTTTGTTGAAAACAGCATTGCCGCGTTCAAGGGCCGCAACATTCACGCGTTCCATACCGAAGGCGCGGGCGGCGGCCATGCGCCCGACATCATCAAGGTTTGCGGCGTGGCGAATGTTATTCCGTCCTCGACCAATCCGACGCGCCCGTTCACCGTGAACACCATTGATGAGCATCTGGATATGCTGATGGTGTGTCACCATCTGGACCCGAGCATTCCCGAAGATGTGGCATTCGCCGAAAGCCGCATCCGTCGTGAAACCATTGCTGCCGAAGATATTCTGCACGACATAGGTGCTATCAGTATTCTGGCGTCTGACAGTCAGGCGATGGGCCGCATCGGCGAAGTGATCATCCGCACCTGGCAGACGGCGGATAAAATGCGCAAGCAGCGCGGGCCATTACCCGATGAAACCGGTAATAATGATAATTTCCGTGTACGGCGTTATATCGCCAAATACACTATCAATCCCGCGTTGGCGCATGGCATTGCCAGCTATGTGGGATCGATCGAGGTCGGAAAATTCGCCGATCTGGTATTGTGGAAACCGGCGTTTTTTGGCGTTAAACCTGATCTGGTGCTGAAGGCGGGAACAATTACCGCTGCGCTGATGGGTGATCCCAATGCCTCAATTCCCACGCCGCAGCCGGTTTATTCCCGCCCCATGTTCGGCGCGTTCGGGCGCGCGCGCACCGCCAGCCGTTTCAGCTTTTTATCACAGGCGGCGGTATCCAGCGGCCTTGCCGGCCAGTTGGGACTGCAAAGCGAAATTCTGCCGGTGAAAAATATTCGCGGCATCGGCAAGGCGCAGATGATCCATAATCACGCGCTGCCGAAAATCGAGGTCGATCCGGAAACCTATGAGGTGCGCGCCGATGGCCAATTGCTGACCTGCGCGCCCGCTACCGTGTTGCCGATGGCGCAACGCTATTTCCTGTTTTGAACATGACATTGCCCCGCGCCACGCAATTCTTTTCAGCCGGTCACTGGCCGCAGCGTGAGGCGGCAGCTTGCGTGACGCTGGATTTTGACGACCGGCACCGGCGGCGTGTGCGCCTGTCGCTGGACAATGCGCAAGGCGATTTCATGCTGGATCTGGCGCGCGCGGCACGCCTTTGTGATGGCGATGGCCTGCTGCTGGACGATGGACGCTATGTGCTTGTGCGCGCCGCCCGCGAAGATGTGATGGATATTGCCGCCCACGATCACACGAACGCGATCCGCATTGCCTGGCATCTGGGCAACCGGCATCTGCCGGTGCAGGTGCTGGATAGCGGCGGATTGCGGCTGCGCTATGATCATGTGATTGAACATATGGTTATTGATCTGGGTGGAAAGGTGCAACGCAAGCTGGATATTTTTGCACCCGAACCCGGCGCCTATGACGGCGCGCCTGCGCACACGCATGATCACGGGCATTCGCATGACCTCTAATTCATCCCTGTACAGATTACTGGCCTGGCTGTCGCCATCTTTTCCGGTGGGTGCATTCAGCTATTCGCACGGGCTGGAATATGCTGTTGAAATTGAGTTGGTAAAGAGCCGTGATGATCTTGTGGCATGGATCGCGACCTTGCTGCGCCACGGTTCGGGGCTGCACGACGCCATGCTGTTTGTCGCCGCATGGCGCGCGCTGGATGAGAAAAATCCGGCATTGCTGACGGAGATTTTTGAACTTTCATCCGCCATGCGCCCGACATCGGAACTGGCGCTGGAAACCCAGGCCCAGGGCGCGGCCTTTGCCCGCGCCATAAGAGATGCCTGGCCGCATCCCGCAACGCAAGTCGCCACCCCCACCCCAAACCCCTCCCCACACTTGCCAAGCCGGAGCCTTCTGGCGAAGGCTGGAGGGGGAGGGGCTTTATCACCGCGCTCTGATCTTCCCCCTCCCCCTCGTGGGGAGGGCCGGGGTGGGGGGGGGAATGTTCCCGCCAGCTACCCCCTGATCGTCGCGCAATCTGCGCATGCGCATGGCATTGGTATGCGCGATGCGCTGGTGGCCTATCTGCATGCCTTTACCGCCAATCTGATTTCGGCGGGGGTGCGGCTGATCCCGCTGGGCCAGACCGATGGACAGATTGCGCTGCGCCTGCTCGAACCCGATGTCACCACCGCTGCAGATCTGGCGGAAAGTCTGCCGCTGTCTGAATTGGGCAGCGCTACCCCGATGCTGGATTTTTGTTCGGCCCGGCATGAAACACAATATACGAGGTTATTTCGCTCATGACAAAATCAGTACACGGCCCAATTCGCATCGGTGTCGGCGGCCCTGTCGGTTCGGGTAAAACCGCGCTGATGGATATTTTGTGCAAGAATATGCGCGATGACTATTCCATCGCTGCTATCACCAACGATATTTACACCAAAGAAGATGCGCAATTCCTCACCCGTTCCGGCGCGCTGCCGCCTGATCGCATTGACGGGGTGGAAACCGGCGGCTGTCCGCACACCGCCATCCGAGAAGACGCCTCCATCAATCTGGCCGCAGTGGACCGCATGAATGCGCGTTTTCCCGATCTGGATATTATTTTTATTGAAAGCGGCGGCGATAATCTGGCGGCAACTTTTTCACCGGAACTGGCGGATCTCACGCTCTATGTCATCGATGTGTCGGCGGGGGATAAAATTCCGCGCAAGGGTGGTCCGGGTATTACGCGCTCTGATCTGCTGATCATCAACAAAATTGATCTGGCCCCGCTGGTGGGCGCCGATCTGGATGTAATGGCGCGCGATGCAAAAAAAATGCGTGGCGAGCGCCCCTTTGTGTTCACCAATCTGCGCGGCGGAATTGGCCAGGATGCGGTGATCACATTTATCGAAAACCGCGCAGCACTCACACATCAACCATAGGAGAAACAAATGAACTATCTGTACAAATCCGGTTTTGCAGCCTTATTGATCCTTCCCACAGCCGCACAGGCGCATCCAGGCGGGCATTCACATGTTGAAGGCATCATGGCCGCGCTGGCGCATTTGCTTTCGCAGCCCGACCATGCGTTGCTGCTGGCTGGCGCAGCATTGGCCGGGGCATATATTGCCAGAAAAGCCGTCGCCAGGATGTGGCAATAAGGCGTCCGGTTGCCGGCCGAATTAAATTTTGCCAAAAAAAAGGCTGACCATTTTCAGGGTCAGCCTTTTTCCACGTAAGCCGGATTAATCAGCCCAGCGCAATATACGTGGCTTTCATTTGGGTGAATTTGTCAAGCGCATGCAACGAGCCGTCGCGACCGATACCGGACTGTTTGTAACCGCCGAACGGCATTACCAGACCACCACCACCGGTATTGTTGATGTTGACTGAACCGGCGCGGATTTTGCGGGCCATTTTGTGCGCCTTGGTCAGATCATTGGTCCAAAGGTTCGCATACAGACCATAGATCGAATCATTGGCGATTTTCAGGGCTTCTTCCGT
>CAMTVX010000116.1:0-2810 GCA_947085295.1 uncultured Alphaproteobacteria bacterium | reverse complement strand
CCGACTCTGAGGTGAAAAGGTAATTTCTGCTTTGCGATAAAAAACTCGCTTTATGCGATGCACTCATTGTGATTCTCCTGTTTAGCGGCTTTGCCAAGTTGGCGGGGGCCGCAATCTGGATCAAATCCCCCCGTTCCGTTTTCACCTATTGGTGCAGTGGAACATTCTGTCTTTCAGAGTAGCGATGTATCGGCTGTGAAAATGCAAAAACCCGTTTTAGCTTGTATGCTGAAAACGGGTTCTTCTCCGCTTTAGTGCGTATTCCACGCAAACTGGACAGTCAGTCCACGTCAAAGTGGACAGTCGGCGCGTAGCGACGCGGGGTTTGTTTTTTACTCCTGATTCGTGGGTTTGGTCAAACCATTTTTACGCTTGCGCATCGACTCGCCGGTCAGGGTAAGTTGGTGAGCGTTGTGCACCAGACGGTCAAGAATTGCATCAGCCAGAGTTGGATCGCCGATAGCATCATGCCAATGCTCAATCGGCAACTGACTCGTGATGATCGTTGAACTGCGTCCGTGTCGGTCATCAAATATTTCCAACAAGTCGCGCCGCGCCGTATCGGTCAATACGGCCAGCCCCCAATCATCCAGCACCAGCACATCCGCCTTGGCGATTTGCGCGAGCAGTTTGGTATAGCGTCCATCACCATGCGCAATCGCCAGGTCCTCAAATAATCTGGGCATGCGCAGATAGAGCGCGTTATGACTTTGGCGACATGCCTGATTGGCCAGCACACACGCCAGATAGGTTTTACCCACCCCAGTTGGGCCAGTGATCAATACATTCTGATGTTCCTTCACCCAAGCCCCTGCCAGAAGGCGGCTGAACAGAGTTTTATCCAAACCGCGTGCCGCGCGGTGATCCACGTCTTCGGCAACGGCGGCCTGTTTAAGCTTGGCGCGCCGCAAGCGACTGGCGGTTTGACGGTTGCTGCGCTCGCTGACTTCGCGATCGACCAACAAGCCGAGACGTTCCTCAAACGTCATCTGCTCTAGTCCAGGAAATGACTGCTGCTCAGTCAAGGCGCGCGCCATGCCGAACAGGCGGAGTTGGTTGAGTTGTTCATGAGTGGAGTGATTGAGCATGGTGTAAATTTTCCTAAAGTGAGTTGCTGGGGGTTGAGTTAGTGGAAATAATCCGACCCGCGCACATTGGGATGCGTGAGCGGCAAGGATGATTGGGCTGATGACGAATTCGCTGTCGTGTCTTGCCGATCCAGACCGTTCTTGAGAATGGAATTGATGCTGCGATAGTTGGCGGCGTTTATTTTCAATGCGCGTGCGCAAGCAGCCTCCACACGCGGATTGCCAAATGACTTGGATAATTGCAACACGCCCATGCAAGCGCGGTAGTTTTGCTGGGGATGGCGGCGTGAGTTCAGCATGTGTTGCACGGTGGCTTCGGCATGAGGGCCAATACCCTGTGCCCAACTCAACAAACGGTTGGCATCCCACCCCGCAACAGCTTGATGTTCCGGCGGCATGTGGGGCGGGAGCGTAGTGTGCTTCCCTTTGACGAAGCTTCGTGCGTGGGCGGAAATGCGCTTGCCCCGATGAAACACTTCAACCGTGACAGCGGTGTAGCGCGCGTCCAGTTCCAGCTTGGCGAAGCGGTAGGGCACCGAGTAATAATGCTCCTTCACTTCGACGTGATAGTCGATGCCCGCGCGTACCGTTTTCCATTCCGCGTATTGGTAACGATCCTGTGACAAATGTTTGAGCGCCGGTTGGTCCAGTTCGATGAACACGCTATGGCGGCAGCCCGGCAATTTCTTGAAGGCGCGCCGATTCAAACCATGAAGCAGCTCCGTGATGGCTCGGTTGGCTTCGTCCAAGCTGAAGAACCGCTGGTTGCGCAGGCGTGCCAATATCCAGCGTTCGGCCACCAGCACGCCACCTTCTACTTTGGCCTTGTCGCGGGGCTTTCTAACCCGCGCGGGCAAGATCGCCACACCATAATGCGCGGCCAGATCGCGGTAGGTGGGGTTAATTTCAGGATCGTAATACGAGGGATGCTTGACGCCCGACTTGAGGTTGTCCGGCACGACGAGCTCAGGTACGCCGCGCAAAAACTCAAAGGTGCGCACATGCGAGCCGATCCAGTCCGGCATCGTTTGTGTCCAGGTTGCCTCGACGTAGGTGTAGTTGGACGCGCCGAGCACGGCGACGAACAGTTGTGCCTGACGGATTTCACCGCCGAGACCATCGATGATGGGGATGGTCTGTCCGGCATAATCGACAAACAGTTTCTCGCCGGGCGTGTGGGTCTGCCGCATGGTGACCGACAGCTTGCCAACCCAGGTGCGGTATTGCTTGCAGAACCAGCTATAGCGATAGCCGTCAGGATGATCAGCCTTGTATTCCTGCCACAGCAGGTCAAGGGTGACACTCTTCTTACGCAGTTCGCGATGTACACACGCCCAGTCAGGCTCGGACCTGATGATGTCGGGTGGTGGCAGCGGCGGAAACAGACGGGCGTTAATCTCGTCGTCCGTCATGCCTTCTGGCAAGGGATAGGTGATGCCGGCCTGCTGGGCACGCCGCAGGTAATTCCCAACGGTGGTCGGTGATGACCCAATGGCCGCAGCGATTTCTCGGTGAGAGCGGTTGCACTCATGGAGCAGCCGTAATGCTTCTGTGATTTTACGCATGGATAACCTGTTATTTGCCATGTGGCCTCCGGAAAATCTCCGAGAGTGCCACGGTTATCCCGCGTGCTACGTCACATTACGACTGTCCACTTTGCCGTGGAATGACTGTCCACTTTGCCGTGGAATTAGTGTCCACTTTGGAACGGAATACGCAGCT
>CAMTVX010000115.1:0-22869 GCA_947085295.1 uncultured Alphaproteobacteria bacterium | reverse complement strand
CTGCAAAATCTGGGCGCGGGTAATGGCCTGACGATTACAATTCTGGATGCGTCAGGAACGCTTGCGCCATATGAGGCGGGCATACGCATGAGCCTGGCCGCCGCATGGGACATGTGGGCGGTGCATTTTACCCGGACAGCCACGATTGAGTTAGAGGTTACATTTCAGGCCAGCGCACCCAACGTTCTGGCGTTCGCGGGATCACTGATCGAAGTCTTTACGGGGGAAATATTTAATGGCCGCCGCCTTACGCAAAGTGGTGTGGGGTCTGAGCTGATAACCGGGCGCGATTCTAATGGTAGCGCCGCAGATGGCAGGATTACGATTGCGACGGATCCGTCACGACTGGTGTTCCGGGATTCCGCCGATGATCCACTGCCGCGTGATAAATTTGATGCCCAGTCGATTTTCGCCCATGAACTGGGGCATGTTCTCGGTTTTCGCAGTGCGCTGGATAATAATGGCACGCCGCTTCAGACGGGATTCATAACCAATTATGACAGGTATGTAAGCGGCCTCTCGTCGAACAGTCTGAACTTCCAGGGGCAGAATGCGGTAGCCGCCAAAGGCGGCGCCGTACCGCTGGCAAACTCCGGTCCGGCGCATCTGGGCGTGGGAAGTGATCTGATGGCCACTTCGATTGGTGTGGGGCAAACCAAAATTGTGGGTGTGCTTGATATTGCCGTATTGCAGGATCTTGGCCTGCCAGTTTCGCTTGCTGCTTTTGATGGTTTTGCCTAGAACGTTTTCATATGAATTGCTTCGTGATACACTACCCTGGATAATCCGCCTATGACGCAACGGGGAGAACCAACTATGAGCAATATCGCTATCGTGAAGGACTTTATTGCGGGCTGGGAGGCTCAGGACCTGGACCGGGTCATGGGTTTTTTCAAAGAAGATGCTGTGTATCACAATATTCCGATGCCTGTGGTGAGTGGTATAGCCGATATCCGCAACACCATCGCGAGCTTTATCGGGATGGGCGATAAGCTGATATTCGAAACGCATCATATTGCCGAAACGTCCAGTGGCGCCGTGATGACCGAACGCACCGATAAATTTCTGATGAACGGTCAATGGCTTGAACTTCCGGTAATGGGCGTGTTCGAAATTAAAGATGGCAAAATAACCAAGTGGCGCGATTATTTTGACCTGGGCCAATTCCAGAGTCAGCTTGCGAAAATTAACAGCCAGAAAGTGGCTGAATAAAAAATGTTCAGTGTAGGGATTATATAGACATGCTGGCCAGAATTTATCAGCCCCCCAGAAATGCCATGCAGTCAGGCAAATCGAATAGCCTGAACTGGGTGTTGGAATATGAGCCGGACGCTGCAAAAAAGATTGAGCCGCTAATGGGTTGGACCAGCGCCACTGACATGCGCAGCACTGAGGTACGGCTACGTTTTGATAGCCGGGAAGCTGCGATTGCCTTTGCAGAACAGCATGGACTGGCGTATCAGATCACTGAGCCTCGCAAACCCAAACGGGTGCTCAAGGCTTATGCGGACAATTTCCGCTCAGATCGCACGGCGCCCTGGACGCACTAGCCAGTCGCCGTGTCAGCACTCTATAATGAGTGCCCGTAGCTCAGCTGGATAGAGCACAAGCCTTCTAAGCTTGGGGTCGCAGGTTCGAATCCTGCCGGGCATGCCAATTTCCAAATTGTCCGGCCCGGGTCCGGCGCGGATACGCAGTTATCTGTATTCACTTTTACTTGATTAGATGTTAGTTTGGGCGTTGGCTAGCCTGAACGAAACAGATGTTGTCAAATGACGGAGTGGGCGTGGAAACCAGTACCAGGTTGAGTTGGCGGACCAAGCTGATCTATGGTGTGGGCCGTGCTGCGGAAGGTATCAAGACTCGCGCATTCGAGTTTTTTTGTTTTTCTATTATGTGCAGGTGCTGGGCCTAAGCGGCAGCCTGGCGGGGCTGGCAGTGGGAATTGCTCTGATCGCCGATGCAGTAAGCGACCCGCTGGTAGGATCGGTCTCGGATAATTTGAAATCACGTTTCGGGCGCCGTCATACGCTGATGTACGCCTCGATAGTGCCGCTCGGCATCACGTTTTATCTGCTGTTTGCTCCACCTGCCGGGCTCGGCCAAACCGGCCTGTTCGTTTGGCTGACCGTATTCGCCGTTCTGGTGCGCACGGCCATCACCCTTTTCCATGTGCCGCATCTATCGCTCGGGGCTGAACTCAGTTCGCATTACACTGAACGCACAAGCATCGTGGCAGGGCGTACGGCTTTCGGCGCGATTGGATCAGTAATCTGCCTGTTGGCGGGGATGAATTATTTTTTTGCGCCGAGCGCAGAGTTCGCCAACGGTCAGCTTGATGCATCGCGATATCCGCCTTTCGCCCTGGTAATGGCGCTTGGCATGGTGGCTGTCATCGGGTTCAGCACGCTTGGCACACACCGGCTGATCCCGGCACTGCCCAAGGCTGTCGGCAACAATTCCGGATTTGGTTTGATCAGAATGATCGGGGAAATGAAGCAGGCGCTGGCCAATAACTCCTTCCGCGCGCTGTTTATCGGTCTGCTGTTCTTTTACATTGTCGCTGGAACCCATGCGACGCTGAACCTGCACATGTCCACCTATTACTGGGAAATGACACAGGCGCAAATCTCCAGCTATGTGCTCTGGGGCGGTGCGGGTTTTGTTCTTGGGCTGATGATTATGCGGCGCATGCACGAGAGGCTTGATAAAAAGGGTACTTTTGTTATTGGCACAGGGATGCTTGTGCTCCTGGGCGCGCTGGGGCCGGGCTTGCGGGAGATTGGATTTTTCCCTGGTAATGATCATCCCGCTTTGTTCCCGCTTCTGCTGTTTCTGGTTTTTCTAATGACATTTTTCGCGTCTTTCGCGGGTGTTAGCGGCGGATCGATGATGGCGGATATCGCCGACGAACACGAACTGACAAGCGGCCGGCGGCAGGAAGGCATATTTTTTGGCGCCGCGTCATTTGCCGGGAAATCCGCCTCGGCGTTCGGCCATATATTCGCGGGCGTCGCGATCGACGTGATAGCGTTTCCTGTGCGCGCGGAACCGGGCAGCATCCCTGATGAGAAATTGACCGAACTTGGACTGTTTAACGGGCCGTTGATGGCCATTGTGATGGCGGTAGGCGTACTCTATTTTTCACGCTACGACTTAACCCGCGAACGCCATCAACAGATCCAGCAAACGCTTCGTGAGCGGATCGAGCCGCGGCCTTAATCAAATTTCGAAAAATCCGCCGGGCGGCGTTCACTGAAGGCCTTCATGGCTTCTTTTGATTCTGGCGTGCGCAGTTGCGCATCAAATGTCCGGCCTTCTTCACGGATGGCTTTTTCCAGCAGTGCGCCATGTTCGCGAACCAGTCGTTTTGTCTCTCTTAGCGCGCTGGGTGGTTTTGCGGCAAGCCGTGCCGCAACCGCCATAACCTCCTGCATCAACTGATCAGCGGGGAAAATTTCGTTCACGAAACCCAGTTCTCGCGCCTTTAGCGCTTTGAAAGGTTCGCCCAGCAAAAACAATTCCATCGCGCGCATGCGTCCGACCATATTGGGTATCAGCGCGGATGAACCGGCTTCGGGTACAGCGCCCAGATTAACAAACGGCATGCTGAAGCGCGCTGTATCAGCGGCGTAAACCAGGTCGCAATGCATCAGCATTGTAACGCCAACCCCCACGGCCAGGCCATTCACCGCAGCGATAACGGGTTTTTCCGCTGCCATCAGTGCGGATAGAAATGTGGGGAAGGGGGCCGGTCCCTGTGTTATGGATTTTTCGCCCTTCGGCGCGTTTGAAGTGACGACGAAATCACCAATATCGTTCCCCGCAGTAAAACTGTCGCCGCTGCCGGTTAAAATCGTAACCCGCACATTCCTGTCGGTTTGCGCACTGCGCAGAGCGTCGGCAATAGCCAGATACATTTCAGGAGAAAGTGCATTTTTCTTGTCGGCCCGGTTCAGGCAGATTGTCTGAATGCCGGATTCGCAATGCACACTAATTTGCGTGGTCATCTGATCACTCTCTCCTTTTGCGGTTTATCCAGCATCGCAACTGGCACAAACCATAATGGCCTGATTTAGAAGAAAAAATAAATACTTCTTTCTATTTTCTATTAACTATTTGTTAACTTCTTTTAGAAAATAGTTAATACTGTCAGTAATAAAAATAATCGATGAGGGTGGGAAAACATGCCGTCAAATGAACCTTTTTTAACAATAGTCATTGGCCTGTTTGTATTGGTTCTGGCAAAATTACTTGTTCACGGTCAGTTGATTCCCTCCAGTATATTTACACTTGCCACTGACGAGGGATCTACTGGAAAGCAAAGAAGCAGATTACTTGTGGGGGTCAGTGTCGGAGCTACTTTACTGGCCTTTATTATCGTGATGTGGGATCTTCTGATGTAAATCACCCCCGAAATATCAGATGGCAATATTATAATGAAATTTCATTGGTGCATCTTTAGGCGGGCAATCGCCCTTTTTGCGCTCATCACATTGGTCCCCCAGGCCGTTGTGGCCGCGATTTCGGTCGATGTGCATAGCCGTCCACATATACTTGACAGTGAGTCCCCCGAACGGACTGAATTTGACAGGCTGATCTTTCTCTCTGGCATCGTCATGCGTTCAGATAGCGCAGATTTTGGCGGATTTTCCGGGCTTCTGATTAGTGATGATGGCACACGAATTTTAGCAGTGAATGACGCTGGAAAATGGCTGGAGGCCACTCTCGATTACAAAAACGAACGACTGATGGGACTTACTGATGTGAGTATGTCGCCACTCCTGGATGCAGAGGGCCAGGAAATGAGCGACAGGCAGGGGATCGATTCCGAATCGCTTGCCCTTCAGCAAACAGGAAAGTTGGACGACGCTATTTACGTCTCTTTTGAGGGAAACCATCGCGTATTGTACTATCCTGATGGTCTGAAAGGGAAAGCATCACCTCAAAAAATGCCATCGGGCTTGCTGATGGCCCCCTCGAATAAAGGCGTTGAGGCATTTGAAAAGCTTTCGGACGGCCGTTTTGTTGCGCTTGCAGAGGAATATCTGAATGCCGACGGAAATCATACAGGCTGGCTGATTGATAATAATGTCGCGCACAGAATTCATATGCGTCGGGAAGGCATGTTCGACCCAACAGATCTGGAGCAGTTACCCAACGGAGATTTGCTGGTGCTGGAGCGGCGTTATTCGGTACTTGGCGGGCCGGGGATGCAGATCCGGCGCATCCGGGCCGATAGCATAAAGCCCGATGCGCTGCTGGACGGAGAGGTGCTGGTCAACCTCACGGCCCGCTATGGGATCGATAATTTCGAGGGGCTTGCGGCGCGCCAGAACGCGGTTGGCGAAACCATTATTTATCTAATTTCAGATAATAATTTCAATCCGTTACAGAAAAATCTTCTGTTGATGTTTAAGCTGAAGCAGCAGCCGTAGCGGCGCGGCGCGCGGCGATCTGCTTCTTCAGGCGGCGCGCGCGCAGCGACATATTGGCCGCGTCGGCCTTCATCAGATAGGCGTCAAGGCCGCCATTATGATCTACCGAACGCAAGGTGCTGGCGCAAATCTTTAACCGCACACCCTGGCCCATGGCATCGCTGGTCAGCGTGACATTCACCAGATTCGGCAAATAGCGCCGACGCGTCTTGTTATTCGCGTGGCTGACATTATTGCCGGTAAGTACGCCGGTGCCGGTAAGTTCACAGCGTCTGGCCATCGATCGTTCCCCTGAGCGCAGCACTTGGGTGCAGCAAATGAAAAAGGCCCGTCAAGCGGGTCCGAATGAGGAGGATGAATAGCGCGTCGATTTACGCCCGTCAAGCCGTTCTATTCGTTGATTTGGTCTTTGTGCTATTGCCGGGGACATAAAACTGATATATTGTCAGTCATAAGAAGTTATCGGGGCCCAGATCCCAGAATCGGAGTGAAATACTATGAGTGAAGCGACACAAGGTTCAACACGCGTGAGCAGAGAAGACCATGAAATAGTCATGCCAACCCGGCAACTGGCCGAAAAAATGGGCATGGATATCTCGTTTGACCCTGAGGCGCTGCTGGCCAAATATCGCGCCGAACGCGACAAACGCATCCGCCCCGATGGCAATGAGCAATATCAGCAGCCAAAGGGCGACTTTTCGCATTTCCTCGAAGATCCCTATGTAGAGCCCTTTACCCGTGAACCGCTGTTTGATGAGGTCGATGTTGCGGTCATTGGGGGTGGCTTTGGCGGGTTGCTGGCGGGCGCGCGGCTGCGTGAGGCGGGCGTTAAAAGCATCCGCATGATCGAAAAGGGCGGCGACTTTGGCGGCACCTGGTACTGGAACCGCTATCCGGGTGCGGCCTGCGATGTGGAGGCCTATATCTATCTGCCGCTGCTGGAAGAACTGAACTACATTCCGAAAATGCGCTACACGGATGCGCCGGAAATTCTGGCACACTCGCAGGCAATTGCGCGCAAATATGATCTTTACGAAAATGCCTGCCTGCAAACCGAAATCACCGGCATGGAATGGGACGAAAAAGACTCCCGATGGATCATTTCGACCAATCGTGGCGATCGCATGAAGGCGCGCTTTGTGGTCATGTCCAATGGCCCGCTGCACCGGCCAAAGCTGCCCGGCATTCCCGGCATTGATAGTTATAAAGGCCACACCTTCCACACCAGCCGCTGGGATTACGCCTATACGGGCGGTGATTCCACCGGCAATCTGACCGGCCTGAAGGACAAGCGCGTCGGCATTATCGGCACCGGCGCGACGGCGGTGCAGTGTGTGCCGCATCTGGGCGCGAGTGCCAAACATCTTTATGTGTTTCAGCGCACCCCATCATCCGTAGACGTACGAAATGACCGCCCCACCGATCCCGAATGGGTGAAAACGCTTAAACCCGGATGGCAAAAGGAGCGGCTTGAAAATTTCAATATTCTGGTCACCGGCGGCTATGCCGAAAAAGATCTGGTCAATGACGGTTGGACCGAAATCATCCGCAACCTGCTGGTCAAGGTGAAGGCAGGCAAGGGGGCAGGCGCATCGCGCTCGGAAATGCTGGCCTTCACCGAACTGCTTGATTACGAAAAGATGGAAGGTGTGCGCGCCCGCGTGGACAGCATCGTCAAGGACAAGGCGACCGCAGAGGCGCTGAAACCCTATTACCGGCAGTTCTGCAAGCGCCCCTGTTTCCATGACGATTATCTGCCGACCTTCAACCGCCCCAATGTGACATTGGTCGATACACGCGGCCAGGGTGTGGACCGCATAACGGAAAAAGGCGTCATATTCGATGGCAAGGAATATGAAGTTGATTGCCTGATTTTCGCCACCGGCTTTGAGGTGGGCACCGAATATACCCGCCGTTCAGGATATGATCTGATCGGTCGCGGCGGCCAGACACTCAGCGGAAAATGGGGCAAGGGCGTCGCAACCCTGCACGGCATGCACACGCGCGGTTTTCCGAATTGCTTTGTCATGGGCACCATGCAATCGGGCTTCACGGCGAACTTCCCGCATGCGCTGGACGAAAACGCCAAGCATCTGTCCTTCATCGTGAAGCAGGTGCTGGACAGCAACCGCAAGACCGTCGAAGCATCAAAGGAAGCAGAAGACGACTGGGTGCAGGTCATTATTCGCAAGGCCAAACTGGGGCTGCGCTTCTATGCCGAATGCACGCCCGGTTATTACAATAATGAAGGCAAACCCGGCGAACGTAGCGGCCAGAACGGACAATATGGCGGCAGCTCAGAAGACTTCTTCAAGATTATGAGGGAGTGGCGCGACGCTGGCGACATGCGCGGGCTGGAGGTGGGCTGATACATAACTGACCCCCCCTCTCCCCTTGTGGGAGAGGGCCGGGGTGAGAGGGCGGGTGATGCGTAATTTATGATTCAGTCGAAACCAAAAACGCCTCTCTCACCCCTTGCCATGAAAAATTTCCAGTATCTGTAATGCTGCTTCGCTGGCAGGCAGCTTTCCTTCCAGCACCTGCTTTTCCAGCTTCGTCGCCAGACGCGATGTCGCTGGGTCGTCGTGCAGCATGTCCACCAAACCATCATGCACTTCCGACCACATCCAGGCGCGGGCCTGTACGGCGCGCCGCGCCGCCAGCTCACCGGAATTTCCAAGCGCTTTGCTATAGGCGTTGATGCTGTCCCACACTTCGCGCATGCCAGCGCCGGTTAGCGCAGAAGTTTGCAGTACCGGCACCTGCCAGAGCAGGGTCTTTGGCCGCATCAGATGCAGCGCCGCCTGATGTTCCGCCGCCGCGCGTCCGGCGGCCTTCAGAAACTCTCCGTCAGCCTTGTTGACGATCACCATATCGGCCAGTTCCATAATGCCGCGCTTGATGCCCTGCAATTCATCGCCACCGCCGGGTGATAGCAGCAGCACGAACATGTCCACCATATCGCAGACCTGGGTTTCCGACTGCCCCACGCCCACAGTTTCGATAATCACCACATCATAACCCGCCGCGTCCGCCGCCAGCATCGCCTCACGGGTGCGCCGCGCCACGCCCCCCAGCGCGCCGCTGGATGGGGTCGGCCGGATAAAGGCGTTGGGATCGCGCGACAGCAGTTCCATCCGCGTCTTGTCGCCCAGGATCGAGCCGCCCGAGCGCGTCGACGAAGGATCAACCGCCAGCACCGCCACCTTCAGGCCAAGCCGCGTCAGGAACATGCCGAATGTTTCAATAAAACTGGATTTCCCCACCCCCGGCGCCCCGGAAAACCCCAGCCGGATGGCCTTGCCGGTATGGGGCAGCAATAGCCGCAACAACGCTCCCGCCCTTGGCCGGTCGGAAGGACGCCGTGATTCAATCAAGGTGATCGCCCGCGCCAAAGCGCGCCGGTCCCCGGCGATCACCCGCCCCGCCAGTTCCGTGATGTCGGTTATGTCAGGCTGTTTTGTCATGCATCCTGCCTAACCCGGTTCGCTGAATCCCGCAAGTAGGCGCATCAGCCAACTCCCTCTTTATGCCCATGCCGGTGATGCAGGTCGGGCCAGTGGGTGTGGGTGTGGGTGAGCGGTTCATGCCGGTGCGCATGGGTGTGGGGGGCATCGGATGGCGTATGGGTATGCTGATGATGTACATCATGGCTGTGCCGGTGACTATGTTCCAGCACGTCATGTGTGTGGGCGTGCTGGTGATTTTCGGTCAGGCTGAGCCAGACGCCAATCCCCATCAATAGGCCTGCGATCAGCAATTGCAGCGTAACAGGATCGGATAACAGAGCAATGGCGGCCAGCGCACCAATGAACGGCGCTGTCGAAAAATATGCTCCGGTGCGCGCCGTGCCGAGCCGTTGCAACGACATCACAAACAGCACAAGGCTAACCCCATAGCCAAAAAATCCCGTCAGCAGGGTGCCCGCCAACAGTGCAGGTTGCGGCAGCACGCCACCAGCCGCCAGCCCAATCGAGACATTAACGGTTCCCGCGACCAACCCGCGCAGCATGGTGATCTGCACCGGGTCCGCGCCTGATATGTGGCGTGTCAGATTATTGTCGATACCCCAGGCAATGCACGCGCCGCTAATCAACAGCGCCCCGCTGTCCAGCGCGAAAGAACCCCCCTGCCATGAAAGCGCGATTGCGCCCGTAATGATCAATGCCGCGCCCAGCAGAAGACGCATGCCGATATGTTCGCGGAAAATCAGCGCGGCAATAGCGACCGTCGCGACGGCTTCAAGATTTAGCAGCAACGATCCGCTGGAGGCCGTGGTCATGCTAAGACCAAACATCAGCATTACCGGCGCGGCAATTCCACCCGCAATAATCGCCGCCAC
The DNA here is from genome assembly GCA_947085295.1 of uncultured Alphaproteobacteria bacterium. Classification (GTDB taxonomy): domain Bacteria; phylum Pseudomonadota; class Alphaproteobacteria; order UBA11222; family UBA11222; genus UBA11222. The sequence continues at coordinate 13,089 of CAMTVX010000115.1, read as the reverse complement.
AAGCCAGGGCAGATCGGCGCGCGCCAACGGTGTTTCGCGTGAGGTATGCCCGCCCGCACGACGCAGCAATGAAAATAATCCCAGGCCCAGCCCCGCACCCAGATATAGTAGGCCCGCCAACAGCCAGGCCTCCATCCCCCCCAGCAACAGTTTGGCAAACGGCGTCGCAAGGCCAAATAGCGCGGCGGATAAAAGTGCCAGCGTGGAGGGATGAAAAAGCCCTGATTTCATTTCGGTTTACCTTGATTTTAGCCGGCTCGCACGACGCGCAGTTTTTTCTTGTATAATGGGGTTTTCCGTGTGGCGACCGATTTCTTGCCATTGCAGGCCGACGGGGGTAACTATGCCCGAATGAGAAGAGAAGGACAAAATATATGAAGCTGGGTGTGCTTGGCGGTAGTGGCGTTTATGATATTGACGGACTGGAAAAGGCCGAGTGGCGGCAGGTCGCAAGCCCGTGGGGACATACCTCGGACGCGCTGTTGTTTGGGCAGTTGCAGGGAGTCGAGTTGGTGTTTTTGCCGCGTCATGGGCGCGGCCATGCGCTTTCGCCATCCGGTATTAATTATCGCGCCAATATTGATGCGCTGAAACGGTGTGGTGTTACCGACATTATATCTGTGTCAGCCTGCGGTTCGTTTCGTGAAAATCTGTCGCCCGGCACGTTTGTGATTGTCGATCAGTTTATTGACCGCACCATCGCACGCGAGAAAAGTTTTTTTGGCAATGGACTGGTCGCGCATGTGTCGATGGCAAAGCCGGTATGCGGGCGCCTTGGAGATATGCTGGAAAAGGGCGCTGCCGCAATCAGCATTCCGCATGCGCGTGGTGGCACCTATCTGGCGATGGAAGGCCCGCAATTTTCGTCGCTGGCGGAATCCAATATGTACCGGGCCTGGGGGTGTGATGTGATCGGTATGACCAATATGCCCGAAGCCAAACTGGCGCGCGAGGCGGAAATCTGTTTCGCCACCGTTGCGATGGTGACGGATTATGATTGCTGGCACCCGCACCATGAGGCGGTGGATGTCGCCTCTGTCATCGCGGTTTTGCAAAGCAATGCTAAACATGCCGGAAATCTGGTAAAACAAATGGTGCAACAGATAGTGGACGGCGCAATGCATGGGGCGGCCTGTCCGCAGGGGTGCGACCGGGCGCTGGAAATGGCGCTGATGACCGCACCTGAAAAGCGGGATGCAAAATTACTGGCGAAACTTGATGCAGTTGCCGGACGTGTATTGAAAGGCCAATAAAGTGATTGAAAAATATATTCGCGCCATTCCGGATTATCCAAAACCCGGAATTATGTTTCGGGACATAACCACATTGCTGGGCGATCCGATCGGGTTTCGCAAGGCGGTTGATGGGCTGGTGCAGTTTCATGCCGGTGTGCGCATCGACAAGGTGGCGGGCATTGAGGCGCGCGGGTTTATTCTGGGCGGTGCCGTTGCGCACCAATTGTCGTGCGGTTTTGTGCCGGTGCGCAAGCCCGGAAAACTGCCCTATAAAACCATTGGCGAGGATTATGATCTTGAATATGGCAAGGACCGGCTGGAAATTCACATTGATGCGGTGAAGCCGGGCGATATCGTTTTGCTGGTGGATGATCTGATTGCAACCGGCGGAACGGCGGAGGCGGCAATTAAACTGCTCGAACGTCAGGGCGCAAAAGTCGCGGCGTGCAGTTTTGTGGTTGATCTGCCAGACTTGGGCGGGCGCAAACGGCTGGAGGCACTAGGCAAGGAAGTGCTGGCGTTAACCACGTATTCAGGCCACTGATTAATATGAAAATTGATGGAAAGCCCTGGCGATCAATCTGGCTGCAACCGGATGGCTGGTCGGTGGGTATTATCGATCAAACGAAATTGCCGCATGAATTTGTTACCGCGCGGCTGGTCAGTGTGGCGCAGGCATCGCATGCGATCAAAAGCATGATGGTGCGGGGGGCGCCGCTGATCGGTGCAACGGCGGCCTATGGCGTGTGTTTTGCAATGCGTGAGGATGCGTCGGATGGCGCGTTCAATGCGGCCTATGAATTTCTGCTGGCGGCGCGGCCTACGGCCATCAATCTGCGCTGGGCGCTGGATGAAATGCGGCTGGCGCTGTTGCCTTTGCCGCCTGCCGCGCGGGTCAGTGCGGCCTATCAGGCTGCCGCGAAAATCTGCGATGATGATGTGGAGATCTGCGAAAATATTGGTGTACACGGATTAAAACTGATCGAAGACGCGGCGCGTAAAAATTTGACTCGGGAAATAAATATTCTGACCCATTGTAATGCGGGATGGCTGGCGACTGTGGATTGGGGCACGGCGCTGGCGCCAATTTATATGGCGCATGATGCAGGCATCAAGGTGCATGTGTGGGTCGACGAAACCCGTCCGCGTAATCAGGGCGCGGCGCTGACCGCGTGGGAACTGGGAAAACACGGCGTTCCGCACACCATCATTGCCGATAATGCGGGCGGCCATCTGATGCAGCATGGCCGCGTTGATATGTGCATTGTCGGCACCGACCGCACCACGGCGCGCGGTGATGTATGTAATAAAATCGGCACTTACCTGAAGGCGCTGGCTGCGCAGGATAATGGCGTGCCATTTTATGTGGCGCTGCCTTCGACCACCATTGACTGGACAATTGATGATGGCGTGGCATCCATTCCCATCGAAGAGCGCGCGCCCGAGGAATTGACCCGGATCACCGGGCGCACCGCCACTGGCGCTGTGTGTGAAGTGGAAATTTCAGCGCCCGGTAGTGCCGCAGGAAACTTCGCCTTCGATGTTACTCCGGCACGGCTTGTCAGTGCACTGATCACGGAACGTGGTGTGTGCGGGGCATCGAATGACGCCATGCTGAAACTGTTTCCCGAGCGTGCAAAATGAACGAACCTGGCTTGCGAAAAGAAATCATCGCCGCCGCTAACGTCATGAGTCAGGAAGGCCTTAGCCCCGGTAAATCAGGTAACATATCAGCGCGCGCGGATGTGGGACGCATACTGATTACCCCAACCGGTGTTCCCTATGCAGATTTGAAACCATCGCATATTGTGGCGCTCGACATGGATGGCAAGGTTGTTGGTGGCGCGCTGTTGCCTTCCAGTGAATGGCATTTTCATGTGGCGATATATGCCGCGCGCCCGGAAGTGCATGCGATTGTGCATACGCATTCGCTGTATGCTACTGCACTGGCCTGCGCGCACCGGGAAATTCCGGCCTTTCATTATATGGTTGCTGTGGCGGGCGGTGATAATATCCGCTGCGCGCCGTATGCGACATTTGGCACACAGATGCTGGCGGATAATGCGTTGAAGGCGTTAAAGGGGCGTCATGCCTGTTTGCTGGCCAATCACGGACAAATCGCGCTGGGGGCAACACCTGCAAAGGCGCTGGCTATGGCGCATGAGGTTGAAACACTTGCCAGCCAGTACGTGACGGCATTGCAAATTGCGCAGCCACATATTCTGGATACGGATGAAATGGCGCGGGTTCTGGAAAAATTCAAAAACTATGGCCAACAGGTAAAGAGTTAGTTCATGACGACCGCATTAATTACCCATCTTGCCTGTCTTGATCATGCAATGCCATCGGGCCATCCGGAATCGCCGGATCGGTTACGTGCGGTACTGGCGGCGCTGGATACACCAGAATTCAAATCGCTTTTGCGCGCACAGGCGCCACAGGCGACCATGGAGCAGATTGCGCTGGCGCATCCCTGTGAATTTGCGCAGGAGCTGTTGGCCCGCGTTCCACAACAGGGGTTTGTCTATATTGATGGCGATACGCCCATGTCACCGGGCAGCTTTGCTGCGGCATTGTATGCGGCGGGAGCGGTTGTGCATGGCGTTGATATGGTGATGCAGGGCACCGTGCAAAATGCGTTCTGCGCTGTGCGTCCACCGGGACATCATGCAGAGAGCAACCGCGCGATGGGGTTTTGCCTGTTTAATAATGTGGCGATCGGTGCGTTGTGGGCGCGTGCGCAATGGCAACGCAAACGTCTGGCAGTTATTGATTTTGATGTGCATCACGGAAATGGCACACAGGATATTTTTCAGAATGATCCAGACCTGTTTTATGCCTCCACGCACCAGGCGCCGTTTTATCCTGGCACCGGGGCCATGCACGAAACCGGCATTGCCGGTAATGTGGTCAATGTCGCGCTTCAGGCGGGCGCGGGCGGTGACGCCTTCAAAGCCGCGATGAATGAAAAAGTTCTACCGGCGCTGGACGCATTTCACCCCGATCTGATTCTTATTTCCGCAGGGTTTGACGCCCATATGCAGGATCCGCTGGCCAATCTGTGGCTTGAAGAAGAAGATTTTGCCTGGGCCACGCGGCAGATTATGGCCATCGCGGACAAACATTGTGCGGGCAGGGTGGTTTCCGCGCTGGAAGGCGGGTATGATCTATCTGCGCTGGCGTCAAGCGTTCAGGCGCATGTCAGGGCCTTGATGGATGGATAAGCATATGTCGGAAAAGAAAAAATCACCCCCCCTGGAACCGGTCAGCGGCCTTAGCTTTGAGGCGGCGCTGCGCGAGCTTGAATCCATTGTGGCGCGGCTCGAAAGCGGGCAGGTTGATCTGGAAGAATCCATCAGTATTTATGAGCGCGGCAGCCAGTTGAAAGCCCATTGCGACGCCAAGCTGAAGGATGCGCAGGCCAAGGTGGAAAAAATTGTTGTATCCGGTGATGGCGTAGTTTCAGCGACGCCCGAAAATGGCGCCGGGTAATTTATCTGTGAACGGATTGGTTTTATGAGTGATTTTTCGGCCGCCATGGCGCATTCGGCCGGCCTCGTCGAGGAGGCGCTTGATTTTTTACTGCCAAAATCGCTCAATTCAGAAACAAAACTGTTTGAGGCGATGCGATACGCAACACTTGGCGGGGGAAAACGCCTGCGGCCTTTTCTGGTATTGAACAGCGCGGGTCTGTTTGGCGTTCAGGAAATTTGCGCGGCGCGGGTGGCGGTGGCGGTTGAATGCGTGCACAGTTATTCGCTGGTGCATGATGATCTGCCCTGCATGGATGATGATGATTTGCGCCGGGGCAAACCTTCGGCGCATCGTCAGTTTGACGAGGCTACAGCGATACTGGCGGGCGACGCGCTGCTGACACTGGCATTTGAAATTCTTAGCGATAGTGACACCCACGAAGATCCCAATATCCGATGTGATCTGGTGCGCGGGCTGGCGATGGCCTCCGGCCCGAATGGCATGGTTGGCGGACAGATGCTGGATCTTAAATCGGAAAATCAGCCCCTGTCGGTTGGCGCGATCACCCGGTTGCAGCAACTTAAAACCGGCGCGCTGATCGCATTTTCCTGCGAGTCAGGGGCGATTTTGGGGAAGGCGTCGCCGCCGCACCGTCAGGCGCTACATGCCTATGCCCATGACTTTGGGCTGGCTTTTCAGATCGCGGATGACCTTTTGGATATTGAGGGTAATGCCGAAATGCTGGGAAAAACTGTGGGTAAGGATGAGGCGGCGGGCAAATCAACCCTGGTTTCGCTACTGGGGGTGGAGCGCGCGCGCGTACAGGCGAAAATCTTGTCGGAGCAAGCCGTTAAGCATCTTGATTTATTTGACGAAAAGGCCGATCTTCTGCGCCAAGCTGCGCGTTTCGCAATTGACCGGCGCGACTGATACATTATGAAATGAGCAAAATTGTGAGCAAGACACCCCTGCTCGATATGGTGCGCATCCCTGCGGACCTTAAGCAATTCAAACATCACCAGCTTCGTCAGTTGGCGGATGAATTGCGCGCTGAAACCATTGATGCGGTGTCGGTAACCGGCGGGCATCTGGGCGCGGGCCTGGGCGTGGTGGAATTGACACTGGCGCTGCATTATGTATTTGAAGCGCCTAAGGATAAAATCTTATGGGATGTCGGGCATCAGACCTATCCGCATAAAATTCTTACCGGGCGGCGTGGCCGCATTCGTACCTTGCGTCAAGGCGGCGGCCTATCCGGATTTACAAAACGCGCAGAAAGCGAATATGACGCGTTTGGCGCGGCGCATGCTTCCACTTCCATTTCTGCCGCGCTGGGCATGGCGGTGGCGCGGGATTTGCGCGGCGATGACAATCATGTCGTTGCTGTAATCGGCGATGGCGCAATGAGCGCGGGCATGGCCTATGAGGCGATGAACAATGCCGGATCCCGCCACACCCGTTTGATTGTTATTCTGAACGACAATGATATGTCCATCGCGCCGCCCGTTGGCGCAATGAGCGCGTATCTCGCGAAACGCCTGTCTGGACAGAAATATTTGACCCTGCGCCAGACCGCCAAGGAAATTGCGCATAAAATTTCCGAACGTCTGGAGCGCACCGCGCGCAAGGCCGAAGAATATACCCGTGGCTTTGCCACTGGCGGGACGCTGTTTGAAGAAATGGGTTTTTATTATGTGGGCCCGATTGACGGGCATAATCTGGATCATCTGATTCCGGTGCTGGAAAATGTGCGCAACGCCAAACAGGGGCCGATCCTGCTGCATGTCGTCACGCAAAAAGGCAAGGGCTATCCGCCTGCCGAGGCAGCCGAAGATAAATATCACGGCGTGAACAAATTTGATGTCGTCACCGGCACGCAGAAAAAATCCACGCCCAATGCGCCTCAATACACCAAAGTGTTTGCGCAGGGCCTGATTGCAGAGGCGCAAAAAGACAATAAAATAGTTGCTATCACAGCGGCCATGCCATCGGGTACCGGGCTTGATCTGTTCGCGAAGGCGTTCCCAGATCGTTGTTTTGATGTGGGCATTGCTGAACAACATGGCGTGACTTTTGCGGCGGGTCTGGCCTGTGAAGGCTACAAACCGTTTGCGGCAATTTATTCGACCTTTCTGCAACGCGCCTATGATCAGGTTGTACATGATGTCGCCATTCAGTGCCTGCCAGTGCGTTTTGCCATTGATCGCGCGGGTCTGGTGGGGGCCGATGGTCCCACGCATGCGGGCTCTTTTGATGTAGGCTATTTGTGCAATCTACCGAATTTTGTGGTGATGGCGGCGGCCGATGAGGCGGAACTGATGCATATGGTTGCGACGGCCGCGAGTATTGATGACCGGCCTAGCGCATTTCGTTTTCCACGCGGCGAAGGTACAGGCGTTGCCCTGCCGGATGTCGGCACGCCGCTACCCATTGGCAAGGGGCGTGTGATCCGCGAAGGACGTCGGGTTGCAGTTTTGAATTTTGGCGCGCGCTTGTCGGAAGTTTGTGAGGCGGCGCGCCTGCTGGATACGCAGGGTCATCATATAACAATCGCTGATGCGCGCTTTGCCAAACCGCTTGATACCGCGCTGATTACCCGTCTGGTGCGTGAGCATGAAATTCTGATTACCATCGAAGAAGGTGCCGTCGGGGGTTTTGCGGCGCAGGTTCTGCATTACCTTGCCACGACCGGCATGCTGGACAAAGGCCTGACGGTCCGCCCGCTATGTTTGCCGGATCGTTTTCAGGATCAGGATACACCTGAAAAAATGTATGCCGACGCGGGGCTGGACGCCGCGCATATTGTGACGAATATTCTTGCCGTGCTCGGTATGGATATGCCGCGCGCTGAAATATTGCGGGCATAGTGGCGCAATCTTCCGAAGGCATAGTGGAAGCTGAAATTGTCGCACTTGGCCATTCCGGCGACGGTGTGGTGGAAATTGATGGCCGAAAATATTTTGTGCCGTTTGCTGCGCCGGGAGACAGGCTTCAGATAAAATTTGATGAAGGCGATAAGGATCGCGCCTCCATCGCGCAAATTCTGCACCCAGGAGACGCGCGTGTCACTGCGCCCTGTCCTCATTTTTCGGTGTGCGGCGGCTGCGCGTTGCAGCATCTGTCCGATGCCTTCGTTGCGGACTGGAAGCGCCAGCAAATTATAGACGCGCTGGCGCATCGTGGTCTGCATGATGTGATGGTGCGGCCAACCCAGACTATGCCGCCTGCATCACGCCGTCGCGCGGCCTTTACCGCAGAGCATGGCGCAGATGGAATTCAGATTGGCTTTCATGCGCGCATGAGCAAACGGCTGGTTCCCGTTTCGGAATGCACAGTGCTGGATAAACGCATCGTGCAGGCGCTACCGGGTCTTACTAAAATGCTGGCGCCGTTATTACGCGCGGGTCAATCGGCGCGATTGGTGGTGACGCAGACGGCAACCGGGCTGGATGTAGATGTGCAGATTGGGTCGGGAAAAAAGTCTGAACCGAATTTGCGTCTGCGCACGTTATTGGCTACTAGCGCTGACCAGATTGATCTGGCGCGTTTAAGCTGGAACGGCGTGATTTTGCTGGAACGTCGCAAGCCACAAATTATCATGGGCGGAACGCAGGTCAGCCCACCGCCCGGTGCGTTTTTACAGGCAAGTAGCGAAGGCGAGGCGGCATTAATCGCACTGGTTCTGGAAGGTCTGGGCGAAAAAACCCTGGGCGCAAAAGGCGTGCGTATTCTTGATCTGTTTGCCGGATGTGGCACCTTCACCTTTCCGGTTGCGCCCCATGCGCGCGTACATGCTGTTGAAGGGGACCGCGCCATGACGGATGCAATTCGCCTGGCCGCCAACCGGATGCAGGGCCTGAAACAGATCGAGGCAAGCCATCGCGATTTGCAGCGCGGTCCACTGTCCGTCGAAGAATTACAGCCCTATGCGGCGGTGATATTCGATCCCCCGAAAGCCGGGGCGCGGGCCCAGGCCGATCAGATAGCGGCCAGTGGCGTGCAAAAGGTGATCGCCGTATCCTGCGCGCCCGCCACCTTTGCGCGCGATGCGAAAACACTGGTGGATGCAGGGTTCCATCTGCGCTGGGTAGCGCCAGTAGACCAGTTTCGCTGGTCCGCCGAGGTTGAACTTGTGGCCCTGTTCGAGCGCGGATGAACGGCAGCGCAAGATGCCGCCGTTCTAAATCCGTCACTCCACCATCGTCCCGCCAAAGGATTTTCGGGTTTTGAGGTGAACGGGTTATATTATACAGGAGCGGCAAATATCAGGAGAGAAAAACAATGAGCGGCATGCTGGAATTTGACGAACGACAGGCGCGCGCCGTCGAGGCGATGTATCAGAACCCGGATGTAACCGGGCAGCGGGCCGAAGTGTTGCGGCGGCTGGAGCTGCGGCTGGGCGAGGCGGTGCTGGATGTGGGCGTTGGGCCGGGCCTGTTGCTGCGCGATCTTGCGCTCTCTGTGGGGGCAGGCGGCAAGGCCGTGGGGCTGGACATGAGTGCGCCGATGATCGAGATCGCCAGGCGTCGCTGCGATGGGCTGGCGCAGGTTGCGTTTGAACAGGGCGATGCCATGAAGCTGCCGTTTCCAGACGCCAGTTTCGATGTGGCGGTATCCACGCAGGTCTATGAATATGTGCCGGACATGGCGCTGGCCTTGCGCGAGCTCTACCGGGTGATGAAGCCGGGCGGGCGCATTTTGATTCTGGATACAGATTGGGACAGCCTGGTGCTGCACACCGATGACCGGGCGCGTCAGGCGCGCATACTGGAAGTGTGGGACGAACATCTGGCGGACGCGCATCTGCCCGCCACCCTTTCTCCCAAACTGCGCGCTGCGGGGTTTCAGATTACCCGGCGCGAAATCATTGCGCTGCTTAATCCCGAATATCATCCCAATTGTTTTGCGGCGGGCATTCTGGACGGCATTCGCGGATTTGTTTCCGGGCGGGGCGGCATCACTAAGGCGGAGGCCGATGGTTGGGCGCAAAGCCTGCGCGATCTTGGCGCACGCGGCGAATTTTTCTTTTCCATCAACCGCTATGTGTTTCAGGCCGTAAAGCCAATCAGCAAATAAGGAGACGAATATGCGCGCGGCGGCAAAATCGTGGTGGTCGGCGTATGCGCCAAGCGCGATTTCGATCTGATCGCGGGCTGGATGGCGGCGGACCGCATCGACGCCCAGGCGATGGTCACCGATACAGTAGGTTTCGCGGATTTCCCAGCGGCGTTCGAGGCGCTGCGCACGCCCAGCCATCAGTGCAAGGTGATGCTGCAACCGGGGTTGGGATGAGTAAAACTTGACATGCACGGTATAACCGTACATATATGGAAGGGTAAATAGTTGAATGCGTTTGGTTCAGTTTCGCCATAAGGGATTGCGGCGTCTCTATGAAGAGGATGATCCAAAAGGGGTGTCGGCAATTCATGTGGACAAGCTGCGCAAGCTTTTGTTCGCGCTCGAAACCGCGCAGGATATTGAAGAAGTAGGCCGTTTTCCGGGCTGGAGGCTACATTCTCTGAAAGGTAATTTGAAGGGTTATTGGAGTCTGACAGTTACTGGAAATTGGCGCATTATTTTTCGGTATGATGCAGCCGTTAACACGGCAAGTGATGTGGATTTAATCGATTATCATTAGGAGGTGCGCATGCCTATGCCTAACCCGCCCCATCCGGGCGATTTCATCAGAACCGAGATTATTGAGGCGCTGGATTTGAGCGTCACAAAAGCCGCCGCCATCCTGGATGTGCGCCGGGCCACACTCTCGGACCTGCTGGCGGGCAAGGCCACGCTTTCTGCGCAAATGGCGCTGCGCATCGAAAAAGCCTTTGGCCCCGGCATGGACCATTTACTGCGGATGCAGCTTGCCTATGACATAGCGCAAACCCGTAAAGATTCCCGCAAGATCGCGGTCAAGCGTTACGTCCCGGCATGAAGGCATATTGGGAGACGGTACCAAAATACTGGAGCATGATAATTTTTTAGGTGGAATCGCATCTTCGGCTGTCATTGCGAGGAGCGTAGCGACGCGGCAATCCAGAGTCCCAAGCGAAGGCCGTGCCGTATGACTCTGGATCGCCACGCTTCGCTCGCGATGACGATGTGACTTGTGAACAGACCTAAAATCATCCTGCTATAGCGGTAAATTACACCCGTCTTTCCACCATCATCTTTTTAATCTCCGCAATCGCCTTGGCGGGGTTGAGGCCCTTGGGGCAGGCTTGCGCGCAGTTCAGGATGGTGATGCAGCGATAGAGGCGGAACGGGTCTTCCAGATCGTCCAGGCGTTCGCCGGTGGCTTCGTCGCGGCTGTCGATCAGCCAACGATAGGCCTGCAGTAGTGCTGCGGGGCCAAGATAGCGGTCGCCGTTCCACCAATAGCTGGGGCAACTGCTTGAGCAACAGGCGCACAGAATGCATTCATATAGGCCGTCGAGTTTCTGGCGGTCCTCATAGCTTTGGCGCCATTCCTTCTGCGGCTCCGGCGATACCGTTTGAAGGTACGGTTTGATAGAAGCATATTGCGCGTAAAAATTATTCAGGTCCGGCACCAGATCCTTGACCACATCCAGATGCGGCAGCGGATAGACTTTTACATCGCCATTGATTTCATACATGCCCTTGGTGCAGGCCAGCGTATTGCCGCCATCAATATTCATGGCGCACGAACCGCACACGCCTTCGCGGCACGAACGGCGGAAAGTCAGTGTCGGATCAATCTCGTTCTTGATCTTGATCAGCGCGTCCAGCACCATCGGGCCGCAAGCGTCGGTATCGACCTCATACGTATCAAGACGCGGGTTTTTATCATCATCCGGGCTCCAGCGGTAAATGTGGAATGTGCGGATATTTTTTGTACCGGCGGGGGCTTTGAAGACATTGCCCTTTTCGACCTTTGAATTTTTCGGCAGTGCAAACTCGACCATCTGCTGTTTCCTTAATAAACGCGCTTCTTCGGCGCGATATATTGAATGTCGTTCGACAGGGTATAGGCATGCACCGGGCGGTAATCGATGGTTACCTTGCCGCTTTCGTCCAGCCAGGCCAGCGAATGTTTCATCCAGTTGTCATCGTCGCGGTCCGGATAGTCTTCGCGCGCATGCGCACCCCGGCTTTCCTTGCGATTTTCCGCCGAGTACACCGCGACCATGGATTGGCGGATCAGATTGTCAAATTCCAGCGTTTCAATCAGATCGGAATTCCAGATCAGCGAGCGGTCCGATGTTTTGATGTCGGTGCGCGCATCATAGACTTCGCGGATCAGCTTGCAGCCTTCTTCCAGAACCTCGCCGGTACGGAACACTGCGCAATTGTTCTGCATGATTTTTTGCATGCGCAGACGCAGTTCGGCGGTGGACGTGTTGCCCTTGGCAAAGCGGGCCTTGTCCAGACGCGCAAGCGATATGTCTGCTGCATCCTTGGGCAGCTCGCGCTGCTTTTCGTCCTTTTTGATTACCTGGGCGGCGCGCTGTGCCGCCGCGCGGCCAAACACCACCAGATCGATCAGCGAGTTTGAACCCAGGCGGTTTGCGCCATGTACGGACACACACGCCGCCTCGCCAACGGCCATCAGGCCGGGCACCACGGCGTCGGGATTGCCGTCACGCAGGGTTACAACTTCGCCATAAAAATTGGTCTGCAAACCGCCCATATTGTAATGCACCGTCGGCAGTACCGGGATCGGTTCCTTGGTCACATCCACGCCGGAAAAAATCCGCGCGGATTCCGAAATTCCCGGCAGGCGTTCATGCAGAATGGCCGGGTCCAGATGATCCAGATGCAGATAGATATGATCCTTGTTCGGACCCACGCCGCGCCCTTCGCGGATTTCGACGGTCATCGAACGGCTGACCACGTCGCGTGACGCCAGATCCTTGGCCGATGGCGCATAGCGTTCCATGAACCGCTCGCCATTGGAATTGGTCAGATAGCCGCCTTCGCCGCGCGCGCCTTCGGTGATCAGGCAGCCCGCGCCGTAAATGCCGGTCGGGTGGAACTGCACAAATTCCATGTCCTGTAGCGGCAGCCCCGCGCGCAGCGCCATGCCATTGCCGTCACCGGTGCAGGTATGCGCGGATGTGGCCGAGAAATAGGCGCGGCCATAGCCGCCCGTCGCCATGATGGTGATTTTGGCGCGGATGCGGTGGATCATGCCGTCATCCATATTGATGGCGATCACGCCCCGGCATTCGCCGTCTTCCATGATCAGGTCGATGACGAAATATTCGATCATGAACTCGGCATTGTTGCGGATGCTCTGGCCATATAGCGTGTGCAGCATGGCGTGGCCGGTGCGGTCGGCGGCGGCGCAGGTGCGCAGTGCTGGCGGGCCTTCGCCATATTTGGTGGTCATGCCGCCAAAGGCGCGCTGATAAATCTT
>CAMTVX010000114.1:0-12635 GCA_947085295.1 uncultured Alphaproteobacteria bacterium | reverse complement strand
GGTGCATTGCTAAGCCATCGCAGCCATGGCGATTACCACAGACAACGACCCCGATCCGTTCGACGCTATCGTCGACGCCCCGTTCGATTCCGCGCTGTCGGAACGCTACCTCGTCTATGCGATGTCGACGATCACCGCGCGGTCGCTGCCCGATCTGCGCGACGGGCTGAAGCCGGTGCACCGTCGGCTGCTGTACGCGATGCGGCAATTGCGGCTGGATCCGGGGTCCGGGTTCAAGAAATCCGCGCGCGTTGTCGGCGATGTGATCGGCAAATATCATCCGCATGGCGATCAATCCGTGTACGACGCGCTGGTGCGTCTGGCGCAGGATTTTTCCATCCGCTATCCGCTGATCGACGGCCAGGGCAATTTCGGCAATGTCGATGGCGATAACGCCGCCGCCATGCGGTATACGGAAACTCGGCTGACGGAAGTGGCGCAGGCGCTGCTCGAGGGCATTGACGAAGACGCGGTGGATTTTCGCGATACCTATGATGGCGAGGAAAGCGAACCGCTGGTACTGCCGGCGGCATTCCCCAATCTGCTGGCCAACGGCGCGACGGGCATTGCGGTGGGCATGGCCACCAGCATTCCACCACACAATGTGGCCGAACTGTGTGACGCCATGCAGCATCTGATCAAGCACCCCAATGCGGGTATTGAGAAGTTGCTGGATTTTATTCCCGGGCCGGATTTCCCCACCGGCGGCGTGATGATTGAGCCGCGCGCCAGCATTCTGGAGGCCTATTCTACGGGGCGTGGCGGGTTTCGCGTGCGCGCCCGCTGGGAAGTCGAGAAAACCCCGCGCAGCGGCTATCAGATCATCGTCACGGAAATTCCCTATCAGGTGCAAAAAGGCAAGCTGATCGAGAAAGTGGCGGAACTGATTAACAACCGCAAGCTGACGCTGCTTGGCGACATCCGCGATGAATCGGCGGAGGATATTCGCATTGTTCTGGAGCCGCGCGCCCGCACGGTTGAACCGGAAATGCTGATGAGCCAATTGTTTCAGCTCAGCGATCTGGATGTCCGTATTCCGCTTAATCTGAATGTGCTGGATAAAAATCTGGTGCCGCGCGTGATGGATCTGCGCGAGGCGTTGCGTGCCTTTCTCGATCACCGCAAGGAAGTGCTGGTGCGGCGATCAAATCACCGGCTGGCGCGCATTGTGCATCGTCTGGAAGTGCTGGACGGCTATATCATCGCGTTTCTCAACCTCGACAAGATCATTCGCATTATCCGTAACGAGGATGAGCCCAAGCCGAAACTGATTCAGGCGTTCAAACTTACCGATATTCAGGCCGAGGCGATTCTGGACATGCGGCTGCGCGCGCTTCGCAAGCTTGAGGAAATGGCCCTGCGCCGTGAACATCAGGCGCTGTCCGATGAACGCAAACTGCTACTCGGTCTGCTGAAATCCGATGAAAAACAATGGGGGCAGATTTCCGATGATCTGAAGGCGCTGAAAGTGAAATTCGGGCCGAAGACGGCGCTGGGCGCGCGTCGCACCAGCATTGCTGATGCCCCGGTGATGGATGAAATTCCGTTGGAAGCGATGATCGAGCGTGAGCCGGTGACGATCGTGTGTTCGCAAAAAGGCTGGATCCGGCAATTAAAGGGCCATCTGCCGGAAGATCCGGAACTGAAATACAAGGATGGCGATGGCGCCAAGTTCTGGCTGCATGCGCAAACCACCGACCGGCTTATTTTGTTCGCCACCAATGGGCGTTTTTACACTTTGCGCTGCGATAAATTGCCGGGCGGGCGCGGGCATGGCGAACCGGTTCGCCTGATGATTGATCTGGATAATGATCATGACATTGTGACGATACTCGTGCATGACCCCGAACGTGTCCTGCTGGTCGCGTCCAGTGATGGGCATGGGTTTATTGTGGCGGAATCCGAAGTGGTCGCCGCTACCCGCAATGGCAAACAGGTGCTGAATGTTTCTGGTGATGTTGAGGCGTTAGTCTGCACGCCCGTCGTTGGTGATTCCATTGCGGTGGTCGGCGACAATCGCAAACTGCTGATCTTCCCGCGCGACGAAGTGCCGGTGATGACGCGCGGCAAGGGCGTCATCCTGCAACGCTATAAGGACGGTGGGCTGAGCGACGCAAAAATGTTTACGCTTGCAGATGGCCTTACATGGCAGGATCGTTCCGGGCGTCGGCAGAGCGAGCAGCATTTGATCGACTGGATCGGCAAACGTGCGCAGGCCGGGCGCTTACCCCCGCGCGGTTTTCCACGCAGCAACAAATTCGCCTGACGAAATTATTCAAATTCCACGTTGAAGTCTTTGGTTCCGTCCTGGCCCCAATACCGCACCATCAGTTTATACTGGATGCCCACCACATAACGCGATGCGTCCAGCGGAATTAACAGTTCGTCCTGAGAAAATTGTCCGGCGGGCAGGCTTGCCTTCATCACGATCTGCGAACAGGTTTCTTCTGCTGGCGCCTGAACAAAATCGCCAGCTTTATTGGTGATATACCAGCGAATAATTTTGCACGGCGTTGGCACCTCCAGCAGGGCTATTTCCTGCGTATTGTTTTTCAGCTGCAGATTAATCGGCAGGCTGACAGTCGCATTACTTTTGGGAAATATTATTTTCTCCGGCATTTCAATTTTTACGGCCAGGGGCGTATAGGACTCAATCAAATCCGACTGGCCAATCGTATAGACCGTTCCCACGATCAGTACGATCCACATCGCGGTGCGGTAAAACGCCTGGCGCGTGGCGTCATCCAGATCTGTCCAGAATTTGCGTAATTTTATCAACATGTCGCCCAGTGTTTAATTTCTAGTTCAGCAGCGAAGGAAGCCAGGTAACAGTCTGTGGAAATAACGCCAAAAGGACCAGGGCAAGCAACTGAATGATCACAAACGGAATAATGCCCTTGTAAATATGTATGGTCGTAAGTTCCGGTGGCGCAACGCCGCGAAGATAGAACAGCGCAAAACCAAATGGCGGCGTCAGGAAAGATGTTTGCAGATTGACAGCCATCATTATGCCCAACCAGATCGGATTAAGGCCCATCCCCAGCAATGCGGGCGCCACCAGCGGCACGACGATAAAAATGATCTCGATGAAATCAAGGAAAAAACCCAACGCAAACATTATGGCCATGACCAGTATCATGGCGCCAATCGCACCACCCGGCATGCTCGATAACGTACTTGAAACGGCTTCGTCACCACCCAGGCCGCGAAATACAAGACTGAACAGCGCCGCGCCGATCAAAATTACGAACACCATTGAACTGATTTCCATGGTGGATCGGGAAACTTCATGCAGCGTGCCATTGCGGAAGCTGCGCAAAAGACAAACGCCAAATCCCCACAACAATGCCAGGCTGGCGATCACGGCTGCAATCATCGCCATCATATCCGTGGTCGAGGGCAGGTCACGCCCGTAACGCATATCGAACATCTGCACCAGAATCAGCAAACAGATCAGCCCGACACCTGCGGTGTAAATTGGCATCGGAAAATCGCGTTTAATTCGCCAGCCAGCCAGAAAGGTGGCGCCAACCGCACCCAGTGCAGCGGCCTCTGTGGGCGTTGCGATCCCGCTTAAAATTGATCCAAGCACGGCAATGATAAGAATTGCCGGTGGCAACAGAGTGCGCCACAACATCAGATAAAGATCACTGCGCTTGTCAAATTTCACATCTTCCGGTGGCAGCGCGGGTGATGATAGTGGCCTGAAAATAGCCATGCCAATCTGATACAGAATATATAATCCCACCAGCATCAACCCGGGCAGCAGCGCACCGGCAAACAGATCGCCCACCGATACGGTTTCCGGCGCGTATACACCCTTTTCAAGCTGTGCGGCCTGATAGGCGCTTGAAATTACATCGCCCAGCAGAACCAGCACGATTGATGGTGGAATGATTTGTCCCAGCGTCCCCGCCGCACAAATCGTTCCCGCTGTCAGCGCAGGATCATAACCGCGCTTTAACATTGTAGGAAGCGAGAGCAAGCCCATGGTAACGACAGTGGCCCCGACAATGCCGGTGGATGCAGCCAGCAATGCACCAACAATGGTTACGGAAATACCTAAACCTCCGCGCAGGCCACCAAATAATTTTCCCATGGATTCGAGCAGATCTTCGGCGACAAGCGATCGTTCTAGCATGACCCCCATATATACAAACAAGGGAACGGCAAGCAGAACGTCATTGGTCATTACGCCAAAAATGCGCTGGGTTAGAAATCCGACAAATGAGAAATCGAATACGCCAAAAAAATACCCTATGATGGCGAACAGTAGCGCAGATCCGGCCAGTGTAAAAGCCACGGGAAATCCTGCCATCAAAAACACACAGGTGGCGGCAAACATCAGTACGTCAAGAATTTCGCGGATATCCATTTGTTCAGTCTTTCCTGCCGAGGAGTGCCGCAAGGGCGTGAATGGCAGTGGATATGCCCTGCAATATCAGCAGAATGGAAAAAATGGGTATCAGCGATTTCAACAGGAAAACGCCAGGAATTCCGCTGGTTTCTTTTGATCCCTCCAGCACCGCCCAGGAGGCCGTGACATAAGGCTGTGAAATTATCAGGATCAAAACGCAGCATGGGATGAGGAAAAACAGACTTCCCAACAGATCAATCATCGCTTTGCTCGACTGTTTTGCCGTCCTGTAAAAAATATCTACCCGCACATGCCCATCCTGCAAAAGAGTGTACCCCGCGCCGAGCATGAACAGAATGCTGAACATATAGGTCAGTGATTCCTGAAGCATCAGTGCGCCAACACCAAAAATATAGCGCAGCAAAACCACCAGGAACTGCACCACGATCATAACGGACGCAAGCCATGCCGTTGTGCCGCCGATACGCCGGTTGAGCGCATCAATGTAATTTGCAAGTATGAGAGCTTTCTGCACGGAACGATTATTCGTATACGAAGGGCAAACGACGCGCTTCCCAGAATGTTTCTTCGGAATGTTGCGACCACAGCATCGAATTCTTGCGGGCGGCAAGATAGCTGTCATACACACGTTTGGTAATATCGTCTGCCTGCGCAGTTTCGCGCATTACCTCGCCTGAAACAGCGCCAATTTTTGTCAGCACCTCATCAGAAAAACGGCGCAGTTCGACCTTGTGCTTGTCAACAAGCGTGGCCAACGACGTACTGTTATTATGGTTGAACTCTGCCAGTGTCATGTCGTTTTGCGCGGCACATGCAGACTGAATAATCACCTGCTGGCTTTTGCCAAGGCTATTCCAGACATCCAGGTTAATGCTTAGCGCCAGGGTCGAGCCAGGTTCATGAAAGCCCGGCCAGTAATAATATTTTGCTATTTTGTGAAAACCAAAAATCATGTCGTTCCAGGGGCCGACCCATTCCGTTGCATCAATCACGCCCTGTTGCAGGCTGGTATAAATTTCGCCACCCGGAATGCTTACCACCGATGCGCCAAGTCGTCGTAACACTTCACCGCCCAGACCGGGCATGCGTATTTTCAGGCCCTTGAAATCTTCAATGGTATTTATTTCTTTGTTGAACCAGCCCCCCATCTGCACGCCGGTATTGGCGCACATGAAAGGTTTAAGATTGAATTTTGCACCCAGCTCGTCCCACAATTGCTGACCGCCACCATAATAAATCCATGCATTCATTTCGTTGGAGGTCAGGCCGAAGGGAACACCGGAAAAGAAATTAAATGCGGCGCTTTTGCCCTGAAAGTAATATTCGGCACCATGATACATGTCGGCGCTGCCATTGGACACGGCGTCAAACACATCGAATGCGCCAACCAGCTCGCCTGCCGCATACACTTTGACAGTTAACTGCCCGTCGGTTGCTTCGGTGATGCGTTTGGCGACCTGCTCCGCCGCCATGCCAAGTCCCGGCAGGTTTTTTGGCCATGTAGTGACCATTTTGAGCGTACGCTTGCCCTGCGCAATCGCTGGCGCTGAGAATGTCGCGGCCGCCGTGCTCAATGCTGCCGTTCCCGCAATAAATGATCGCCGGTTGGTTTTTTTGTGGATCATCTGGCTATCCCCCTGTGGCGGCGAGCAAGATGCAACGCGAAGCCATGCTGTTAAGTTGTATCTGAATTACATGAAACTGCATGTGTTGGGCAATGCCGCATTCAACCCGGATCGGACATTCCAGTGTAAATTTGCCAGCCGCTCGGGCCCAGTAATTCCAGCGGACGGAAACGGGTCTTGTAGTGCATCTTGCGGCTGCCTTCGATCCAGTAGCCAAGATAGACATAGGACAGCCCCATTTCCCTGGCCAGTTCGATATGGCGCAGGATCATAAAGCTGCCCAGGCTGCGGTGATCTTCCTTGGGATCAAAAAAACTGTAGACCATGGACAGGCCATCACCAACCACATCAGTAATGCACGCCGCCAGCAGGCGACCTTCATCCTCGCCTTCGGGTTTGCGAAGTTCCAGCAGATAGGTGGTGATCGGGCTGTCTTCGACCATCATCTGATAGTCGAATGCGTCCATCGCTGCCATGCCGCCGTCCCCATGCCGGGTGTTCAGATACCGGCGCAGCAGATGATATTGTTCGATGGTCGCGGTGGTGCCACCAAACCCAAGACGTAAATCCTTGTTGCGTTTCGAGATGCGCGCCAGGTTTTTACCCGGATGAAAATCGGCAACGGGAACGCGCGCCGAAGTACAGGCGTTGCAGCCAACACAGGCAGGCCGGTAGGCTATATTCTGGCTGCGACGAAATCCCATATCGGCCAATGTGTCATGCAACAGCGCAGGATCATCGCCCGACAGGCGGGTGAATATCTTGCGCTCCTCTCGTCCGGTCAGATACGGACAGGGCGATGGCGATGTCACATAGAAACGTGGAATATTAACTGGCTTCGTCACCCGGCAGATCCCTTATAAATGCCGCTCATACTGGTATGTGAGCATAACACAATATGACAGAGATAAAAGCGGGCCGTGCAAATTAACCATGCCCCCCCAGCATTTTAAGCCGGTCTCGCAGCACCTGTTCAATCTGGAAGGGCCTGCCGGTTTCCTGATCGACCCGAACCATGGTCATTTCAGCAGTGGCGACACAGCGGCCATCATTGAACATGCCCTGACCCAATTGCAGGGAGGTGTTCCCGAACTTCAAAACCAGGGTTCCGGTTTCAACATTGCCCGGCGCATGCACTTCACCACGAAAATCAATGGAAAGTGAGGCAATCATCCATGCCCGCCCGTCCTCTCCATCATGCGCCCCCACGGCGCGAAAAAGCGAGACGCGACTTTCCTGACAAAACTCAAAAAACTTCACATTGTTCAGATGCCCATTGCGATCCATATCGGCGAAACGCAAAATATCCTGGCGCATATGCAGGAAGTTTTCGGGCAGGGTAAGATCAATCGCTGGTTCGTTTCTGGTACTTTTTGTCACACTTGTCCCGCCCAGACTCATTTATGATGGTATCGGCTATCATTGCCCCTTCGCACGGTTCTTGCCAGTATTTTTTTGCCATGAATATAAGTTAGGATGGGGGGACATGCCCCGTTCACTCCAAAATGATTCTGAATTTGGCCCGCCCGGATATTATCTGGATAGCGGTGGCCCGCCCAGGCTTTATCCTCAATTTACAGGGCAAACTACGTGTGATGTATGCGTGGTTGGCGGTGGTTATGCGGGCTTGTCCGCTGCGCTCAATCTGGCCGAGGCTGGATACCAGGTCGTGCTGCTGGAAGGCGAACGCATTGGCTGGGGCGCTTCCGGGCGCAATGGCGGTCAGCTCATCAATGGCTACGCCAAAAATATGCACGACATTGCGCAGCTATTTGGTCAGACGCAGGCGAAACAATTATGGCAATGCGCGCTTGAGGCCACGCAAATGGTGCGCGATCGTATCGCGCGCCATGAAATAGATGCGGAATATAAACCCGGTTATCTGCTGGCAGCGACCCGCCCACGCCATATGGATGCCCTGAAGACGGAGCAGGAATATCTTGCGAGCCTTGGTTACGCGCAATCGCACCTTCTGGATGGCGCTGCGCTTAAGCAGCATGTAAACAGCGGGCGTTTTCATGGGGGCCTGATAGATATAGGTGCGGGGCATCTGCATCCGTTGAAATATGTGCGGGGTCTGGCGACAGCGGCGGCGGGCGCGGGTGTGCAGATTTTTGAAAAAAGCCGGGTCACCCAAATCCTGCCCGCCAGCGGGGATGGGTCGGGCAAGGCGGTGGCAACCACGGATCACGGGACTGTGCATGCCCGACATCTTGTATTGTGTTGCAATGCCTATATTGATGCGCTGGAGCCAATGCTTCGATCACGGATCATGCCTGTGGGTACGTATATCATTGCGACGGAACCAATGAACCGGGACAGGGCGCTAGGGCTGCTACCGCAAAATGCCTGTGTGTCGGATACGAATTTTGTGCTTGATTATTTTCGGCTGTCAGCGGATTGGCGGATGCTGTTTGGCGGGCGGGTTAGCTATACAACCGTGCCGCCGGTGGCGCTGGCCAACAGGATGCGACAGCGCATGCTGGCGACTTTCCCGGAATTGCAGGATGTAAGTATTTCCCACGCCTGGGGTGGATTTGTGGATATTTCACGCAACCGTCTGCCGGATATTGGTCGCAGGCCAGGGAATGTGTATTATGCCCAGGGTTTTTCCGGGCAGGGTGTGGCGCTGACCGGGCTTGCCGGCAAACTTATCGCAGACGCCATTCGTGGTGACGCGGAGAAGTTTGATGTATTTGCGCGCATTGCGCATCGATCATTTCCCGGTGGGCCGTGGTTGCGTATGCCACTTTTGATGCTGGGCACAGTGTATAGTCGTTTGCAGGATTTGATTTAGGGAGAGAGATCATGGATGTTCGCGCCGCCGTTGCCTTTGAAGCTGGCAAGCCGCTGGAGATTGTCACGGTTCAACTGGAAGGCCCGAAAGAAGGCGAAGTGATGATTGAACTCAAGGCGACGGGCATCTGTCATACCGACGCCTTTACGCTTTCGGGGGATGATCCCGAAGGCGTGTTCCCCGCGATTTTAGGCCATGAAGGCGCGGGTGTGGTCGTCGAGGTTGGCGCAGGCGTCAAGTCGCTGAAAAAAGGCGATCACGTCATTCCTCTGTACACGCCTGAATGTCGCCAATGCGAATATTGCCTTAACCCCAAAACCAATCTTTGTCAGGCCATCCGCGAAACGCAGGGCAAGGGTGTGATGCCCGATGGCACCGGCCGGTTCAGCTATAAGGGCAAACCGGTTTTGCATTATATGGGCTGTTCCACCTTTGCCAATTTTTCGGTGCTGCCGGAAATTGCCCTGGCGAAAGTGCGCGAGGACGCCCCCTTTGAAGCGATCTGCTATATCGGTTGCGGTGTCACCACCGGCATTGGCGCGGTAATCAATACGGCAAAGGTCGAGCCGGGATCAAAAGTTGTGGTTTTCGGATTGGGCGGCATCGGTTTGAATGTCATTCAGGCGGCGCGGCTGGTTGGCGCGTCACAGATTGTTGGCGTTGACACCAATCCCGCGCGACGCAAACAGGCGGAACGTTTTGGCATGACGCATTTTGTCAATCCTGCGGAAGTCGGCAGCGATCTGGTCGCTTATCTTGTGTCATTAACCGGCGGCGGTGCGGATTACAGTTTTGAATGTATCGGCAATGTTGACGTGATGCGTCAGGCGCTGGAATGCTGTCACAAAGGCTGGGGAGAGGCGATCATAATTGGCGTTGCCGGGGCGGGACAGGAAATCCGTACACGTCCTTTTCAACTGGTCACCGGGCGTGTCTGGCGCGGCACCGCATTTGGTGGCGCAAGAGGCCGCACGGATGTGCCAAAAATCGTCGACTGGTACATGGACGGCAAGATCAATATCGACGATCTGATCACCCACAAAATGCCGCTGAACGATATCAACCGCGCGTTTGAGCTGATGCATAAAGGTGAGTCCATCCGCAGTGTCGTAGTGTATTGAGCGGGGACAACCAATGACCAATGCTCATAACGAAAAATTTCATCTGAGCGAAGAGGACCGCAAGCATCTGCGTGAGTTGCGCGCGCAACGGCCTGCGCATCATTCTCCAAAGCATGCGCCAACGCGGGGCGCCAAAATAGCCGATATGGTCGCCAAAACGGTTGGCTCGTGGCGCTTTATTATTATTCAGTCTGCGCTGCTTCTGGCATGGGTCATCCTGAACTTAATTGGCTATTTTTACCACTGGGATCCATATCCCTTTATTCTGCTGAATTTGCTTTTGTCTACGCAGGCGGCCTTTGCCGCACCGATCATTATGATGAGCCAGAACCGTCAGGCAGAAATTGATCGCCGTCATGCCGAACATGATTATCGTGTGAACGTGAAAGCGGAACTGGAAATAGAATTGCTGCATAACAAGATCGACGCCCTGCGCGAACAGGAAATTTTGCAGCTTATAACAATTATTCAACGCCTCAGCGCGCATCTGGCGCCGGAACTTACCGACACAATCAGCGCCGAGAACGCATCCCGAACCTAGCCTACTCTATCTGCAATGCTCTGGGCGCAAGCACGGGCTGTTCGCGCATCATGGTAATGGAAATGCGGCGGTTTCCTGAAATATATGGATCGTCGGGAAACAGTGGTTCTGTTCCGGCCTTGCCGGAGATCTGGAAAAAACGGTTTTCCGGCACGCCGGATTGCTGCAACATGCGGCGGCTTAGCATCGCCCGATCCATGGATAATTCCCAGTTTCCATAACCATCGGGGCGCTGAAATGTGGCGGCGTCGGTATGGCCGGAAATAGCAATGCGGTTAGGCAGCTTGTTGATGACTCTGGAAATTTCCTTAAAAATCGCTTTTGTGCGCGCATAGGGTTCGGATGTGCCTTCCTTGAACATGGGGCGGTCTGCTTCATCCACAAGCTGAATGCGCATGCCTTCCGGCGTATGATCAATGATCAGTTGCCCGGAAAGTTGCGCCAGTTCCGGAATATCGCTGATTGCCTGTTTCAGTTCCTTTTCGGCCTGTTCAAATTTTCTTTTTTCGCGTTCATCAATTGCCTTGTTCATGGCATCTTCTGTTGGCGTTGCGGTGGTGCGCTGCGCGTCCAGGCTGGTGACCGCCTCATGTGCGCCACCTGCGCCGGTGGCGTTTTCACCGACCCCAACATTGGCAACGGGATTTTCCGCATTACTTAATTCAGCGGTTAAAGGTGTTCCGGAATCATCGGCCTCGCCCTCGGCGGATGGGGGTGGTGCTGGCGGCGCCATGGACAGGGTTATCGTTGGCGAACCGTCTGAAATGCTCTTTTCATCATTTACACTTTTCCCGGAAAGCAATCCATCGCCACCACCTGTAGAAGAACTTACCTGGGACAGGGTAAAATATTCGGCCAGACCTTCTTTCTGTTCCTTGGTCGTGCTGCTAAGCAGCCATAACATAAGAAAAAAGGCCATCATCGCGGTCACGAAATCGGCATAGGCAACCTTCCAGGCGCCACCATGATGCCCGCCCGAGATTTTCTTTATTCTCTTGATGATAATCGTAGGGGCTTCGCCGTTTGAGCCTTTTGCCATTTTTGCCAGTTTCCGCCTGCTTTAGGGTGTTCGGGCAGTTTAGAGAAAGTAGGTTAATGGCAGGTTTGCAGCCCAAACGCCGCAGAATCCATAATGGCATTGCGTGGACGTCTCTCTAACCTTTATAAATTAAGCAATAATTCATCTTTCAGGGGATTTTGGAAATGACGATAGATACCCGTGCCTTGCGTAATGCTTTTGGCAATTTTGTTACCGGCGTGACCTTGGTCAGTACGATAGGCTCGGATGGAAAGGCCATTGCCATGACGGCCAATTCGTTCAGTTCTGTATCGCTGGATCCGCCAATGGTGCTGTGGTGCATTGATAAAGGCTCTGACCGGCTTGGCATTTTCCAGGAGGCGAAGCATTTCGCCATCAATGTGCTGGCGGCTAACCATCAGGAACTGTCAGGGCGCTTCGCCAAAAAGGGGCAGCCCTATATGGATGGGGTTGAATTTACGATGTGGGAAACCGGAAGTCCGATTATCACGGATGCCGTCGCCATTTTTGATTGCGACAAAGTGGCCAGCCATGATGCGGGTGATCACATTATTTATGTTGGTCTGGTACGTAAATTCGCATCACCTGAAACCGCCGGAAAGCCATTGGTATTTCATCGCGGGGCCTATTGCGCACTGGCCTGATCAGGCTTTTCTGGAAATCTCTGAGCATTGGACATTGCCTTGGTCCATGGGGTATGGTTCAATTTGTAGAATGAATTAGCTAATGGATAATACTGTATCAAGCTTATGGGTTTTATTTTTGAGGGGTAAAGCATGTTAGCAGCGCTTGTACAAACATATAACGATGTGATCGCACCACTGATATTCAGAGGGGGGCCAATTGTTGCTGTCCTTTTACTTATATCTATCGTGGCGCTGGCAGTTATTATTGTTAAAATAGTACAGTTTTACCTTGCCGGAATTTATTCTGGTCCCCGTGCGCGCGCAAAAACCATTGATCCAATTCTTGAACTGGTTCGCGCCGGGGATTTTACATTGGCGCAAAATCAGGTTGCCGCTCAAAAAGGACCGATTGCCAGGTTGATCGAGGCAGGTCTGATTGCCAGTTGGCGCGACCACCGCCGTGACACCGAGATCGAGGAAGAGCTTGGCCGTGTTGGCGGTAATCAGC
>CAMTVX010000113.1:0-8027 GCA_947085295.1 uncultured Alphaproteobacteria bacterium | reverse complement strand
GTGCCAACCGGGACCGTGGATTTGGTGACCACCACGGTGTAGCCATTTATGGCGCCGGCTACTTCTTCGGCCGCCGCATATACATAGCTTAGATCGGCATGGCCATCCCCACGCCTGCTGGGTGTGC
Source organism: uncultured Alphaproteobacteria bacterium (assembly GCA_947085295.1). Taxonomy (GTDB): domain Bacteria; phylum Pseudomonadota; class Alphaproteobacteria; order UBA11222; family UBA11222; genus UBA11222. Next base: position 7,900 of record CAMTVX010000113.1, on the reverse strand, counting down.
CGACCGCAATAAAGACGGCCTCTGCATCAATCACGGCCTTTGCCAGATCTGTGGTGAAGGACAATCGGCCCGCCGCGACATTCTCTGCGACCAACACATCCAGGCCGGGCTCAAATATTGGCATTTTGCCTGCCAGCAGGCTGTCGATTTTGGACTTGTCCTTATCGACACAAATGACCTCATGACCAAAATCTGAAAAACACGCCCCGGAAACCAGTCCAACGTAACCGGTTCCAATCATGGTGATGCGCATGATGACCTACCCTGCAAAAATCTTCCGATCATATGGATATGACCAAATATAACTAAATTATACTTTGATTTCCTTAAGAAAATCCCGAAGCCCGGACGCCAGATCAGGTCGTTCCAGCGCCAGCGCCACGTTCGCCTTTAGAAATCCCAGCTTGTCGCCGCAATCATAGCGAACCCCTTCGTAGCGCATACCATAATAGGCCCCGGTCGCCAGCATTGCCGCCATCGCGTCGGTCAACTGAATTTCATTGCCTGCGCCACGCTGCTGGCGCGCCAGATAGTCAAAAATCTGCGGTTCCAGAATATAACGGCCGATAATCGATAATGTGGATGGTGCGACCGAAGGATCAGGCTTTTCCACGAACCCCTTTACCTTCACCAGTGCGCCATCATCGGACGCGACATCCAGAATACCGTAGCGGTTGGTCATGGCGCGTGGCACATCCTCGACCAATACAAGGCTGCCGCCGGTTTGGCGATGCGTGTCCACCATCTGTTTCAGGCAGGGGGTTTTTGCATTGATCAAATCATCGACCAGCAACACGGCAAAGGGTTCATCGCCGATAAACTCGCGTGCGCACCACACGGCATGGCCCAGCCCCAGCGGTTCCTGCTGACGGGTGGAAACCACACTGCCAGCCTTTGGCAACCAGCCGCGCAATTGTTCCAGCAAGTCGTTTTTGCCGCGTCGCGCCAGGGTTTCTTCCAGTTCCGGCGACCGGTCGAAATGATCTTCCAGTACATTCTTGCCCCGGCTGGTAACAAAAATAAATTCCTCGATACCGGCGGCGGCGGCCTCTTCGACTGCGTACTGGATCAGCGGTTTATCCACCACGGTCAGCATTTCCTTTGGCATGACCTTGGTTGCGGGTAAAAAACGGGTGCCAAGACCCGCCACCGGAAACACCGCTTTTCTTACAGTTTTGCTCATATTCGCCTCGATATTTCCTGAATTGGCCCCGGCCGATAATGCTTCTTGCATATCGCCCAAAAGCTAACAAGTGATAAGCGCTACATCGTGTCAGGATAGCAGTATATCGCGGGCCGCATTCAGGCGCGCCGCCAGATAGCTGGACCCGCCATGATCCGGGTGGCAGGTCTGCATCAGCCGTTTATGTGCCGCCCGGATATCCTCCTGGGATGCGCCGGGTTGCAGCCCCAGTATATCCAGCGCCTCCTGCCGCGACAGGCCCGCCCGCGCCCGGGTTTGACCGGCCGCCGGTTCCGGCCTGGCCAGAGACGGTTTCCTGCCCAGCAGCCATAAAGCCCACCCAGCCAGCAGCATGGCAACCGGCGTGCGCCCTGTGATAGCCAGATAGGCCGCCACCGCCAACAAAACGGCTGTGCCACCATAGCGCAGCCATTTCGCCATTTTTATGGGATCGGCTACCGTGAAGGATCGCAGAAACAACAATCCAGCTAGTAATAAACCAGCGCCCGCAAACAACCAGATCATGAGATTCACATTTGTCCCGGCAATGAAATAAAGATAGGCTGTTTTTTAGAATAACAGAAAACACAACAGGGAGACAGCAGATGAGCGATATGACACATGCAGAACGCCGCGCGCGCGGGCTGGAAGTATTGGCCAAACTTACCGGCACGAAAGACCCGGAAAAGGCCGCCCAGCGGCTGGAAGACCAGAACGGCGCGCTGGGTTCGCACGTCATTGATTTCTGTCTGGGTGATGTCTGGTCACGTCCCGGCATCAGCCGCCGTGACCGCAGCCTGATCGTCATCGCCATTCTGGGCGCGCTCAATCAGTTGGAGCAATTGAAGGTGCATGTGCGCGGCGGCATTAATCATGGTCTGACGCCGGTGGAAATTCGTGAAATCTTCAACCATATGTGCGGCTATGCGGGCTTTCCGCGCGCGCTGGACGCCATGCGGGTCACCAATGAAGTACTGGCCGAACTGGGCCATGCGCCCGAAAATGGCAAGCTGCCCCCGACGGAGCGTCTGTCGCTGTCCGAGCGCCGCAAGCGCGCAGCACCCGGTCTGGCCAAGCTTTCCGGCGGTCAGCTTTTCGATAATCTCGATATCACCCTGAATGGCCTGGAAAAGCAGATGGGACCGATCGGCATCTATGCCGTCGATTTCATTTTTGGCGACATCTGGGAACGCACCGAGCTGAACAAGCGCGACCGCAGCCTGATCGTCAATTCCTTCCTCGGTGCGCTGGGCCGCCAGGATGAGCTGAAAATCCACATTCCCGGCGCCTTCCGCCACGGCCTCAGCAAGGAAGAACTCCAGGAACTGATCGTAACACTGGCCGCCTATGCCGGCTTCCCGTTCGCCGTGGAAGCCATCCATGTCCTGCAAGAGCATCTGAAAAAACAGGCAGCGTAAGGATTGATAAAGGCGCGCGCGGGGCATCCGTCCCGCGTGTTGCGTCATCGCGAGCGAAGCGTGGCGATCCAGAGTCACACGGAAAGGCCTGAGTTTGTGATTCTGGATCGCCACGCTTCGCTCGCGATGACGATGTAACCAAGTTGTTAATGATCGATCTTGGGGTATCATAGAATCAATGTGGGAAGTCTCAGAGGGTCCGAAAACCCTGAATGCCATCGTCACAGATACGGCGCGGCTCGGGTTCATCATGGCGTCAGAGCCAAAAACGGGTTCGCTATTGCGGATTCTGGCTGCATCAAAACCCGGTGGCCGCATGTTGGAGATTGGAACAGGCACCGGCATTTCGGCCGCGTGGCTGCTTGATGGAATGGACGAGGAATCGAGTCTGGTCAGCATCGAGAATGATGCCGAGTGCCAGGCTGTTGCCAAAAACCATCTCGGTCACGATCAGCGGATTAGTTTCATCTGCCAGGATGGCGAGGCGTATTTGCAATCCGTTCAGGATCAGCGTTTTGATCTGGTGTTTGCCGATTCCTGGCCCGGAAAATTCAATGGATTAGATCTCGCGCTAAATGTCGTCGCCAAGGGCGGCTACTACATTATTGACGATCTTTATCCCCAGCCCGGCTGGCCCGAAGGCCATGCGCCGAAAGTCCCGGTTCTGGTCCAGGAGCTTGAGGGGCAGCAGGACCTTGTTTCCCTAAAGCTTGATTGGGCATCGGGCCTAATGGTTTTGGTAAGGGTGCAGTAGCACAGGCCCGCAAGCCAGCGGTCATTATTTGGTCGCCCGGCGGCATAAAGAGGTGTTAGTCTTTCCCTAACTGGAAATCACTACACTCAATATGTCGGGCGGTTGAACAGCCCACAATCGGAGGAAACAGTCATGCATGATCTGGTTATTCGCGGCGGCACAATCATTGATGGTTCCGGCGGGGCCCGCTTCAAAGGCGATGTTGCGGTTGATAACGGCATTATCACGGCGGTGGGCCAGGTTCCCGGCAAGGGCAAAAAGGAAATCGACGCCACCGGTTTACTGGTGACGCCGGGCTTTGTCGATGTGCACACGCATTACGACGCGCAGGTGTCGTGGGATGCGTTGATCTCGCCTTCGTGCTGGCATGGGGTGACAACCGTGGTCATGGGCAATTGCGGCGTGGGTTTTGCGCCGGCGCGCCCTGAACAACATGATGCGCTGATAGCACTTATGGAAGGTGTGGAAGACATTCCCGGCGCGGTACTGACCGAAGGCATGAAATGGGAATGGGAAACCTTTGCCGAATATCTCGACGCCATTGAACGCAAGCCCCATGCGCTGGATATTGGCGCGCAACTGCCACACGCTGCGCTGCGGGTTTATGTGATGGGCGAGCGCGCCATTCAGCGTGAGGCGGCGACGGATGCCGACATCAAAGAAATGGGACGCCTGGCCGCCGAAGCGATGCATGCGGGCGCGATTGGTTTTTCCTCCTCGCGCAGCCTGAACCACCGCTCGCGCGACGGCGATATTATTCCAAGCTATGGGGCTGAGCGCAAGGAACTGGTGGGTATCGCCAGGGCCATGGGCGAAACCGGCAAGGGCGTGTTCGAAATGATTTCGGATTTCACCGATATGGACGCCGAATTCTCGATCCTGCGCGACATGGCCGAACAGAGTCAATTGCCCATGTCGATTTCGCTGATCCAGTTTGATCAGCGCCCCGATGGATGGCGCGAATTGCTGGACCGTATCGAAGGCGCGGCCAATGATGGCCTGCGTATGAAAGGCCAGGTGGCGGCGCGCCCGATCTGTCTGCTGCTGGGTTTGCAGGCGACGATGAACCCGTTCAGCAATCACCCGACTTATCGCACGATTGCGGATCTGCCACTGAGCGCGCGGGTTGCCAAAATGCGCGATCTGGAATTCCGCGCACAGATTCTGTCGGAAAAGCCCAAGGGCAATCCGCTGCTCACCGGTATTTTTTATTCGATGCACAAGATTTTCCCGCTCGGCGATCCGCCAGATTATGAGCCGCCGGTGGAAAAAAGCGTCAAGGCGCTGGCGCAGGCGCAGGGCGTAAGCCCCGAAGAACTGGTTTACGATATGATTCTGGAAGATGACGGCAAGGCGCTGTTATATGCGCCGCTGGCCAACTACACCGCCAATAATCTGGATGTGTCGCGCGAAATGATTTTAAGCCCGCACACGGCGTTCGGCCTTGGCGATGGCGGCGCGCATTGCAGCGTCATCTGCGACGCTTCGTTCCCGACAACGCACCTGATCCATTGGGGCCGTGACCGCACGCGCGGTGAAAAGCTGCCGCTGGAATATCTGGTCAAGCGCCAGACACAAGACACGGCGAAACTGGTTGGTTTCCTGGATCGCGGCGTTATCGCGCCTGGCATGAAGGCCGATCTCAATGTGATCGATTTCGACAATCTTACCCTTGGCGCACCGCATATCGTGTTTGACCTGCCCGCTGGTGGCCAGCGGCTGATTCAGAAGGCCAGCGGCTATAAATACACCATCGTGTCGGGCGAAGTTACATTCGTAGACGGACAATCCACCGGCGCATTGCCGGGACGCCTGCTGCGCGGAAGCCAGCCCGCCCCTGTGCTAAAGGCAGCGGAGTGAGCGCTATCCGTACATGAATGCGCAGTCCTTTAGCGGGCCCAGTCCGGGCGGTTGATACGCAACCATTTCAGGGCCGGTCTTTCGACCCACCATGTCAGCGCTGTTGCCACTATGATGGCAACAGCAGAAGCGACGGCAATCTCGACGACGCGTGGCATGGCTATATGCCGCATGACGATTGGTCCAATAATTTGGTGCACCAGATATAGCGCGTAGGAAATACCACCAAAATATACGAGTACGCGATTCCGAAAAACTGGCAACGAATGCATAACAGCCACGTAAAATAACAAGTACAGGCTCAGCAGAATGACGTTAACCGTTACCGGATAACGGATTAAACAGGACGCAATTGAAATCAGGATAAGAAACAGAGTGAGTTGATTTGATTTATCTGCGCCGGACTGGTTTGAATCCCATAGCTGGTAAATGGCAATCCCATAGACAAAAAAGTGACCGTAATCCAGTAACAGGACCCGCACTATCGGCCACGGCACGGGATTTGGAATTGAATAAAAGCCGTATAAAAAAACCGTAACAGACCAGATTACCAATAATATTCCTCGATACTTCATGAGGCCTAAACCTATTACGAACGCTACGAGTATATAAAAATGCAATTCTATAATCAGGCTCCAGAAGACGCTGGAAACATGTGGCAACCGAAAATATTCCTGAAGCATGGTCAAGTTTGCAACAACTTGCAAAAGGCTGAGATTATTTTCGCCATCAAGCAATAATACGATCAGCGAAAGAACAATAACGGCGCTCCAGTAAACCGGATACAGCCTTGAAAATCTTCGATATCCAAATTCCGCTACCGTTTTGCACTTTAAGGCTGAGATTGATATGACGAACCCACTGATTATAAAAAAAAGATATACAGCGAGTTCGCCCAAGTAAAAATCCTGAATGGGAAAATAACCAAAAATCTTGGCGATTAATTCGTTTTTTGGCTTGGTGGGTGTTGGATATCTATAGATAAAATGAAAAAGCATTACCGCAAGCGCGGCAATGCCGCGAAGCGAATCCACTTCGGCAACCCGGCTTTCTTCATGAACACTTGTCATGCGCAAGTGAAAAAAAGCATATGAAACGCTTCCCTATGTCCGTCCCGGATAAACAGGCTGGGTTTTATCCGGGATGGCATCCCGTGTTGACTCCACATTACGAGTGCTTCAAATTTTTTCTACCCTTTGCTCAGCGCAAAGCCGTCATAGCCGTCGGCGCGGACCTGGTTGCATTTTGCGACATAGGCCGGGAAGCCCAGATAGGGCATGAACACGCGCGGCTTGCCGGGTATGTTGGCCCCCAGATACCAGCTATTGCAGGTTGGGAATAAGGTGTATCCGGCCACTTCGTTGACATGATCCACCCAGGCGTTTTCGGCTTCGGAGACCGGCTCGATGCAGTTTAGCTGGCGTTCGCGCAGATCACGGATGGTGTCGGCGATCCAGTTCACATGCTGCTCGATGCTGGGCACCATATTGGTCAGCACGGATGGGCTGCCGGGGCCGGAAACGATGAACATGTTGGGAAAGCCAACGGTGGTCAGGCCCAGATAGGTACGCGGTCCCTCGGCCCATTTCTGCTGTAGGGTCAGGCCCTTGCGGCCGCGAATATCCATGCGCAGCAGCGATCCGGTCATGGCGTCAAAGCCGGTGGCGAAGACGATGCAGTCCAGTTCGAACTCGGCATTTTTGGTGCGCAGGCCTTTGGCGGTCAGCTCCTCTATCGGCGCGGATTTGACATCGACCAGTTTGACATTGGGCCGGTTGAAGGTTTCGAAATAGCCGCTATCGGCGCACAGGCGCTTGCAGCCCACCACCGTATCCGGGCACAGCAGTTCTGCGGTGGCCTTGTCCTTTACGATGCTGCGAATTTTTTCGCGGATAAATTCGGCGGCGGTTTCGTTGGCGTCCCTGTTCAGCAACAGCTCGTTGGAGGCGTATAAAAACAGAAGCCCGCCAATCTCCCAGTATTTTTCATAAATGGCGTCGCGTTCAGCCTTGGAAATTTCCAGAATTTCCACATTGCTGGTCTCGAAACGCGAGCCGAAAGCGGTTTGTTGTTCATTTTCCCGTTTCCGGAAGGCCGCGTAATCCGCCTTTATTTCCTTTTGCAGTTTTTGATCCATAGGGCGGTTCCCGGCGGGCACAGAAAAATTTGGTGTGCGCTGAAACACCGTCAGGTGTTTGGCCTGCTCGGCAATGATCGGGATCGACTGAATGGCGGAAGACCCGGTGCCGATAATGCCCACCCGCTTGCCGGTGAAATCCACCCCATCATGCGGCCATTGGCCGGTATGATAGATTTCGCCCTTGAAGCTGTCGGCGCCTTTGAAGGCGGGCGTGTTGGGCGCTGATAGACAGCCCGTCGCCATGACGCAATAGGTGGCGGTCATGGTGGCGCCATCTTCGGTCGTCACCGTCCAGCGGTTTTTCGCCTCGTCAAACACGGCCGACTTTACCCGCGCGTTGAACTGAATATCCTTGCGCATGTCAAAGCGGTCGGCGACGTGGTTGAGATATTTCAGAATGACGGGTTGCGGCGAATAGCGTTCGGGCCATTCCCATTCCTGTTGCAGGGCTTCGTCGAACTGGTAGGAATATTCCATGCTTTCCACATCGCAGCGCGCGCCGGGATAGCGGTTCCAGTACCAGGTGCCGCCAACGCCTGTGCCGG
>CAMTVX010000112.1:0-13851 GCA_947085295.1 uncultured Alphaproteobacteria bacterium | reverse complement strand
GAACAGCCCCTGATTGGCATTCCGATGCGTCGAACCGGTGTCCTGTAATGGGACCAACTCCTGCGGCGGCATAACCGGTAAAAGGAAAAAAAGAATGGCATTGCCAGATTTCAGCATGCGCCAGCTTCTTGAAGCAGGCGTACATTTCGGCCACCAGACTCACCGCTGGAACCCTAAAATGGCCCCGTTTCTATTTGGGGCGCGTAACAATATTCATGTGATCGACCTCACGCAAACCGTGCCGTTGCTGTACCGCGCGCTGGAAACTGTACGCGATGTGGTCGCAGGCGGCGGACGGGTGCTGTTTGTCGGCACCAAGCGTCAGGCCGCGCTGCCGCTGGCTGCCGCTGCCAAACGTTGCGCGCAATATTACATTAATGCGCGCTGGCTGGGTGGCACCCTGACCAATTGGAAAACCATTTCAAATTCGATCAAAAAGCTGAAATCCCTGGACGAGCAATTGTCGGCGGGCACCATGGGCCTGACCAAAAAGGAACTGCTGCAACTGACGCGCAGCCGCGACAAGCTGGAAGCCTCGCTGGGCGGCATCAAGGATATGGGCGGCATTCCCGATCTGATTTTTATCATCGACACCAACAAGGAAGCGCTGGCCGTACTCGAAGCTGCCAAGCTCAATATTCCTGTGATTGCCATTCTGGACAGCAACAGTGATCCCGATGGTATTTCATGCCCCATCCCTGGCAATGACGATGCCGCACGTGCGATCGATCTGTATTGCGATCTGATTGCGCGCGCCTGTCTCGATGGGTTGTCACAGGGCAATGCGGGTATGGAAGGCGATATGGTCGAACCACCGTCATTCGATGGCCCTAAGGTGCTTGAAGATGTTGCTCCGGCAGCGGATGCCGCGCTTTAGCTAATTTTGAGGAACTGCAATGGCTGAGATAACAACAGCGCTTATTAAAGATCTGCGTGAAACCACTGGCGCTGGCATGATGGACTGCAAGAAAGCCTTGCAGGAAACTTCCGGCGATATGGAAGCGGCCATTGACTGGCTGCGCGCCAAGGGCCTGTCCAAGGCGGCGAAAAAGGCCGATCGTGTCGCGGCGGAAGGCCTGGTTGGCTTTGCGTCGGGCGATAATTCCGCCGCGCTGATCGAGTTGAATTCCGAAACTGATTTTGCCGCGCGCTCAGAGAAGTTTCAGGCCATTGTCGCGGCGGTCGCAAAACTTGCGCTTGTCTCAAAAGGTGATCTCGCGACCCTGCTGGCGCAGAAATTTCCGGGTAGCGAACGCGATGTCGCCGGATATGTTTCTGAAATGGTTGGTACCATCGGCGAAAATATGAGCGTGCGGCGTACCGCCTACCTGTCGGTTCCACAGGGCGTCGTGGCGGGCTATATTCATAATCAGGTTGCGCCGGGCCTTGGCAAAATGGGCGTGATCGTGGCGCTGGAATCTGCGGGTGATACAAAGAAACTGAATGAACTTGGCCGTCAGATCGCCATGCATATTGCCGCTGCCGCCCCGCTGGCGCTGGCGCCTGAATCGCTGGACCCCGAAGTGGTGGAACGTGAACGCGCGGTGTTGATCGAACAGGCGCGCGAATCAGGCAAAGCCGACAATATCATCGAGAAGATGATCGAAGGTCGCATCCGCAAATTCTATGAAGAGGTTGTGCTGCTGTCGCAGGCCTGGGTCATGGACCCCGATATCACCGTGCAAAAAGCCGTCGACAATGCGGCCAAAGATATTGGCGCACCGGTAAAAGTAACGGGTTTTGTTCGCTTTTTGCTAGGCGATGGCATCACCAAAGAAGCCAGCGATTTCGCCGCCGAGGTCGCCGCCGCCGCCGCTGGTAATTAAGCGCGCCTATCTGTCTTCGCGTGTGTGCCAAATCCGCAATATATAGATTGCGGATTTGTGCAGTTCGTAGCGCATCTCGTATTTGCCAACAAGAATACGGCGCACCTCACGCGGTGTGAACTCTTCGAGCTGCTCGCCAATGCGGGGATGCTCGATAATCCGCAAAGGTGCCGCAGTAAGCGATTGCACAATTCGGGTCGCCGCCTGCCGGTCTACGGGCGCGAGGAATTCATACAGACGCGCCAAATCGGACAGCGCCTTGCTGGTCCATTTCAGTTGCATCAATCAGGCGCGGGCAGGGGGTTTGGCTGAGCGTTATCAAGACTGTCGGCCCATGCCTGCACGGCCTGATGGCTGATGACGCGCCCGGCATCCACATCGCCCAGCGCCTCCAGCGTCAACAGTCTTCGTTCTTCTTCCTGGGCGACCCAGTCCGACAGCGCCTGTTTGATGATCCAGCCACGCGAGCGTTCAAGGCGGCCTGCCAATTGATCGACTTTATTTGCCAGCGCCAGGGGCACATGCGCGGTAAGCACTTTTGTTTCCATGTGATCACCTCAACCAGTTTATGATTAAAAAATAATCGCTTTTAATCATAAAGGAAAAATCGGGATTTTCAATAAAAACCCATCGCAGCGCGGACAGGGCTAATTGATTGCGCGGATATTGCTTTAGGGGTTTAAGATATGGCCTGCGCAGGATATAGCATTCTGCGCTAGCTATTATTCGTACCGCAACAGCCAGGATGATCATGCCGTCTCAAAAAGCACCTCAGCCATCCACCAAAGCCCTGCGCTGGCGGCGGGTATTGCTGAAAATTTCCGGCGAGGCTCTGATGGGGGATCGCCCGTTTGGGCATGACGCCGCCGCCATCGACCGTGTTGCCCAGGAAGTGCGCAACGTCATTGCACTGGGGGCCGAAGTGGCGCTGGTCGTGGGCGGTGGGAATATATTTCGCGGCATGTCTGATGCGGCATCGGGCATCGACCGCACCACCGCCGATCATATGGGCATGCTGGCGACAGTCATCAATGCGCTGGCGTTACAGGATGGCCTGGAGCGAAACGGTATTGCGGCACGGGCCATGTCCGGCATTGCGATGCCAACCGTATGCGAAACTTTCACCCGGCGCGACGCCATGCAACATTTGCAGGCAGGGCGCGTAGTGGTGTTTGCGGCAGGCACCGGCAATCCCTATTTCACGACGGATACGGCGGCGGCGTTGCGGGCGGCGGAAATGAATTGCGATGCGTTGCTGAAAGGCACACAGGTTGACGGGGTTTATTCCGCCGATCCAAAAAAAGACGCCAGCGCAGTTCGTTATGACCGGTTAAGTTTTACAGAAGTGCTGGCGCGGGATTTGCGCGTCATGGACGCCACGGCTGTCAGCTTGTGCCGGGAAAACAAAATTCCCATTCTGGTGTATAGTAATCAGGATACCGGAATGCTGGCCACGGTTCTTACGGGCGGTGGTACATACACGCTGATTGACGGGTGACATTATGGCGGAACCGGAAGAATTCGATATAGATGATCTGCAACGCCGGATGGATGGCGCGTTGACGTCGTTCAAAACGGAATTGTCGGGGCTGCGCACCGGTCGCGCCAGTGCGGGTCTGTTGGATCCGATCGTGGTTGAGGTTTATGGCGGCTCGAAAATGCCGATCAACCAGTTGGGTACCGTAAGCGTACCGGACGCGCGTATGATCAGCATTCAGGTCTGGGACAAAAGCACGGTGGGCGCAGTGGACAAGGCCATACAGAAATCCGGCCTGGGCCTTAATCCGCAAGTTGATGGCACACTGATCCGGATTCCAATCCCCGCGTTAAATGCCGAACGCCGCACCGAACTGACCAAGGTCGCTGGTAAATATGCCGAAGAAGCGCGTGTCGCGGCGCGTCATGTGCGCCGTCATGGCCTGGATGATCTGAAGCGCATGGAAAAAGACGGACATATCGGTGAGGATGACCATAAAATCTGGGCGGAAGAGGTGCAGGAAATGACAGATGCCGTGATAAAGCAGATTGATCAGGCGCTGGCTGCCAAAGAAATAGAGATCACGAACGTTTGACCCGGGGGCTTGGTCATAAAGTGGATACGGCTGCGGCAACCCTGCCGCAGCATATTGCCATTATTATGGATGGTAATGGCCGCTGGGCAAAGAAGCGCTACATGCCGCGCGCGCTTGGCCATCGCGAAGGGGCGGAAGCCGTGCGCCGTTCGGTGACCGCCTGCGCCGAACTGGGCGTGCCGTATCTCACACTCTTTGCGTTCTCCTCGGAAAACTGGAAACGCCCGGCGGACGAGGTTGATGATCTGATGTGGCTGCTGCGAAGCTATCTGCAGCGCGAAGTGAACGAGTTGAACCGGCAGAAGGTGCGCATCGGCTTTATCGGTGATCGCACAGCGTTGGCGCCCGATCTGGTTTCCCTGATCGAAAATGCCGAGAAACAGACCCTGCACAATGACCGGCTGATCTTCACCATCGCCGTCAATTATGGCGGTCAGAACGATATTGTCGCGGCGGCGCAGCGTCTGGCGCAAGAGGTGGCGGCGGGGCGCATGCAGCCGGATCAGATTACGCCCGAAACTTTCGCCGCGCATTTGATGACGCATGGACTGCCAGACCCCGATCTCATCATCCGCACTAGCGGCGAACAGCGGCTAAGCAATTTCATGCTGTGGCAGGCGGCCTATTCGGAGCTGGTTTTCATCGATACGCTGTGGCCGGATTTCTCCAGACAGTCGTTGGAACAGGCCATTGAGCTGTTCAGCCGCCGCGACCGCCGCTTTGGCGCAACGGACGAAAGCTGAAGGCAATTACTTTGATTGAATATCCACAGTCCCGTCGTCATTGCGAGCGAAGCGTGGCAATCCAGAGTCTCAAGGCATGGCCTTCGTTTGTGACTCTGGATTGCTATGCTTCGCTCGCAATGACGACGGAAATAGGGTCAGATCCCCTCCCAACCTCCCCCTTTCAGGGGGAGGAGAAGCTTGCCGCAAAGCGTTCCCTCCCCTTGTAAAGGGGAGGGTTAGGGTGGGGATCAGGTGGCGGAGTGAGGGGACAATGACAGGCAATAAAGTCAGGAGTGCATCAACTTGATCACAGCTCGCTCAAGTGATCTTAAACAACGCATTCTGTCGGCACTGGTACTGGCGCCCATTGTTCTGGGGGCCGTGTGGCTTGGCGGCCTGCCTTTCCAGCTAATGATGGCGGTAGCTGTCATTCTAATGGCCTATGAATGGACGCGCCTGAGCTGTGGACCGGGTTGGCGCATTGACATGGTGATTATTACCGGAACCGCACTGGCCGCACTGCTGGCCATCATGACAGGTGCTACCCATTCAGCGGTCTGGATCACTCTTGGGGGGATGGTACTGGCCGGTGCGCTGGGCTGGTTTCGCGGTCAGCAATTACGCTGGCGATTACTGGGGGTTCCCTATATTTCATTGGGACCCGCTGCAATGGTCTGGTTGCGGATGCAGGATGGCATTGGTTTTACGTTAATCATCTGGCTGTTATTGGTTGTCTGGGCCATGGATATCGGGGCCTATTTTGCGGGACGAGCTATTGGCGGACCAAAACTGGCGCCACAGGCCAGCCCGAACAAGACCTGGGCTGGCCTGATCGGTGGTATGGTCAGTGCTGGCCTTGTGGGGGGCGCTGTGGCGTCGATGACCAGTCTGGGCCCGGTATGGGTGCTGGTTGAACTGGCGGCGGCTGTCGGGGTCTGGTCACAGGTTGGGGATATTGCGGAATCTATGGTAAAACGACATTTTGGCGTCAAGGATATGAGCAATTTGATACCAGGCCATGGCGGCATTCTGGATCGTGTGGACGGGCTGCTGTTTGCAGCGCCCGCGATGGCCGCGTTTATTTTGGCAACAGGTTCCATATGAGCCAGACCGCCCCTGTTCCATTGATCGCACCTAAAAGCGTCACGATCCTGGGGGCCACGGGTTCTGTCGGGCTAAACACTATTGATCTGATCGAACGCGCGCCTGGGCGCTATCGGGTCGAGGCGCTGACGGCTAACGGTAATGTCGAGGAACTGATCAGGGTCGCCCGCCGGGTGTCCCCGCGTCTGGCGGTCATTGGGGATGCCGGCAAATATCAGGCGCTTTGCGACGGCCTGGCGGGTACTGGCATTGAAGTTGCCGCAGGCCCGCAAGCCATCATAGAAGCCGCCACACGACCGGCAGACTGGATCATGGCGGCAATCGTTGGCGCTGCCGGATTGGCCCCAACGCTGGCCGCTGTCGCGCAAGGCACCACCGTCGCCATCGCCAACAAAGAATGTCTGGTCTGTGCCGGCGATCACATGATGGATCTGGTACGGCGCAAGGGTACGACGTTGTTGCCAGTAGATTCCGAACATAATGCGATCTTTCAGGTGTTTGACAGCCACCGCCCGGAAGGCGTTGAAAAAATTACACTTACTGCGTCGGGTGGCCCGTTCCGCACGGCGACGATCGAACAGATGAAGGTGGCTACGCCCGCCCAGGCGATTGCCCACCCCAACTGGCAGATGGGCGCAAAAATATCGGTTGACTGCGCAACTTACATGAACAAGGGGCTGGAACTAATTGAAGCCTATCATCTATTTCCTGTCGAAAAGGACCAGATAGATGTCGTCATTCACCCGCAATCGGTGATCCACAGCATGGTCTCCTATAAGGATGGGTCGGTGCTTGCGCAGATGGCGTCACCGGATATGCGCACCCCCATCGCTTATGCCCTGGGCTGGCCGGACCGCATTCATGCGCCAGTGCCGCGCCTTGATCTGGTACAGATTGCGCAATTAACATTTGAAGCGCCTGATTTTCGCCGCTTTCCTGCATTACGTCTGGCAAGGGAAGCGCTGACGCTGGGCGGCGGCGCACCCACCGTTCTGAGCGCTGCGAATGAAATCGCCGTTGCGGCCTTTTTAGATGGTAGGATCGGCTTTCTGGACATTGCCCGCATCGTGGAGCAAACACTGGAAGCAGGTGGTAATGGAGATATGGGGCAATGGTCGCGTCCCATGCAGTCTCTGGATGATATTTTAGGCGCAGATGAGGCAGGCCGGGCCTATGCGCGCGCGTTAATCGAACTACGTTAATCCGGTTGGGAGAAAACAGTGATTTCCGGTGATATTCTGATCTATGTCGGCGCCTTTTTGTTTGTCCTGACGGTCGTCGTGTTCTTTCATGAACTCGGTCATTTTCTGGTGGCCCGGTATTGCGGTGTGCGGGTGGAAACCTTCGCCATTGGCTTTGGCCGGGAACTTTTTGGCTGGAATGATTCCCAGGGCACCCGATGGAAGATCGGCTGGCTGCCATTGGGCGGGTATGTCAAATTCTGGGGCGATGAATCGGTGGCCAGTACACCCGATGGCGCGCAACTGGAACAAATGACCGCGTCGGAAAGATCGGTCAGCTTTCACCATAAACCCGTTGGCAACCGCATTGCGGTCGTTGCGGCGGGGCCGATCGCCAATTTTATTCTGGCTATCCTTATATTTGCCACTTTGTTTATGACATTTGGCCGGACAACGATACTTGCCAGAGTGGATCAGGTGCAGCCTGGCAGCGCCGCCGAACAGGCGGGATTTATGCCGGGCGATGTCGTGCTGGCCATTGATGGCAAGAAAATCGACAGCTTCACTGATTTACAGCGCCGTGTCATGCTGGCGGCGGGGGAAAGCCTGGATGTGCTGGTGGAACGCGAAGATCAGCAGTTTAATTTGTTGGTGGTTCCGCGCGTGGACGAGTTCAAGGACGCGTTCGGCAATGTACAGCGCCGGGGCCTGATCGGCCTGGTCAGGGCCAATAACCCCGAAGATCAAATTGTCGAAGTTGTCGGGCCGGTGCGGGCGCTTTCGCTTGGTGTGCAGGAAACCTGGTTCATCGTGGACCAGACATTTGTGTATCTGGGCCGCATGATTATGGGTAAGGAAAGTACGGAACAGCTTGGCGGGCCGCTGCGGATTGCGCAAATGTCGGGGCAGGTGGCGCAGGTCAGTATTTCCGCGCTGATCCATTTGATGGCTGTTCTATCGGTTAGTATTGGGTTATTGAACCTGTTCCCGGTGCCGATGCTGGACGGCGGGCATCTGGTGTTCTATGCAATTGAAGCCGTCTGGAAACGACCGGTAAATGCGCGGGTGCTCGATTTCAGCTATCGAATCGGCTTCGCTGCTATTACCACTCTGATATTGTTCGTAACCTGGAATGATCTGGTTAATCTGCGTGTGGTGGATTTTCTGGCAAGCCTTTTTTCCTGAGTAGTATTTCCGGTAAATGATGTTTTCAATATTTTCAGAATGTGGACGAAACAGGCCATCATCTGGGTGGCGTTGCGGTCTGGCCGTTATGTGGCTGGCCATTGCGGGTCTGTTTATGGCGGCTGGACCAGCGAATGCCCAAAGCATTGCGGCAATCGAGGTTAGCGGCAACCAACGTATTGAATCAGATACTGTTCGCTCCTACATGATAATACGGCCGGGCGATGAGTTTAACCCGGCCAAAATCGACCAATCCCTGAAAACCCTGTTTACGACCGGCTTGTTTGCTGACGTTACCATTCGTCGCGAGGGAAACAATCTGGTCGTTAATGTGGTGGAAAATCCGATTATCAATCAGGTTTCGTTCGAAGGAAATTCAGCGATCAAGGATGAGGCGCTGGACAGTGAGGTGCGCCTCAAACCACGTATCGTTTATACGCGCGCACGGGTGCAGGACGATCTGAAACGCATCATCGAGGTGTATCGCCGTTCCGGCCGTTTTGCAGCGACCGTTGAACCCAAAGTGATTCAGCTTCCGCAAAATCGCGTTGATCTGGTGTTTGAGATCAAGGAAGGTTCGGTAACGGGCATCCGGCAAATCTATTTTATCGGCAACAGGCGCTTTTCCGACAACCGCCTGCGCAGCGAAGTGTCCACACAGGTGTCGCGCTGGTGGAACATTCTTGCCTCGCGCGACAATTATGATCCCGATCGGCTGGTGTTTGATCGCGAGCAATTACGCCGGTTCTACCTCAGCCATGGCTATGCTGACTTTCGCGTCGTTTCAGCGGTGGCGGAACTGACCCGTGACCGGGAACAGTTTTTTATCACCTTTGTGGTCGATGAAGGGCCGTTATATGAATTTGGTTCGATCGACATAAAGACGGAACTCGAGAAAATCGATCCCGAATTGCTGCGCGACAAGATCAAATCCCGTGCTGGCGAAATGTATAACGCCAAACTGATTGATGACACGGTTGAGGAGTTGACCTTTGCTGCCGGTGAATTCGGGTACGCCTTTGTCGACATCCGTCCGAAGATCAACCGGCAGAAAGAAGCCCGGAAAATTGATATTATTTACCAGATCAATGAAGGCCCGCGCGTTTATGTCGAAAAGATAAATATCGAAGGCAATGTGCGGACGCTGGACCGGGTTATTCGTCGCGAGTTCCGTATTGTCGAGGGCGACGCCTTCAACACGGCCAAGCTAAACCGTTCGCGTTCGCGTATTCGCGGGCTGGATTTCTTTGGCAATGTGGAAATTACCCAGACACCGGGGGAGCAGCCGGATCGCACAAACATCAATGTCGAGGTAAAGGAAAAATCCACCGGTCAGTTAAGTTTCGGCGTTGGCTTTTCATCAACGGAAAGCCTGATTGCCGATGTCAGCATCGCCGAGCGCAATTTGTTGGGCAAGGGACAGTTTCTGCGCGCCTCTGCACAGGCCAGCTCGCTTACCCAGCAGTTGGAGCTTAGTTTCTCGGAGCCTTATTTCCTGGGCCGGCAGTTGGCAGCGGGCTTTGATCTCTTCCGCGTGCGCAATGACTATACGGATTTTGCGTCGTTCAATACCGAGCAAACCGGCTTTACCCTGTCCATCGGCGCCCCCTTGTCGGAATATGCCGGCGCGCGGCTACGTTACAGCCTGCGCCAGGACAAGATCAGTGGCGCGCCAATCAATGCGTCGCCGTTTATTCTGGCCGCACTGGGCAGTGATGTGACATCGTTGGTTGGCTATCGATACACGTACCAGGATGTGGATGATCAGCTTGATCCGCGACGCGGCTTTACCTTTACCTTCCTGCAGGATTTTGCGGGCGTGGGTGGTGATGTGACCTATATTCGCACCGAAGGTGAAGCCAAATACTTTTATCCACTTGGTGAAGAAGTTGTCGGCAATGTGTCATTTACGACTGGCTATATTGATGGGTTAAACCAGAGTGTGCGGTTGAATGATCGTTTCTTCAAAGGTGGTCGCAGTTTCCGTGGCTTCCAGACGGCGGGCATTGGTCCCAGAGACGAATTTACCGAAGACGCGTTAGGTGGCCGGGCTTATTATATCGGTACGGTACAGATGACCTTCCCGTTAGGATTACCGGAAGAGTTTGGCATACTTGGCAACATGTTTACGGATGCCGGTGCGGTTACAACGCCTGTCGATAAAGGCTTTGGCGTCGTAAACAGTAACAGCCCCCGTGTCGCAGTTGGCGTGGGTGTGGCGTGGGATTCGCCTTTTGGTCCAATTCGACTGGACCTGGCAAAGCCAATTGTGAAAGAAGATTTCGATCAGACCGAGTCTTTCAGGTTTGACGTAGGTACGCGGTTCTAGTTTTAGGATTTCAACACAGAGGATTGATGCAATGTTTTCTTTGCTAACAAGAAGCCTGGGCGTTTTAACGGCTATGTCCCTGATTGCAGCGGCACCGGCTGCAATAGCGCAAACGGCTTCGGCAAATATCCTCGTTGTCGATACAATGCGGATTCAGGAGCAATCCCTGGCCGCAAAATCCATGCAGACGCAAATTCGCGATATCGAGACAAAATTGCAGGCGCAGGTAAAAAGCACGCAGGAAAAACTCAAGGCCGAAGAGCAGGGCCTTAAGCAGCAACAGACACTTCTGGCGCCAGAACAGTTTGATGTGAAGCGGCGCGAGTTCGAAACCAAAGTAGGTGATGAGCAAAAAAAGTTTCAGCAGGCGCAGCAGGATTATGAAACTGCGATTCGCACCGCCCAGGGCACCTTGCTGAAAGCGCTGGAACCTATTTTGAAAGAGCTGATGGCCGAGCGGGGCGCAAATCTGGTGATGGATCGCCGTGTCGTGATGACGTCATCGGATAGCCTGGATATCACGCCTGCGGTAATCGAACGTCTGAATAAAAAATTACCCACGGTTAAGGTGGAATTCGCCAAGCCGAAAAAATAGCGGCCCGCCTTACAGCCAGTTAGTGCCGGGTGGAGAGGAAAAGGATAGAGAGCGCGCATGACGGATTCTCGATTCTTCGCCAATCATGGTCCCTTTGCGCTGTCGGAACTGGCTGTGGTGGCAGGCGGCGATCTGTCGGTCGGCGCAGATCCCAAAATGCTGTTGTGCGATGTTGCGCCCCTGTCGCTCGCGGGGCCGCAACAGCTAAGCTTTCTGGACAATCGAAAATATCTCGCTGAATTTGAAAGCTCGCTTGCGGGCGCGTGTATCGTTGCGCCGGGCATGGTGAAATATGCGCCCACTGGCATGGCCCTGATCATCTGCGCCCAGCCTTACAAGGCCTATGCGCTGGTGGCGCAGAAATTCTATCCTCGTCCCCGGCATACAGGCGCCATATGTGCAGGGGCCAGCGTAGATCCAACTGCCAAGCTGGGAAAAGATGTATGCGTATCGCCGGGCGCGGTCATTGGCGTGGGGGCTGAAATTGGTTCCGGCAGCTATATTGGTCCCAATGCGGTCATCGGGGATCGCGTGATGATTGGCGCGGATGCCTGGATTGGTCCGATGACATCGGTTTTCTGCGCCCTTATTGGCGACAATGTTACGCTGCATCCGGGTGTGCGCATTGGGCAGGATGGCTTTGGCTTTGCGCCCGACCCCGCCGGATTTATCAAGGTGCCACAATTGGGCCGTGTGATCATTCAGGATAATTGCGATATCGGCGCCAATACCACGGTGGATCGCGGCACCGGCTCCGACACAGTAATTGGCGAAGGCACCTGGATAGATAATCTGGTGCAGATCGCGCATAATGTACGTATTGGTCGGCGGTGTATCATCGCTGCCCAAACCGGTATTTCCGGCAGTACGGAAATTGGGGATTTTGTAATGATTGGTGGACAGGCGGGCCTGACAGGGCATTTGAAAATCGGCGATGGCGCGATGATTGCGGCGCAATCGGGCGTTATGCGTGATGTTGCGCCGCGCGAACGGGTTGCTGGTTCTCCCGCCATGCCTGCCAAACAGTATTTTCGCGAAGTAGCAAGTCTGGCGCGAATAGCCAAACCAAAGGGGCAGTCTGATGAGTGAGGAAAAAAAACCGGCTCTCGCAGCGGTGCAGGAGGATCTGGACGTTATGCGAGTGATGCAGCTTCTGCCGCACCGCTATCCGATGCTGATGATTGATGGCTTGCGCGATATTGTGCCTGGCATTTCCGCCACCGGAATCAAGAACGTGACCATGAACGAGCCTTTTTTTCAGGGCCATTTTCCATCGCGCCCGGTCATGCCGGGGGTGCTGATTGTCGAGGCGATGGCGCAAACTTCCGGCGCACTGATCATGTACAGCGCGGGCGATGTGGCCGATCACAAGCTGGTGTATTTTATGACCATCGATAAATGCAAATTTCGTAAACCAGTGGTTCCCGGCGATACGCTGCTGCTGCATGTCAGCCTGATTCACAAACGCGGCCCAGTGTCGAAATTTCATGGCGAGGCCAGGGTCAATGGCGTGCTGATGGCCGAGGCGGATTACAGCGCGATGATTGCGGATAAATGAACTTGGCTACAACAGACATCCATCCCAGCGCAATCGTGCACAAGGGCGCAAATCTAGGGCGCAATGTGCAGATAGGCCCGTATTGCGTGCTGGGCGATAATGTTGCGATCGGCGACAATGTGATCCTGCATTCGCATGTCAGCATTGCCGGTAAAACCACGATTGGGGCGGGCACCACGATCTTTCCTTTCGCGTCTATCGGGCATCCGCCGCAGGATCTGAAATATGCGGGTGAGAACAGCGAACTGATCATCGGCGCGGGCAATGTCATTCGCGAACATGTCACGATGAACCCTGGCACGGCGGGCGGCGGCATGGTGACGCGGGTGGGCGACAATGGCCTGTTCATGGCGGGCGCGCATGTGGCGCATGACTGCCAGGTCGGCAATCATGTGATTTTGGCGAACCATGCGACACTGGCGGGGCATGTGAGCGTTGGCGATTACGCCATACTGGGTGGCCTGTCGGCCGTGCAGCAATTTGCCCGCATCGGACAGCATGCCATGATCGGCGGCATGTCCGGTGTGGTGGATGATGTGATCCCCTATGGCTCGGTGCTGGGCAATCGCGCGCATCTTGGCGGGCTGAATATTATCGGCCTGAAACGGCGCAATTTTTCACGCGAGCAAATTCACGGGCTGCGCAACGCCTATCGCATGCTGTTCGCCGCCGAAGGCACGTTGCAGGAACGCCTCGAGGATGTCGCCGCCCTGTTCAGGGATCATACCGAGGTGATGGAGATTGTGAACTTCATCCGCTCCGCCACCCGCAGTATCTGCACGCCTGAGGTTTAGCGATTAACATGCTCAGGCCGGAATTTATCAATTAGCATTTTTGAACTAATTGCATAAGACGGGCGAGACATTTTTACAAAGTCCGCCTAAACACTTGCCAATCAGTCGTCTGCCCCATATAACCCCCGATAGCGACCCCGCTGATAGCATATCAGCCACATGGGCGCCCTTCGTCTATCGGTTAGGACGCTAGGTTTTCAACCTGGAAAGAGGGGTTCGACTCCCCTAGGGCGTACCAAATTCCCGCTAACTCCATGTTTCTATATCGTTTCTGCGGTAGTTAGGGAAAACCGATATTTTTTTTCTATTTTAACTAATTTGCAAGGTCGATAGCCCTATGGTTAGAGCGCATCACGTTTAGGTTGAACCAGGACCAACACACGGGCTGTCACCCCGGCCTTGTGCCGGGGTCCAGGAGTCACACGGGAAAGCCTGTGTTTGAGGCCCTGGATCCCGGAACAAGTCCGGGATGACACCCTGGG
>CAMTVX010000111.1:0-15537 GCA_947085295.1 uncultured Alphaproteobacteria bacterium | reverse complement strand
TATTCATCGAGCATTAATCCCGTGCAGCATGATCTTTACGGGTTGCCGGGCGCCCCGCGCGCGCCATTTTATCCGTGTACGAACGAAGCTATACCGGAAATTCCCATTACCACGGTAAAGCTGTTTGGTAGAAACATGCCGTTTGGCGGGGGCGGGTTTTTTCGGTTGTTGCCCTACCCGGTTTTTCGGTGGGGGCTGCGGCGCGTAAACCGTATGGATCAGTTGCCATGCATCTATTATATGCATCCCTGGGAAATTGATCCCGGCCAGCCACGCATTCAGAATGCGCCGCTGAAAAGCCGCATACGTCATTATCTCAATCTTTCGCGCACCGAACCGCGCATGCAACAGCTACTGAAAGATTTTTCCTGGGATAGAGTAGATCGCGTCTATGCCGCATTATTAAATTCCCGGAAATAATAAATAGCCAATGATTAAAATTAAAAATCTGGATGCAGCCAGCGAAGCAGCCTGGGAAAATTTTGTCACCAACTGCCCCGACGCGACATTTTTTCACAAGGCGGGGTGGCGCAGGGTAATCGAGAATAGCTTTGGTCAGCGCGCGCATTATCTGTTCGCAGAATCAGATGGCGAAATTCTGGGAATATTGCCGCTGGTGCATGTCAAAAGCCTGCTGTTCGGATCCGGGCTGATTTCTACCGCATTTACTGTTGGCGGTGGCGTCGCAGCAGTGAACGAGGATGCACGCAATGCGCTGAACCAATATGCGCAGGGCCTGTGCAAGGATCTGGGCGCCGCGCATATAGAATATCGTGGCGCCACGCATGTGCCAGATGGCTGGGCAATGCGCGATGATCTTTATTATTCTTTCGCCTGGGAAATTGCTGAAAAAGAAGAAGACAATCTCAAGCAAATCCCCCGCAAACAGCGCGCCGTGGTGCGCAAGGCGATAGAGGCTGATCTTGACTGCATCATGGAAACCGATGTCAGTAACTTTTACAGATTATTCTCCGCCAGCGTACATCGGCTTGGCACCCCTGTTCAAAGCAGGAAATATTTCACGAATTTACTGCGCGAATTTGGCCCGGACAGTTGTGACATTCTGACCATCACGGCCGCCGGTCAACCGTTGAGCAGTGTGCTGAGCTTTTATTTCCGCGACGCCGTCTTGCCGTATTTCACCGGGGGCGCACTGGCGGCGCGTCAATATGGATCGAATGATCTGATGTATTGGCGTTTGATGCGCCGCGCGCGAGCGCGTGGTTATACAATATTTGATTTTGGCCGCAGTAAAATTGATACCGGGCCGTATAGTTTCAAAAAAAACTGGGGCTTTACGCCGGCGCCAATTACGCACGCCTATTATTTGCCGGATGGCGGGGCGCCACCAAACACCAATCCCACCAATCCAAAATATGAATTGATGATCAAGGCCTGGCAGCGCATGCCGCTGGCGCTCGCCAACCTGATCGGCCCTTACATTATCCGTGGTATTGGCTGAAACCTACCGGCAAACAGCGTTCCCAATTACCGTGCCTTGCGCATCAACCACCATTATGCCGGGGTCGCTGCCCGCAAGCGCCTGCATCAGTGATGTCATATTGGCGCGCGTGTCGGGTGTATCCTGGGTAAACATCGTAAAGACGGTTGCCGGGCTACTCCTGAAAAACATCCGGTTGGCTGCCGCGCGCAGGCGAACCTCCATACGGCTCGTCGTAAAATAACTGCCCGCGCAATACCAGCGCCACATCAGTATATTACCGCTTCCGCCAGAAACTGTTTCCTCAATTACCCTGCGTTGCGTCCCGTTCAGCAGCACCTCTGGCATGGCGCGACCGGTTATTTTCAATTCCTGCTCACCCAAAATATTATGGTTGTCTGAAACGGCTTCATGGCCTTCCCACTGACCGGAATAATGCGCAATAAATAAATTGGCCTGCGCCGTGGGTGTTTCAAAATGTATGACGCGGCGGACATCGGCTTTCGGAAAGGCGTTTTCTGAATAGCCAAATTCCTTCGAAAAGCGCCACTCACCGGCGCTCTGGGGCACTGTGACAGTCCATCCCTGAACAGGAACTTCCTGAGAAAAAGCCAGATATCCATAACTGATAATCCCGGCGCTGATCAAAACTGGCGCAAGGGCCGCGATGCCGGTTTTTCCAATGGACGCCGCACCTGTGGGAAGCCAGTCACGTTTTATTGTATCCGCCGTAAGAGGCGGCATATTCGAAAAACGCTGCCCAACATACATCAGCCCGATCAAAATAATAATAAAGAAACCCCAGCCATACAATATATGGTCATCAACAATATCCAGTTGCTTGTTGGTAATTTCCGCAATCCACAGGATGCCAAAAATACGGACCCCGTTGGCCAGTATCGCCACGCCCAGCCAGATCAGTATACAGATAATTTTGCGCTTCCAGCCGACGAATACAAGATCAACATATACAATCGACAATGCCAGCGCGGCCAACAGGAAATTAAGTCCCGCACACCCCGGCGCTACAAAAAATAATCCAACAGGAAGCTGAAAATAAAATTGTTCCACAAAAAACGGAATGCTGGTCAGTTGCAAAAGATTTTGTGCCAGCCAGGTGGCAATGGCTTGCAGACCCGGTATCAAAAAGCCGCCCGTCGGAACCAGCAGCCATAAATATAAAATCGGCAAAAGTTGCGCACGAAAAATTTTGCGGCCCAGTACAGTCAGGATAAGCCCCTGCACCATGCCAACATAGGAAATCTGCTCGCCCTCCATGATGGAGGCGCCACGTGACGCCAGCCAGGTAAATGCAAACCCGGCAACAATAATAATCCCTGGCCAGTAAGGCTCAATGCTTAGTCCGGCAAGTCTTTCGCGTCGCTCCCACGCCATGAACGCGGCAATAGGTAAAATAAACAGGCCATGATTATAGGCGGAATCGCGCAGCCAGATCGTCACCATATCTGTGACGCTCTGCCAGGTAAGCCCGGTAAGTACGACAATGCCAGCCAGCAGAAACCCCGCGCTCATTATCTGGCGACGTCTGACCCCGGCCATAGTCTGGTCAGACAGGTTATCATCGGCAATGCTCATAATCCGGCCCCACAGAAATAATTCAGGTCGTTTGTTCAATAATTTTGATCAGGTTCCTGTCAATACTAACCGGCACTGTATCAAGAAACCATCAGGACATTAAGAAATCATTGTTTTGTATAATAATAGAATAGTTGCGAAAACCGATTCGGGTTATTCGATCAGGGCAACCTTTATTCCAGCAAACCGGGACTATGATTCAATGCCAGATTTACTTTTTCTGACCCAGCGGATTCCCTATCCGCCGATTAAGGGCGAAAAAATCCGTCCGCTGCAGATTCTACGGCACTTTGCGCAAAATTACGCGGTTCACCTTGGTTGCCTGATCGATGATCCGGCCGATTGGGAGCATGTGGAAACTGTGCGCGCATTGTGCGCCGATGCGTATTTTGCCGGGCTGAACCGAAATCTGGCAATGCTTACCTGCCAGAAGGGTTGGCTCACAGGCGAGCCGCTCAGCTTCACATTTTTTTATGACCGCGCCCTGGCCGCCTGGGTCAATAAGGTTTTGACCGGGATAAAACCCGATGTGGTCTTTGTCTGCTCTTCCAATATGGCGCAATATGTTCTCAATCATCCCCATCGCGCGAAATGCAGGATTATCGATTTTGCCGATGCGGATTCGGAAAAATGGCGCGAATATGCCGAAAAAGGCAGCGGGATCATGAAAATTGTCCATGCGCGAGAGGCGCGTCTGGTGCTGGCCCAGGACCGTGCCTCTGCGCGCTGGGCGGATGCCAGCACGTTTGTAAGTGCGCCGGAGGCGGCCATATTTCGTCGTCTGGCGCCCGAAAGCGCCAATGAAATCCATGCTGTCGCCAGCGGTGTGGATTCGGTCTATTTCTCGCCTGAACATGCGTTTGAACCGGTGTTTGATCCCGCAATTCCGGCCTTTGTGTTTACCGGAACCATGGATTATCCCCCCAATATTGATGCGGCATGCTGGTTTGCGCGCGATATTTTGCCGCTCATTCGCGCCCAACTCGGCAATGCGCAGTTTTATGTGGTGGGCACCAATCCCTCGCAGGAGGTGCAGCGGCTGGCGCAGCTGGACGGTGTTCATGTAACGGGCCGGGTGCCGGATGTGCGCCCCTATGTGGCGCATGCGGTGGCGTGCGTTGCGCCGCTGCGCATCGCGCGCGGCATCCAGAACAAGGTGCTGGAAGCCATGGCGATGGGCAAGCCGGTGATCACCACACCGCAGGCCCTTGAGGGTATTGATGAGGCACAGGCAGGGCGCGATCTGCTGCTGGGCAGTACGGCCACAGAAATCGCGGACCTGGCCTGTAAACTGGCGACAAAAAAACTGGACGGGGCCCCATTTGGGGCTGCCGCGCGTAACTGTGTGCTTGATCACTATAGTTGGTCGGCGCGACTTGCTAAATTCGATACACTCATTGCTGCGAACGGCAAGTAGCAGGCTGTAAACAGGAGATGAAATTATGCTGATACGCGCGCGCGCGCCCCTGCGGCTGGGACTGGCTGGCGGCGGCACAGATCTGTCGCCTTATTGCGATATTTATGGCGGTCATGTTCTGAACGCCACGATCGACATGTATGCCTATACCGTTTTGACGCCGCGTTCAGACGGTATAGTTCGATTTGAGGCGACGGACATTGTTGAAGAAGTCGAGTTCAGTGTGGATGGCGACATTCCACTGATCGACCCGCTTGGTTTGCACCGGGCGGTTTATCGCCGCGTTATCCGGGATTTTAATGGCGGCGTACCCTTGCCGTGCACGCTCAGCACATTTTGTGAAGCCCCGCCCGGTTCCGGGCTTGGCTCGTCCTCCACAATGGTCGTCTCGATGCTGAAGGCGTTTGTCGAACTGCTGTCATTGCCGCTGGGTGATTATGATATTGCGCGGCTGGCGTTTGAAATTGAACGGGTTGATTTTGGCCTGCATGGTGGACGCCAGGATCAGTATGCCGCAACTTTTGGCGGCGTAAACTTCATGGAATTCTATGCGCAGGAGCGGGTGATCGTGAATCCCCTGCGCATAAAAAACTGGATTCTGGCGGAACTGGAAAGCTCGCTCGTGCTGTTTTTCACCGGCCGCTCGCGCTCATCAGCCGCAATCATCAGTGAACAGACGGCCAATATTGAACAAAAAGACAGCAAATCAATTGATGCGATGCACGAACTGAAATCCGATGCGCTGCATATGAAAGAATCAGTGCTCAAGGGCGATCTGGTGCGCTTTGGGGAATTCATGCGCAAATCCTGGGACGCCAAAAAACGCACCGCGCACAGTATCTCCAATGATCATATTGATGCGGCCTATATGGCGGCAATGGCGGCGGGCGCCTATGCAGGCAAGGTGTCCGGTGCGGGCGGCGGCGGGTTCATGACTTTTCTGACAGACCCGGGTCGGCGCATGGATGTGATCCGCGCGCTTAACAAGCAGGAAGGCGAGGTCATGGGCTGTCATTTTACCAAACGCGGAACCGAAGGGTGGCGGATCAATTGAGCATGCAGGCCATCATTCTTGCCGGCGGGCTGGGCACGCGCCTGCGGTCCGTCGCGCCGGACATTCCCAAGCCGATGGTTCCCGTTGCCGGGCGGCCGTTCCTTGATCATCTGCTGGCCTATCTGGAAGCGCAGGGTATCCGTGAGGCAGTGCTTTCGGTGGGCCATCTGCGGGATCAGATCATTTCCCATTACGGTGATAGATCCGGCAACATAAACATCACATATGCCATTGAGGAAACCCCACTTGGAACCGGTGGCGCGCTGGCGCTGGCGCTGGCGCAATCCAGTCAGTCATCGGTTTTTGTGGTGAATGGCGATACCTGGCTGGAACTTGATTATCGCGCCATGTACGCCGCACATCATGCCGCCAGCGCACGGATCAGTGTTGCTGCAAAACAGATGGAGGATGCGTCACGCTATGGGCGCTTGCGCATCGAGGCGGGCAGGATTACCGGCTTCGAGGCGCGCGGCGGCGCGGGGCCGGGCGTGATAAATGCCGGTGTGTATCTGCTTGACCGGGATGCGATGCTGAGCCAGATGCGCATTGGCCTGACAGAGAAATTTTCGTTCGAGGCTGATTTCATGGAGCCACGGGTTGGGCAATTGCAGCCGCTGGCCTATATTACACAGGCGCGTTTTATCGATATTGGCGTGCCGGAGGATTATCACCGTGCGCAAACTTTTTTCGCCCCCTGATCTGGCATGACTGCGATGGCCAAACCACGCGCCCTGTTTCTGGACCGGGACGGTGTCATTAACGCCGACGCCGGGTACACATATAAAATTAAGAGTTTCCATTTTATTGACGGCATCTTTGATCTGTGCCGCACCGCGCATGCGTTGAACTATCTGCTGATCATTGTCACCAATCAGGCGGGCATTGGCCGTGGTTATTATACCGAAGCGGATTTTCAGCATTTAACGGCCTGGATGAAGGACCGATTTGCGGCGGAAGGCGCGCCACTGACCGCCGTATATCATTGCCCCTATCACCCCGATGGAATTGGCGAATATCGCAAACAGTCGGACTGGCGCAAACCGGCCCCCGGCATGCTGCTTCAGGCGGCCAAAGATTTTGCGCTGGATCTGTCCGCCAGCCTGCTGGTCGGCGACAGCGAGCATGATATTGCAGCCGCCCGTGCTGCGGGGGTAGGGGCGGCGGTGCGCTTTGGCGATCCGGCATCGGCCATAACCGTCGCCGACAGAACCTTCGCCACCCATGCCGAAGTCCGTGCCTGGCTATCCCTGTTCTCTGCCGGACAGAACCAATAGCCAGAAATCCGGGGCTTTAATGGCCAGTATTCAGTAAGGCTAATTTATTAACCTTCATGGAATATTAAGTGTATTTATAGAGGGTTATATCGCCTAAAATCCTCTGCAAGTGAGTTTTTAGTTTGCTTTTTTGTTTGCAATGGCTCTGGCTGGATGCTTTATCTCAAACGAGTTGGCGCAATTTTGAGTATTTACACCATGGATGACAGTATTTTCACTTCGTTTGGGCATTTGCGGTCTGCGCCTGGTCGCGGGCTGGCGCTGGCGTTTAGCGCTATACTGCTGTCCGGCATCGCAAGCGTCCCAGTCCAAGCTGAAAGTTTGATGGAGGCGCTGACGGCGGCCTATCAAACCAGCCCTGTACTTGATGCCCAGCGCGCCGCATTGCGCGCCACGGATGAAACCGTGTCCCAGGCCCTGTCAGGATGGCGGCCGTCGGTTACAGCAACGGGTGCTTATGGCAGACAGGCGATTCGCACGGAACAGCCCCTGACTTTTGTGGGCCGTGGCGGCGGCATCTCCAATGACCGTGTAATATCGCCGATTACGGGTGAAATTAAGCTTTCTCAGCCGATCTATCGCGGCGGCCGCACCCTGAACAGCGTCCGCCAGGCCGAAGCCGGCGTGCTGGCAGGGCGTGAACTGCTGCTATCGACCGAGCAATCGGTGCTGTTAAGCGCCATTACCGCCTATATGGATGTACAGCGCGACAAGGCCGTGGTGGATTTGAGCAAGAACCAGATCGAAGTGCTGAACCGCCAGCTACAGGCTACCCAGGACCGCTTCCGCGTCGGTGAAATCACCCGCACCAATGTCGCCCAGTCAGAAGCCCGTCTCAGCAGCTCCGTGTCCAATCTTACCGCCGCTGAGGCCGCGCTGATCGCCAGCAATTCGGCCTATGAAAAAGTGATCGGCCATCAGCCTGTCGGGCTGGAGCCACCGCCGCCGTTTCCGGCCCTTCCCCAGACCGAGGAAGAGGCCCAGGCCAAGGCGCTTGAGCGCAATCCGCAACTGCGCGCGGCGCTGGAGGCGGAACGCGCCTCTGCCCATGCCGTGCGGGTGGAAATCGGTAAACTGCTTCCCACCGTCGCATTAGAGGCCAGCGCGCGTATCGCTCAGGATGTCGGCTCTCAGGGGCTGGAGCAGGACGAGGCGGCGGTCACGGCACAGTTGCAGGTGCCGCTGTATGAATCCGGCGCCGTCTACGCCACCGTGCGTCAGGCCCGCGAAATCAACAGTCAGCGCAGGCTGGAGGCCGCACAGGCGCGGCGTCAGGTAATAGAAGGCGTGCGCAATGCCTGGGAAGGTCTGCGTTCGACGCGCGCGCGTATCGTGTCCGACAAGGAAGCCGTACGGGCCAATGAAATCGCCCTGGAAGGGGTGCGTCAGGAATCCGATGTGGGCGCGCGCACCACGCTAGACGTGCTGGATGCCGAGCAGGAATTGCTGAATGCCCGTGTGGCGCTGGTGCGTTCGCAACGCAATGAAGTCGTCGCCGCCTACAGCCTGTTAGCCGTAACCGGCAATCTTACCGCCGGTGAACTTGGCCTGGCGGTTGCAGCCTATGATCCGTTACAGCATTATAACGAAGTTCGAACAAAACTAATCGGCACCCGCGCAGATAGTTCTGTGCAGGTCCCCCAATCCCCGGAATCGGTTGATGGTTCATCATCCGCCGATGCCAAAAGCAGATAAAGCGCATCAGATGTTCTTCGACCCCCGGAGCATGCTTGCAGGTGACTGAATGAGCGATAGTCAGCAAGGCGGTTCGCCAGAACCAACAATGGAGGAGATTCTTTCTTCCATTCGCCGTATTATTTCTGATGAAGAGCCATCGGCGGAAGCGCCGGTAGGGGCGAAAGCACCGCCGCCCGCCGCCAAGGTGGCACCGCCACCGGCTGCCGCGCCCGATCCGTTTGATGACATTGTGATCGAACCTGATGAAGCGCCGGAACCGGAACCGGAACCGGAACCAGAACCGGAACCGTTAGCGATGGCTGCGCAGGAAGACGTGCTTGAACTGACCCAGATCGTTAATGAAGACGGTACCGTCACCGATATCGACGAGTTGATCGAAGAACCAGATCCTGTCTTTGATGAAGAACCGGTCATGGCCGCGCCAACGCGCCCGGCGGCGCCCTTGACCCCGACTGAGCCGATCATGGGGGATATGGAGGCCGGTTTGGCCGCCGCTGCCCTTAACCAGCTTGTCGTGGAAATGCCGAAATTTATCGGCATCGGCCAGGGCCTGACCGTTGAGGAAATTACCAGGGAATTGCTGCGTCCGATGCTGAAGCAATGGTTGGATGCGTACCTGCCGGGCATGGTTGAGCGGCTGGTACAGGAAGAAATCGCCCGCGTTTCGCGCCTGCACCGTTGACGCTGGCGCAATTTGCGTTTAGGCCGACGAGACGCATTCCGCGCTAACAGGCCATATTCATGCTCGAAAAACATTACCAACCCGCGAGAGCCGAACAACGCATTTATGACGCATGGGAAAAGGCGGGCGCGTTCCGTTGTGGACAAAATCCCGGCGCAAAGGGCTTTGCCATCGTCATTCCGCCGCCCAATGTCACCGGCAGCCTGCATATGGGCCATGCGCTGAACAATACCCTGCAGGATATTCTGATCCGGTTCGAGCGCATGCGCGGGCGTGATGTGCTGTGGCAGCCGGGCACCGATCATGCCGGCATCGCCACGCAAATGGTGGTGGAGCGCCAATTGGCCGAGCGCCAGAAACCCGGCCGCCGCGACATGGGGCGTGAAGCGTTTTTGAAGCGCGTCTGGGAATGGAAGGAAGAATCCGGCGGCCTGATTACGCGCCAGTTGCGCCGTCTGGGCGCAAGCTGCGACTGGTCGCGCGAACGTTTCACCATGGACGAAGGCCTGTCGCGCGCCGTCACCAAAGTGTTTGTCGAACTGCACAAACAGGGCCTGATCTACAAGGACAAACGCCTGGTCAACTGGGATCCCAAATTGCTGACCGCGATTTCTGATCTGGAAGTGGAGCCGCGCGAAGTGAAAGGCCATCTGTGGCATTTCCGTTATCCGCTGGCCGACGGCAAAACTGTGCGTTATGCCAGCGCTTTTGACGAAGACGGCAAACCCACCGCATGGGAACAGCGCGGCTATATTATTGTCGCCACCACGCGCCCGGAAACCATGCTGGGCGACACCGGTGTTGCGGTGCATCCCGATGATGAACGCTTCGTGCATCTGAAGGGCGCGCATGTCATTCTGCCGCTGGTGGGACGGCGCATTCCGATTGTGTTCGATGCACATGCCGATCCAGAACAGGGTTCGGGTGCTGTGAAAATCACGCCCGCGCACGACTTCAACGATTTCGAGGTCGGGCGGCGGCACGACTTGCCGCAGATCAATATTTTTGATCAATTCGCCAATCTGAACGAAAACGTCCCACAAGCCTATCAGGGCATGGAGCGATACGCCGCACGTAAACAGATTGTCGCCGATCTGGAAGCGCTGGGACTGGTCGAGAAAATTGATCCGCACACGCACATGGTCCCCAATGGCGATCGTTCGGGCGTCGTCATTGAACCCTGGCTGACCGATCAATGGTATGTGGATGCACACACCCTGGCGCAGCCCGCAATCAAGGCGGTGCAAAGCGGCCAGACAGTTTTCGTTCCGCGCAATTGGGAAAAGACCTATTTCGAATGGATGAACAATATCCAGCCCTGGTGTATCTCGCGCCAGCTTTGGTGGGGTCATCAGATACCCGCATGGTATGCCCCGGACGGTGAAATTTTTGTAGCCAGCACCGAAGCCGAGGCGCTGGACGCCGCGCGCAAAAAATTCGGTAAGGACACGGTGCTGGTGCGCGATGAAGACGTGCTCGACACCTGGTTTTCCTCGGCGCTGTGGCCGTTCTCGACCCTTGGATGGCCGGACGAAACGCCGGAACTGGCGCGCTATTATCCGACCGATGTGCTGGTCACCGGCTTTGACATCATCTTTTTCTGGGTGGCGCGGATGATGATGATGGGGCTGCACTTCATGAAAGAAGTGCCGTTCCGCACCGTCTATATTCACGCACTGGTCCGCGATGAAAAGGGTCAGAAAATGTCCAAGTCCAAGGGCAATGTCATTGACCCGCTGGAACTGATCGATCAGTTCGGCGCCGATGCGTTGCGCTTTACCCTGGCCGCGCAGGCAGCCCAGGGGCGCGATATCAAGCTGGCGCCAGCGCGCGTCGAAGGCTACCGCAATTTCGTCACCAAGCTGTGGAACGCCGCGCGCTTTAGTGAAATGAACGAATGCCGGCGTGTCGAAAATTTCGATCCCGCATCCTGCAAGCTGGCGTTAAACCGCTGGATCGGCGGCGAACTGGCGCGCGCGCATGTGCGTGTCACCGAGGCCATCGAGGCGCACCGCTATAATGACGCCGCCAATGCGCTGTATCAGTTCGCATGGCATGTATTTTGTGACTGGTATGTGGAATTTTCCAAACCTGCGCTAAGCGGCAGCGATATCGCCGCGCGTGATGAGACCCGCGCCATGACCGCCTGGATTTTCGATCAGTTGCTGATCCTGATGCACCCGGTTATGCCGTTTGTCACCGAAGAACTGTGGGCGCTGACCGGCGAATGGGGCGCACCGCGCGAAACCATGCTGATGCTGGCCCGCTGGCCGCGCGATCTGGACCGGCTGATTGATCCGTCTGCGGATGAAGAAATAGAATGGGTGATCCGTCTGATTACCGCTGTGCGTTCGGTGCGCGCGGAACTCAATGTGCCTGCGGGCGCAAAAATCCCGCTGCTGATAAAAGACGCCAATGGCGCCACCCAGAGCCGCCTGAAAGACCATGACGGCGTGATCACGCGCCTCGCGCGGCTGGCGTCCGTAACGCCTGCCCCCGCAACCTTGCCCCAAGGCGCCGTACAGGAAGTGCTGGGTGAGGCCACCCTGATCCTGCCGCTGGCCGATGTGATCGACATTGCGGCGGAACGCGCCCGGTTACAGAAATCGCTGGAAAAGCTGGATGCGGAAATCACCAAAGCGGAAACAAAACTCGGCAACGCCGCCTTTGTCGATCGCGCCCCCGTACAGGTGATCGAGACCGAGCGCGAACGTCTGGCCGAGCAGCAAACCGTCCGTGCGCGGCTTGCAGAAGCAGTAGCGCGGTTGAGCGCGGCGGCGTGAGCGGGGTGATTTCTGCTGAAGGTAATAGGTGATTGGAATAAACCACCCCATCCTCGATGTCACCCCGGATTTATTCCGGGGTCCAGGAGCCGCACCCATAGGCCTGAGTTTGGAACTCTGGACCCCGGAATAAATCCGGGGTGACAGACCGGGATTGTGGCATGGGCAAACCAAAAATCATTTCTCCCTACCCTATCCCAGCGCCCCCTTTTCAATCCATGTCGCCAATTCCGCTGGCAATGCGCGCATGGTTTTTTCGTACACCGCCAGTTCTTCCGGCCCCAGAACATCGCGCCATTGACCGCTTTCACCCTTGTTGAAGAACTTGCCAGGGTCGCGCCATATGCCGGTTTCAGCATCGGGGGCCAGCCTATCGGAATTTTGTTTCATGCTTTCAAACCCCGCCGCCTGAATCAGAACGGGCCACAGTTTTTCGTCGACGGTAATACCAAGCACTTTCGCCATGTTGCGCATCTGCCCGCCCAGGTCGCGCTTCATATCGTCATAATGGAAAAAATGTATGTTCGACAGATGCCTGTAATCCCAGAAACTTTTCACATAGGGCAGTACGCCTGTGGGATTGTCCGTGGCCCCTGGCGTCGTTGTGGCGGTAATTTCCTGAATAAACCGTTCGCCTATTCCACCGCCCTGGGGTAGCGGCGGCTTCGCGTCCGGATTGGCGTTCGCCATCATCTTGCCCATAAATTCAGGATTAATATTTTTGAAATGATTGCCGAATGACATGAATGCGTCACGCGGATCACGGCCCACGCATAAATAGGTCGTACCCGGATAATAGGGCAGGCCGTCAAACGGCGTATGGGTCTTGATAAAGCGGCGATGGGTTTGCGCATCGAGCCTGGCCAGCACCTTGTCAATCGGGGCGATCAGCATATCCAGCCACGGCGTATAATCGCTCAACGGATGCTCAAATTCGGTTTTCTGAAAAATCAGCAGTGCGCAAATCATCTGTGTCCAGGTGGTGCCGCATTTCGCCGGCGTGCAAATAAAAATATCCCCATCGCGGGATTTGAAATTGTCCCAGCGGGTGCTGTCCATAATGAAGCTTTTATAAATGGCCGAAGGTTTTTGCTCTCGAACGGGATGATTCATGATTTTTCCAATCGTTAAGTGGTCTGTTCCCATGGATTAATAATTGTTTTTAGCCAAGCCGCTCTACCTTAAGTTTTGAACCACGCAGCGGCGAGGTGGCAAAAAATTCCGCAAGATTGCCGGTGCCCTTGGTTTTCTGTTCCCATTCCTGGGCCGATACAACCACCACTACATTTTGCCCCTTGCGCGTAATCGTCTGCGGGCCTTCTGCCCGGGCGCGGTCAATCAGTTCACTAAATTTCGCTTTTGCCTCCGCAACGGTCCAGATGTCCATCTGTTTGTGCTCCCATTTTGACTTTTAGGTCACGATGGTCATTTGAGTCTGAAAATTCAATAACTATCGCCCAAAGCGCCTGCCACCCACAATCATACTACCTAAAAACAGCAATAATGCCGCCAGCACAATCGATGGCCCGGTCGGCGTGTCGAAATACAGTGAACCGTACAGGCCGCCCGTCACCGCCGCCACACCGAACAGCGCTGCCAGCACCGCCATCATTTCCGGCCCCCGGGCAAAACGCCGCGCACAGGCCGCCGGAATCAGCAGCAGCGATGTGATCAGCAGCGCCCCGGTGATTTTCATCGCCGCCGCGATCAGAAACGCGATCAGCAGCATAAAACCCGCCCGCACCAGCGCCACGTTCACACCCTCGGCCCGCGCCAGTTCCTCATGTACCGTCATCGCCAGCAAGGGGCGCCACAAAACAAACAACAACGCCAGTGAAACCGCGCCGCCGCCCAGCACCAGATAAATATCCGCCATACCGACCGACAGCAGATCGCCGAACAGATAGACCATCAGATCCAGCCGGATACCCTGCATCAGACTGAGCGCAATCATTCCAAGCGACAGGGCCGAATGCGATAAAATTCCCAGTACCGTATCGCTGGCCAGTGTTCGGCTGGCCCCCATGCCCGCCAGGATCAGCGCCAATATGATGCTAACCGCCAGCACCCCCAGAATGGGGTCAACCCCCAGCAACAGGCCAAGCGCCACCCCCAGCAAGGCTGAATGCGCCATCGTGTCGCCAAAATACGCCATGCGCCGCCACACGATGAAACAGCCCGCAGGCCCCGCCACCAGCGCCACGCCAATACCCGCAATCAGCGCGCGCACAAAAAAATCAGTGATCATGCGTGTGCCCTTCATGCGCGTGATCAACCGGCGCGACCTCGCCCGACAGGGTATGCACATGGTCATGGCCATGCGGACCGTGCGCGTATAGCGCAAAGGCTTGCGCCGCGCGCGGCCCAAACAGGCGCAGATATTCGGGATCCTTCGCCACCATCGCGGGCGTGCCCGCACAGCACAGATGCTGGTTCAGGCACAGCACCCGGTCGGTCTGCGCCATCACCAGATGCAGATCGTGCGACACCATCAGCACGGCGCATCCCCGGCGGTCCCGGATATCGCCGATCAGCCGGTACAGTTCCGCCTGACCGCCGAAATCCACACCTTGCACCGGCTCGTCCAGCACCAGCAAATCCGGATTGGGCAATAACGCACGGGCCAGAAGCACGCGCTGTAATTCGCCACCCGACAGCGTTTGCACCTGCGCGCCGATCAGATGCGCAACGCCGGTTTCCTCCAGCGCCGCTTCAATGGCGCCACGTTCCGCCTTGCAGGTCAGGGTCATCAGCCGCGCGACATTAAGCGGCAGCACGGCATCAATGGAAAATTTCTGCGGCAGATAGCCAATGCGTAACCCCTTGCGGCGCACCACCTTGCCATGATCGGGGCGCACCAGCCCCAGCAAGACCCGCACCAGTGTGCTTTTGCCCGCCCCATTGGGCCCGATCAGCGTAATGATCTCGCCCGGATCAATGGTTAAATCCACATGCGCCAGAACGCGCCGCCCGCCCAGACTGAGATCAAGCCCCGCCGCACCAATCAGGGGTGTAGTATCTAATGTCATAATCAACCGTCTTTGTGTGTCCCTTGCGTTCCTGCAATGCCATAATATGCTGCCTAACGCGATCACAAAGCGGTATTATGGGGTTAATCAAAAGGGTTCAGGAGGGAACAATGAAAGTAGACGGCGAACTGCCCATCGGGATGGAAAAAGTCACCGAGCGCATCGGCCAGCTAGAAGCCGCAGGCTTTACCGGCGCACAAACCGTGGAAACCGGGCATGACCCGTTTCTGCCGCTGGTGCTGGCCGCCGAACACAGCAAAAAGATCGAGCTGATCACCGCCATTGCCGTCGCCTTTGCCCGCAATCCCATGAACATGGCCGCCCTTGGCAATGATCTGAACGATTATTCCCAGGGCCGCTTCATTATGGGCATCGGCTCGCAGATCAAGGCGCATATTGAAAAGCGCTTTTCCATGCCCTGGTCGCACCCGGCGCCCCGCATGCGTGAAATGATCCTGGCCATGCGCGCCATCTGGGCCAACTGGTATGACGGTGAACCGCTGAATTTCCGGGGCGAGTTTTATTCGCACACGCTGATGACGCCGGTGTTCACCCCCAACCCC
>CAMTVX010000110.1:0-10483 GCA_947085295.1 uncultured Alphaproteobacteria bacterium | reverse complement strand
GTCGGCAGAAGCAGCCAAAAAATCGGGGCTGGATTTTATTGATCTGCATCCGCTGTTCGAAAAAGATTGGCAGGTTAGCCGCCAACCCCTGAATTTCGTTTCGGACAATCACTGGAATGAACGCGGTCACGCTGTGGCGACACAGGCGCTGATGGCGCATGTGCCGGATACGGATCCCTGATCCCCGGCGCTATTCCTGTGGTCGCCAGCGTAGAACTGGTGTGCGCGCGGCGCGGGTTTCATCGAGCCGGTTGCGTGGCGCAAAATGCGGCGCCTGGGTAAAGCGTGTCAGATCGCCAGACTTTGCCGCCCGCGCCAGATTGCGCAGGACACTGATTAACTGATCAAGCGATTCCTTTGATTCGGTTTCCGTCGGCTCAATCAGCATCGCGCCATGCACCACCAGCGGAAAATAGATGGTCATCGGGTGATAGCCTTCATCAATCATCGCCTTGGCGAAATCCAGCGTGGTGACGCCGGTGTCTTTCAAAAAGCTGTCATCGAACAGGCATTCATGCATGCACGGGCCAGGGAAGGGGGCGCTCATCTCGTCACTCAGACTGGCCAGCATGTAATTGGCGTTCAGCACCGCGTCTTCGGCCACCTGGCGCAGACCATCGCCGCCATGACTGAGCATATAGCTCAGTGCACGGACAAACATGCCCATCTGACCGTGAAATGCGGTCATGCGCCCAAATGGCGTGGCGTCACCGGCGTCCGCGCCAAGCTCGATCAGATCAAAGCCGGTGCCGCGATCCACCACAAAGGGCAGCGGCGCATAAGGGGCCAGCGCCTGTGAAAACACCACAGGCCCCGCACCCGGCCCGCCACCGCCATGCGGCGTGGAAAAGGTTTTGTGCAGATTGATATGCATGGCGTCAATGCCCAGATCGCCAGGGCGCACCCGACCGACCAGCGCGTTGAAGTTCGCCCCATCGCAATAAAAATATCCGCCCGCGTCGTGCACAGCTTTTGCCATTTCAACGATATCATTTTCAAACAGCCCACAGGTGTTGGGATTGGTGACCATGATCGCTGCGACATCGGGACCAAGTTTGGCTTTCAATGCGGCAAGGTCCACACGGCCACGCGCATCGGCGGGAATGGGGTCAACGCTGAAGCCGCACATGGCGGCGGTGGCGGGATTGGTGCCATGCGCGGATTCGGGCGCCAGCACGCGGTTGCGCTTTTCACCGCGCGCATCAAGGGCGGCGCGGATCGCCATCAGGCCGCATAGTTCGCCATGCGCACCGGCCTTGGGCGACATGGCGACGGCGGGCATGCCTGTCAATACGCGCAACCAGTGCGCCAGTGTGTTGATCAGCTCCAGCGCGCCCTGCACGGTGGAAATGGGTTGCAGCGGGTGCAGATCCGCAAAGCCCGGCAGCCGCGCCAGCTTTTCATTCAGGCGCGGATTATGTTTCATAGTGCAGGAACCTAGCGGATACAGCCCGCTATCTATCGCGTAATTTTTGCGGCTGAGACGAACGAAATGCCGCACCACCTGCGGTTCCGACAGGCCGGGCAGACCGATGGCGCCGGGGCGCGCCAGTATGCCAAGCCGGTTCGGCATTATTGCAGGCGCTGGTAAATCCACGCCGCACCGGCCGTCAGAATTTTGTTCAAACAGCAAAGGCTCTTCATGGTCGAGACCGCGATGGCCGCTGAATGTGCGCAGTGTATCGTTTCCCGCTTCGCCGGGATTTGTCGGACGCCCCTGTCGCATCAT
The DNA here is from genome assembly GCA_947085295.1 of uncultured Alphaproteobacteria bacterium. GTDB lineage: Bacteria > Pseudomonadota > Alphaproteobacteria > UBA11222 > UBA11222 > UBA11222. The sequence continues at coordinate 8,754 of CAMTVX010000110.1, read as the reverse complement.
GACAGCACCTCGCGCAGGGCGGCCACAAAGGCGGCGCGGTCCTGATCCGTATTGGTTTCGCTGGCGGCAACCAGCAGCAGATTGGCAAGACCGGGGTCATCCGGGATCAGCCGCGATACGGGAACGCCCCCCAATATACCAAGCAAAGCCAGCGCCTCGATCACGGGTGCAGCGGGCTTTGGCAGGCGCAGTGTGAACTCGTTGAAAAAACTTTCATTGAGCAGGGTCACGCCGGGAATAGTGGTCAGCGCCTGCGCCAGTACAATCGCCGCCTGATGATTGAGCGTCGCCAATTGCGTGAAGCCAGCCTCGCCCAGCAGCGCCACATGAATGGTGAAGGCCAGACAGCACAGGCCGGAATTGGTGCAGATATTGCTGGTCGCCTTTTCCCGGCGGATATGCTGTTCGCGCGCCGAAAGGGTCAGCACATAACCGCGCCGTCCCTGCGCATCCACGGTTTCGCCGCAAAGCCGGCCGGGCATCTGGCGCTGTAATGCCGCGCGCGCCGCAAACAATCCCAGATAGGGGCCACCAAAATTTAGCCCAACGCCAATTGACTGGCCTTCACCCACAAAAATATCCGCGCCCATTTCACCTGGTGACAGCATTGCGCCCAGCGCCAGCGTTTCCGTGGTTACCGCAACAAGCAGCGCGCCCTTTGCGTGGGCGGCCTCGGCCAGCGGACGCAGGTCGCGCAGATGGCCAAAGAAATCCGGTGTCTGCACCACGATGCAGGCGGTATCATCATCAATGGCGCGAATAATATCTTCAACGCCATCGGGGGCCGCCGGCATGGCCTGTACAATTCCGCCTGCAAAATGCGCGGTGGTTTCGGTAACGGCGCGATATTGCGGATGCAAACCGCCGGACAAAATCGCCTTGCGCCGTTTGGTGGCGCGGTTCGCCATCAACACGGCTTCGGCGCAGGCAGTTGCGCCGTCATACATGGAGGCGTTGGCGATGTCCATGCCCGACAGCATGGCGACCTGGGTCTGGAATTCGAACAGATATTGCAAAGTGCCCTGGGAAATTTCCGGCTGATACGGCGTGTAGGACGTCAGAAATTCCGAGCGCTGAATCAGATGATCCACAGTTGCCGGAATATGGTGGCGATAGGCCCCCGCGCCGCAAAAAAATGGCGCGTCGCTGGCGGCAAGATTTTTTGACGCCATGGCGCGCAGCATACGCTCCACCTCTATCTCGCCCTGATGGGGGGGCAGGTCCAGCGGTTCAGAACGGCGCGCGCTTTGTGGCACGTCGACAAACAGTTCATCAATGCTGGCCACACCGATAGTGCGCAGCATCGCGGCGCGGTCTGTTTGGGTAAGTGGAAGATAACGCATCAGGCAAGGCCTTCGACAAAGGTTTTATAGGCGGCGGCATCCATGAGGCCATCCAGTTCTGATGTGTTGGCAAGCCGGATTTTGAAAAACCAGCCATCGCTTTCGGCGGCTTCATTTACGGTTACCGGCGCGCCTTCCAGCGCATTATTTGCGTCAATGATTTCGCCGCTGACCGGCGCGTAGATTTCGCTCGCGGCCTTAACGGATTCGACGACAGCGATTTCTTCGCCCTGGCCAATTTTTGTGCCAGGTTGCGGCAATTCGACAAAGACAATATCGCCAAGCTGTTCCTGCGCGTAATTGGAAATGCCAACGGTGCCGACATCCCCGTCAAGGCGGATCCATTCATGGTCCTGGGTGTAGAAAATATTTGTCATGTTTCGTGTCCTAGCGGTGAAAGCGTTTCGGGATAAATGGCATGGGGGCAATATGCGCGGCCAGTGGTTTTCCACGCACGATCAGATTAACCGGCGTACCATCAGTAGCGCTTGATGCGTTTACGTATCCCATGGCGATGGGCGCATTGAGGGTTGGGCTGAACGTGCCGCTGGTCACGTGACCAATCGCATTGCCATTCAGATCAAGAATTTCGGCGCCTTCGCGCGCGGGTGCGCGGCCATCGGGACGGATGCCGACGCGCAGGCGTTTTGGGCCATCCTTGATTTGCGCCTGAATGATGGTGCTGCCGGGAAACCCGCCGCCTTCGCGGCGTCGTTTGGAAATTGACCACAGCAGATTGGCCTCAATCGGCGTCGTGGTTTCATCAATGTCGTGGCCGTACAGGCACAGCCCGGCTTCGAGGCGCAAACTGTCGCGCGCGCCAAGCCCGATGGGGGCAACTTCGGGTTCCGCCAGCAATCGTTTGGCCCAGACTTCGGCAGCGTTTGCGGGCACCGAAATTTCAAAACCGTCTTCGCCGGTATAGCCGCAACGGTGAATAATCAGTTCATCGCCGCCAATGTGAAACCGTCTGCCATGCATGAAGGCCAGCATGGCCGCCTCTGGTACAAGGCGCGTCAGCACCGTTACCGCCGCCGGTCCCTGCAACGCCAGCAACGCACGATCTTCCATGCGGGTCAGGATGGCTTTTCCGGCAAGGGCAGTTTCGATATGGACAAAGTCTTCGGTTTTGCGCCCGGCATTTACGACCAGGAAAAGCTGGTGCTGATGTTCGGGCCGCACCGGCCGCGTGACCATCAGATCATCCAGTATGCCACCCTGCGCATTCAGCAAAGTGGTATAGCGCATTTGTCCCGGATTCAGTTCCGCAATGGCGCCAGGCACCAGCGTCTCGAAGGCGGCGGCGATATCAATGCCGGGCAGGGCGGAAAGTATCGCCTGTCCCATATGTGACACATCGAACAGGCCGGCCTGTTCGCGCGTATGCAGATGTTCTTTCAGGATGCCGGCGGGATAGTTAACCGGCATGGCATAACCGGCAAAGGGCACCATTTTAGCGCCCAGCGCCAGATGCAGCGCATGAAGTGGTGTATAGCGCAACGGCGCATCGATTGTATCAGCCATAAATCCCTGTCCCGTCTGGTGCAGCGCTGCTTCATCCAAAACAGGAATCCCCAACACCTGCCGTTTGGCGCGGTTCATACGCGCCGTCGGCTGCCCCCTCTGTCACGGGAACCTGAGAGATTTGACCTGGCTGAGTTGCTTCACAACCTCGCCGGGCTTACCCCTTCGGTGAAGCGCCAATTGCCCGCACATGCGAGACAAAAACGCTTGCTTTCCAGAGTTTCATCCCCCTGCGGTCCGGTTGCCTGAGAGTTTCCGGGGCGGTTGCTCCTTCGGCGCCGGTCTATTGCAATGCGTGCGCATTACGAATGCCCGAACTCTTCCGCAGGGATCATCTGTATGTAAATAGCAATACGCCTGATTAAAGGCGGGTACTTGCCGGGCATGATAGTGTGGATGGCCGGGTAGATCAACCGATTCCGGATTGTCGGCCAAAGGCCACACCCGCAAGAAATTATTCAGAAGCCTTTGCGGCACCACTTGCCGCGCCACTTGCCGTGCTGGTGTGTGTACTGGATTGGCCGCTGATCAAACCAAATTTTGCGGGATCATCGCCGGGGTGCATCTCTGCCTCGCAACGTGGCGCGCAGGCAAAGGTTTCGCTTAAGGCGCCGCGATGCAGTGTTACCGTGCGCGTGGTGTGCGGCACGACCGTAACGTCCTTGTCGAACACCACATTGCCCTCTTTATCAAAGCCGAGAATATTGGTTTCACCGCTGGCGCGGCCAAGTACGAACATCAATTGATTGCTCTGTGCGGAAACATCCGCAATGTGCGGATTGCCAACAATGATGGTTTCTACCGGGCGATCGGTGCGCAGCACATGATTTTTGTCTATGGTGACGCGTAAATTTTCGCTGGCATCCGCGTTGCCAGTCAGCAATGCGCAGGCCATCATGAGGGGGAGCCCCAGATAGTGTCGCCCGATTCGCGCGATATGGCTTTGCACCAACATGTTTGTGTCTCCTTCGACCAGCCCATTGTACAGTAAGCAGCAGTCAGTAGATATAAGGCCATAAACATTAACGTAATATAAACCAAATAAAAGCCAAATAAGCATAAAGAATGTGGCAGACACTGTAAAAAGAAACCATCTGTGCTCTCCAGATACTCTGATTCGGTAAAAAAAGATTTTGACCTGTGCAAACTGGCAGTAAGATGGCCCTGTGCGAAAGCCCAGATAGCTTGTCCTTGCTGACGTAGGAGATTTAAGGATGCTTGATCCATCAGTTTGCACGTTAAAAGGCAGCAAACTGTTCGGGAATCTGCCCCCGGCGGCGATTTCCGAAATTGAAGCCATGTGCAAATGGCAGGAATATGGACCGGATGAGGCAATCATCGACGCCAGCTCCAAACCCCCGCGTGATGCCGTTTATTTTGTCGTTTCGGGATCGGTTCGGGTGGCGACTTCGGTGGGGCAGACAGGCGAAATTGCATTTATCGATCTGGGCGCAGGGGCCCAATTTGGCGAATTATCCGCCATTGACGGGCAAGCGCGCTCCGCAAATGTTTTTGCCAAGGAATATTGTATTATCGCGTCGGTTGAGGCCGCGCAGTTTAATGCCATATTGCTCTCAAACCCGCAGGTGGCCGTGTCCCTGCTGCAACATCTGACCAGCATAATTCGCAATAATAACAAGAGAATCGTGGATTTGAGCACCCGGACGGATGTTCAGCGGGTTTATACCGAGATCCTGCGCCTTTCAGAGCCGGATCCTGCCGGGGATGGGTCCTGGCTGATTACCCGTATGCCAAAACATAAGGAAATTGCTGCCTGGGCGGGCACCACCGAGGAAAGTGTCGCGACCGCGCTGGGCCAGCTCATTAAAGTGGGTTTGGCGAAGCGGCGCTATCCCAGCCTGCATATAATGGATCGCGCAAAAGTACGCCTGCTGGCCGAACTGGGATAGAGAATATGATACGAACGATCCTGTTTAATTGTGTCATCCTGAGCAAAGCGAAGGATCCCTTCTGTGGCGGGTTAAGATCCTTCGCTTCGCTCAGGATGACAATGAGATTCAGGGCAATGGGTCAAAAACCCTGTGCCACCGCTGGTATGAAGCCCATGATGGTGCATAAATTGTTAAGTATTCTAAATTAACGAATTTGGTGATGGTGGTCACGTGCATTGATCCGTGTGGCACCCATATCAGTCTGGTAGCGAAGGATTAGTAAGTTAAAAGGCAATTTTGGATGATAAAATTTATGTGTTAGCGTCTAACGTGCAGAGGGTGATCCATATAACCCTCAAAGTTAAGTGCTCTTTGGTGGTTCCAAAGAGTAGCGTTGAGCGAATACCCCGCTCCTGGGCGAATTAGGACGGGGCTAGTCTGGCGGATGGCCGCCGGATAACAACTTGAAGGAGAGATACTCATGTTGAAACTGTATGTAGCAGCTCGGGAGAAACTTGTTTCGCTTCAGAACGATATTTCGGGCGCCACGGCGATCGAATATGGTCTGATTGCAGCCGGCATCAGCATCGCGATTTTGGCTATTGTGCAGGTTCTTGGTGACGATTTGAATGCGCTATTTGCGGAAGTAAGCGCAGCGCTTCAGACAAGATAAGCATACCTGAAAGAAATTTCAGGATGGCGCCGCCGGAGTTTCCGACGGCGCCATTTTTTTGACCTGCTGCGAATCACTGAAATGAAAGTGGTTTATGGGATTGGCAACCTTCAATATCTGACCATGCCATACGCCGTTAATTGGACACTCGGCCATGATTTTATTCATCCTGTTGTTTTTGGGCATCATGGCTGTGGCGGCTTTTTATGACCTGGTTTCATATACGATCCCCAATTTTCTGCCCCTGCTGTTGATCGGGGCATTTGTGATCTTTGCCCTGTGGCAGGGGCTTGCCTGGCCATTGATGGCGAATCATCTGGGGACAGGTTTTGGCATGTTGGTGGTCGGCTGGGCACTGTTTGCGCTGGGGTTATTGGGGGGTGGCGACGCCAAACTATTCGCGGCTACAAGCCTCTGGATGGGGTGGGCTGGTCTACTCAACTATTTGATAATGTTCAGTCTTAGTGGCGGGGTGCTGGCGTTGATCCTGATTTTGTTCCGCCGCCTGCCACTTCCTGACAGGCTTTTGGGTCACGCATGGATTGCTGCCCTGCATGACAAGACGAAGGGTGCGCCCTATGGCATTGCCCTTGCGGCGGGCGCCATGCTGGCATGGCCAGAGCTGCTCAATCCGGGGGGGCTGTAAAGCGGGTCGCGCAAGAACAATAAGGTTAATACCCAAGTTTTAAGCCCATTTGAGAAAGATACGTTGATGGTTAATGATTTTTTCATATCCTGAGTGCAAATGTTGGTAAATTAAGGTAAGACCTTGGAACGTAATGGCTAAGTTTAGCTTTCATTTCCATCAATTCGGGCTAACCCGGAGCAGGATGGGGGGCGTCGATACATGAACCTGATGCGGATCATTATTCTGGTTGCTGCCATTGCTGCAGCAGGGTTGACGGCCATTCTGGTCAGCAGCCTTGTCAGCGCGCCGGAAGCGGTAAAAGAAGATGAGGCCAAAATTCCGGTAACCCAGGTTCTGGTTGCCGCGCGCAAAATCGAAATCGGAACGAAATTGAGCGAAGCCGATCTGCGCTGGCAGGAGTTTCCACAGCCATCAGTTGCGCCGGCCTACATCACCCAGGACGCCAACCCCGAGGCGATAAAGCAGCATTTAGGGGGGATCGCACGTTCGGAAATTTTTCCTGCATCACCCATTACGCCGGGCAAAATTGTAAATGCGGGCGATGGCGGGTTTATGTCTGCCATTCTTGAAGGCGGCATGCGGGCCATGAGCGTGGTGGTTTCGCCGGAAACGGGCGCAGGAGGATTTATTCTGCCAGGTGACCGTGTTGACGTGGTGATGAGCCGTGAAATCAAGGTAGAGGATGAAAATAATCAGGGCGCTGTGGAGATGGTCAGCGAAACCATATTGGAAAATGTGCGTACGCTGGCAATAGACCAAACCGTTAATGATCCGGCTGCGGCGACAGAAGAATCCGGTGGCGCGGTGCAGACAAGCTCTGTGATTGGTAAAACTGCCACCCTCGAATTGACCCCTGCGCAAGTGCAAACCCTGTCAAAGGCGGTTGCCAGCCGGGGCATGCTCGCCCTCACCTTGCGCAGTCTGGAACGCAAGGAAGATCCGAATTTTGCGGCACGTGAAGCAGAAGCTGCGGCGGCTCTGGAGGCAGAGCGCACCAAAAGTAAACCCCTGACAATTATCCGCTATGGCACACCCGGCAAGTTCCGGCCTCAATAGAAGATGCTTTTGAAAATGCAGATGATTAGGCAATATAAATACCAAAGCAGCGCGCTGGGCATCGTCGCGGCATTGTTGTCGGGTATTGTTTTCCCGATGCAGATTGCTAGCGCGGCTGATCCTGAGCCGACGATCAGGGAAACAACTGCCGCACCGCCTGTGTCGATGAAGTTTGACGGCAGCAAGGTTCGGATCGTCGCAGATGACCCGCAGAATGCTGCGACCCGTCATCAGATAAAACTTGAACGCGGCAAGGCGGCGATTGTGGAATTGCCGCGTGACGCCCGTGATATTCTGGTTTCAGATCCGGCGGTTGCGGATGCAAGGGTGCGCACACCGCGTCAGATCTACGTGATTGGCACGGCCATCGGCGCCACCAACATGATCTTTTTTGACGAAAATGGCGGCCAGATATTGAATCTGGAACTGCTTGTGCAGCTAGATGCCAAAGGCGCCGCAGAGGCGCTGAAACGGCATTTCCCGGATAGTAATATGCGGGTTGAATCCCTGAACAACAATCTGGCGATCAGCGGACGTGTTCCCAATGTTGCGGCTTCTGAACGGGCGCTTGCGATTGTCCGGCGCTTTGTTGACGCGCCTGAAAATGTCGTCAATCTGCTGGCCGTTGAAGGCGATGATCAGGTGCTTTTGAGGGTGCGTGTATCGGAAATGCAGCGCAGCGTCATCAAGCAGTTGGGTATAAATCTGTTCGGCACGCTTAATCGCGGTGGCGGCAGCGCGTCCCGTTTTGGAACCAACAATCAGTTTAATATCGCGGGCAGTTTGCTGGGGGGGCTGACGGCGGGTGGCAACAAGACGGTGCCGGGGCCTGCGGGCGATCCGTTTGGGCCGCTTGGTGGTGTGGCTGTGGCCACAAATTCCATATCAGGGGTTTTGCAGGCGCTGGAACGTAATGGTCTGGTGCGCGTTCTGGCGGAACCAAACCTTACTGCGGTATCAGGCGAGTCCGCAAAATTTCTGGCAGGCGGCGAGTTTCCAATCCCGGCCGGGCGTGATAATCAGGGCAATATCAGCATCGAATTCAAACCGTTCGGTGTTGGTCTTGGGTTTACGCCCGTGGTGTTGAGTGACGGGCGGATAAATCTGCGCCTGTCGACCGAAGTCAGCCAGATATCCAGCGAGACATCGGTTACACTGCAAAATCTTGTTATTCCTGGTCTTTCTGTGCGCCGGGCCGAAACCTCAGTGGAACTGCCCAGTGGCGGCAGCCTTGTCATTGCCGGTCTGTTGCAGAATGATTTGCAAAAGAGCATTGATGGCATTCCCGGCCTGAAGGATATTCCTGTACTTGGCGCGCTGTTTCGCAGCAGCGATTTTCAGAATAATGAAACCGAGCTGGTTATTGTTGTGACGCCTTATCTCGTAAAAGCGGTTCAGGAAGAACAATTGCGCCTGCCGACGGATGGATTTGCGCCGGCCAGCGATTTCGACAGCTTTTTCCTGGGACGCCTGTCGGGGGTTTACAAACGCAAACCAAACCCAGGAACATCCTTGCAGGGGCCGTATGGCTACATCATGGAGTAATCGGACGTGTTGCGCATGCAGATGAAACAATATCCTTCGCGTCATCGAATGACAGTAAACGGGTTGCGTACT
>CAMTVX010000109.1:0-6901 GCA_947085295.1 uncultured Alphaproteobacteria bacterium | reverse complement strand
GGATAGTTCAGCGTCGCCTTTGGCTTGAAGAAATATTTCATCGCCAGCAAAAAACTGGAGACAAACTCCCCCAGCATCAAAGAGCGTGCGGTGCGGTCCAGAAATGCCATTATCTTATTCCTTTCACGGCGCCAGATCGAAGGCGACCAGCACCCCCGCCGTCAGCACCACCCACACCAGCGAGAACGGCAAAAACACCTTCCAGCCAAGCCGCATCAATTGATCATAGCGATAACGCGGCACAAACGCCTTCACCATCGCAAAGAAGAAGAAAATAACCAGGATTTTCAGCACAAACCAGATGATTTCCGGCACCCAGGTGAACGGCGCCACATCGAACGGCGGCAGCCAGCCCCCCAGAAACAGAATAGTGGTCATGGCGCACATCAACACGATGTTCAGATATTCGCCCAGCATCAGCAGCAGATACGGCACCGACGAATATTCGGTCATGTAACCGGCCACCAGTTCGGATTCCGCCTCAGCCAGATCGAACGGCGGGCGGTTGGTTTCCGCCAGCGCCGAAATCAGAAAAATCACAAACATCGGAAACAGCGGAATAAAGAACCACACAGTTTTCTGCGCCCGCACAATGTCGCTTAAATTCAGCGAGCCCACGCACAGCAGCACCGTGACGATGACAAAACCAATCGACACTTCGTACGACACCATTTGCGCGGCCGAACGCAGCGCGCCCAGGAATGGATATTTCGAATTCGACGCCCAGCCCGCCATGATGATGCCATAAACGCCCAGCGAGGAAATCGCGAAAATATACAGCATGCCGACATTGATGTCGGAAATCACCCAGCCATCGGCAAACGGGATCACAGCCCAGGCGATGAACGCCAGCACGACGGTCACCACCGGCGCCAGCAGAAACACACCCTTGTTGGCGGCATCGGGAATGATGATTTCTTTCAGAATAAACTTTCCGAAATCCGCAAACGACTGCAACAGGCCAAACGGGCCGACCACATTGGGGCCGCGCCGCAACATCACCGCCGCCCAGATCTTGCGATCCGCCAGCAGCAGGAAGGCGATCGAAATCAACACGCCCATCAATACAAGCATGATCTGGCCGACCATCACGGTCAGCGGCCATCCATAATCGGTCCAGAGTAACGCCCAATCAACCATGCGAACCTGCCACCTGTTTTGCCGCACCTGCCGCAAGCGCGCTGCATTGCGCCATGATTGCGGATGCCCGCGCAATCGGATTGGTCAGATAGAAATCTTTTATCGCAGGCACAAAGGCCACATCGCCCAGGGCCCCCGCCGCCGCATCCGGCGCACTGGGTGTGGCACCATGCACACGGCCAACTTCGTGCAGTTGCGGGGCGGCTTCAATCATGCGCGCGCGCAATGCGGCCAGACTGTCATAGGGCAATTTGTGGCCAACCGCATCCGACAGCGCGCGCAGGATCGTCCAGTCTTCGCGCGCCTCGCCTGGCGGGAAAATGGCGCGTGCGCCGATTTGCACCCGGCCTTCGCTGTTCACGTAAGTACCGCTTTTTTCCGTATAGGCCGCGCCCGGCAATACCAGATCGGCGCGGTGCGCGCCCGCATCGCCGTGGCTGCCCTGATAGATCACAAAGGCCTTGCCCATCTGGCTGAGATCCATCTCGTCCGCGCCGAGCAGATAGACCAGATTGATCGCGCCGGATTTTGCGCCCTCGCATATGCCCGCCACATCCAGACCGCCCGCACCCGGCAGCAGGCCAAGATCAAGCCCCGCAACGCGCGCCGCAGCATGATGCAGCACGTTAAAGCCATTCCATTCGGCGCTGATCGCGCCCACATTGTGCGCCAGCTTTTTGACTGCGGCCAGAACCGCCGCGCCATCGGCCCGCGCCAGCGCGCCCATGCCCACGATCAGCATCGGGCGTTTGGCCTGTTGCAGCGTGGCAGCGAACGGATGCTTGCCATCCAGCAAATCCTGAAGCGTGCGTGGCCCGGCACCCAGTGACTGACACGGAAAATTATTATTGAATGGCGCGCCGATACTGGCCGCAGCAAAATTACCGCGCCGCGAACGCTGTACGATACGCGCATTCAGCACAGAGGCTTCCCAGCGCGGATTGCAGCCGATCAGCAGCAGCGCATCGGCCGCGTCAATCCCGGCAAAGCTTGAATTGAACAGATAATCGCCACGTGACGCTGCACCCAGCTTGGCGCCGTCCTGACGGCAATCAAGATGCGGGCTGCCGAATTTGTCCCACAAATCTTTCAGCGCCATCATGGATTCAGCACAGGCCAGATCGCCCGCGATTGCCGCCATGCCTGCGGGCGTTGCCGCCTTCAGTTTTTGCGCGGCCAGTGCCAGCGCTTCATTCCAGCTTGCCGGGCGCAGCTTGCCCCCCTCGCGAATATAGGGCGTATCCAGACGCTGGCGTTTCAACCCGTCCCAGATGAAGCGTGTCTTGTCGGAAATCCATTCTTCGTTCACATCGTCATTATTGACGGGCAGAATGCGCATCACTTCCGCGCCACGCGCATCGACGCGAATATTGCTGCCGACCGCATCCATAACATCGATGGTTTCTGTTTTGGTCAATTCCCACGGCCGCGCCGAAAACGCATAGGGCTTGGAGGTCAGCGCACCCACCGGGCACAGATCAATCACATTGCCAGACAGTTCCGACAGCACCGCCTGTTCCAGATAGGTGGTGATTTCCATATCTTCGCCGCGCCCGGTGGCGCCCAGTTCAGACACACCCGCAATTTCGGTCGTGAATCGCACACAGCGCGTGCAGTGAATGCAGCGGGTCATCACCGTCTTGATCAGCGGCCCCATATTCTTGTCTTCGACCGCGCGCTTGTTTTCGAAATAGCGCGAGCCGGAAACCCCATAGCCCATCGCCTGATCCTGCAGATCGCATTCGCCGCCCTGATCGCAGATCGGGCAATCCAGCGGATGATTGGCCAGCAGAAATTCCATCACCCCTTCGCGCGCCTTTTTCACCATCGGCGAATCAGTGTGCACCACCATCTTGTCGGCGGCGGGCATGGCGCAACTGGCCACCGGCTTGGGCGGGCCGCCTTCAACCTCGATCAGACACATGCGGCAATTACCGGCAATCGACAGCCGTTCATGATAGCAGAAACGCGGAATTTCCTTGCCCGCCGCCTCGCACGCCTGCAACAGGCTGGTGCCCGGTTCAACCTCTACTTCAATTCCGTCTATGGTCAGTTTTGGCATGTCTACTCCGCCGCAATCTTGCCGGAGCGCTTGACCCGGTTATTTAATATGCGTTCTTCGAGCACGGGCCGGAAATGACGGATCAGGCCCTGGATCGGCCAGGCGGCAGCATCACCCAGAGCACAGATGGTGTGCCCTTCAATCCGTGTACTGACGTCCAGAAGCATGTCGATTTCCGCCACGTCCGCATCGCCTGTCACCATGCGTTCCATTACCCGCCACATCCAGCCGGTACCTTCGCGACACGGCGTGCACTGGCCGCAACTTTCATGTTTGTAAAATGCCGACAGGCGCGCGATGGCCTTGATCAGATCGGTAGATTTATCCATGACAATCACCGCCGCCGTACCCAGACCCGAGCGCACTTCTTTCAGCGCATCGAAATCCATCAGCACCGTATCGCAGATGGATTTTGGAATCATCGGCACGCTGGCCCCGCCGGGAATGACCGCCAGCAGATTATCCCAGCCGCCGCGCACGCCACCCGCATGTTTTTCGATCAGTTCACGCAGTGGAATGCTCATGGCTTCTTCGACATTGCACGGATTGTTGACATGCCCGGAAATGCAATAGACCTTGGTGCCGGAATTATTGGGCCGCCCGAAGCCCATGAACCATGCAGCGCCGCGCCGCAAAATAGTGGGCGCAACCGCAATGCTTTCGACATTATTGACCGTCGTCGGGCAACCATACAGACCCATATTGGCGGGGAATGGCGGCTTTAAGCGGGGCTGGCCTTTTTTGCCTTCCAGGCTTTCCAGCAACGCGGTTTCCTCGCCGCAAATATAGGCGCCCGCGCCGTGATGCACATACACATCAAACTTCCAGCCCGAACCACAGGCATTGTCGCCCAGCAATCCGCCGTCGTAAGCCTGATCGACCGCTGCCTGCAAACGCTTGCGTTCCAGAATAAATTCGCCGCGCACATAAATATAGGCCGCATGCGCACCCATCGCGAAGCCCGCTATCAGGCAACCCTCGACCAATTTGTGCGGATCGTTGCGCAGAATTTCACGGTCCTTGCAGGTGCCGGGTTCAGACTCATCCGCATTGACCACCAGATAATGCGGGCGGCCATCATTCACCTTGGGCATGAACGACCATTTCAGGCCGGTTGAAAAGCCCGCACCGCCGCGCCCGCGCAGGCCTGACGCCTTTACTTCATCCACAATCCAGTCGCGGCCTTTTTCCAGCAGCACCTTGGTATTGTCCCAGTCACCGCGTCTGCGCGCGCCCTCCAGGCCCCAATCGTCAAAGCCATAGAGATTGGTAAAAATGCGGTCTTTATCCTGCAACATCAGCGGTCTCCGCCCAAAAGGCTGGTGCGCGCGCCCGCAGGCTCAGAACTGCGGCGGCCGGTTTGCGATCCAATTTTCGGTTGTTCGCCGCGCGCAAGCTGATCCAGCAGCGCTTCGGTTTTTGCCGCATCCAGATCTTCGTAATAATCATCATTGACCTGAATGACCGGCGCATTACAGCAGCCGCCCAGACATTCCACTTCCATCCAGGAAAACAGTCCGTCTTTGGTGATCTCGCCCTGCGCAACACCCAGTTTATTTTTAACCACGGCCGTCACATCATCGGATCCGCGCAGCCAGCAGGGCGTGGTCTTGCACACCTGCAACAGATATTTTCCGCGCGGCGCCAGATTGAACATGGTGTAAAAAGTGGCGACCTCCAGCACGCGAATATAGGGCATGGCCAGCATGTCGCCGACAGTGCGCAGCATCGGCTCTGTCACCCAGCCGCCATTTTGTTCCTGGCCGCGCCACAACAGCGCAATCACCGCGCTGGCCTGACGGCCTTCGGGGTATTTCTTGATTTCCTTTGCGCACCAGTCAAGATTTTCTGGCGTAAACGCAAAACTCGCAGGTTGATCCGCACATAGCCGCCGCACACTCACCGGTCCACCTCCCCAAACACAATATCAAGTGAACCCAGTATCGCCGATGCGTCCGCCAGCATATGCCCCGTGCACAGATAATCCATGGCCTGCAAATGCGCGAAACCTGGCGCGCGCAGTTTGCAGCGATAGGGTTTATTGCTGCCATCGGCAATCAGATAGACCCCAAATTCGCCCTTGGGCGCCTCGACGGCGGCGTATATTTCGCCGGCCGGCACATGATAACCTTCCGTGTACAGCTTAAAGTGATGAATGAGCGCTTCCATCGAGCGTTTCATTTCGCCCCGGCTGGGTGGCGCCACCTTGCCGTCATTCACCGACACCGGCCCGGCGGGCATTTTTTTAATGCATTGCATCATGATATTCGTGCTCTGGCGCATTTCCTCGACCCGGCACAGATAGCGGTCGTAACAATCGCCGTTCTTGCCGATGGGCACCTGAAATTCCAGATCATTGTAACATTCATAGGGCTGCGCGCGGCGCAGATCCCACGCGGCGCCACTGCCGCGCAGCATGACGCCGGTAAAGCCCCAGTCGAGCGCATCCTGCAGGCTGACGACGCCGATATTGACATTGCGCTGCTTGAAAATGCGGTTATGGGTCAGCAGCCCTTCAATATCATCAATGACCCTGGGGAACTGTTCGCAGAAGGCGTAAATATCTTCGGCCAGGCCGGCCGGCATATCCTGATGCACGCCGCCGGGCCGGAAATAGGCCGCATGCATGCGCGAGCCCGACACCCGCTCGTAAAAAATCATCAGCTTTTCGCGTTCTTCAAAGCCCCACAAAGGCGGGGTCAGCGCGCCCACATCCATCGCCTGGGTGGTGACGTTCAGCAGATGATTAAGCAGCCGTCCGATTTCGGAATAGAGCACGCGGATATATTGCCCGCGCGGCGGAATTTCCAGCCCCAGCAGGCGCTCCACCGCCAGCGCATAGGCATGTTCCTGATTCATCGGCGCGACATAATCCAGCCGGTCGAAATAGGGCACCGCCTGCAAATAGGTTTTATGTTCGATCAGTTTTTCGGTGCCGCGATGCAGCAGCCCGATATGCGGATCGACGCGGGTGACAATCTCGCCATCCATTTCCAGAATCATGCGCAGCACGCCATGCGCCGCCGGATGCTGCGGACCGAAATTCAGATGGAATTTGCGATTGTCGGGATCGAATGTTTCAGTCACGGTTTGACGCCTGTACGGGTGACGATGGGGGTGGCCTTTTCATCGCCCGGTAATACATATTCCCCGCCTTCCCAGGGGCTGACAAAATCAAACGCGCGGAATTCCTGGGTGAGCATCACCGGTTCGTTGACCACGCGTTTGCGTTCATCGTCATAGCGCACCTGAACGAATCCGGTAAGCGGAAAATCCTTGCGCAGCGGATGCCCCTCAAAGCCGTAATCGGTCAGCAGCCGCCGCAGGTCGGGATGACCGGTAAAGGCGATGCCAAACATATCGAACACTTCGCGTTCATACCAGTTGGCGCAGGGGAAAAGCGCAATCACGCTGGGCGCCGCCGCATTCTCGGCGATAGGCAGCTTGACCCGCACACGCTGGTTCTGATGCACACTGAGCAAATGATAAATCAGATCAAAGCGCGCCGCGCGGCCGGGATAATCGGCGGCGGTAATATCGATCAGCTGGCTGAAGCGGCAATTGGGATCGTTGCGCAGAAAAGCCAGCAGCGCCGGCAGATGCGCCGCATCCGTATGCACGGTCAGTTCGCCATGCGCAATTGCGGTGGCGCTGACCGCCTGCGGCAAGGCGCTCTCGATCTGCTCCCCCAACTCCCTC
>CAMTVX010000108.1:0-23893 GCA_947085295.1 uncultured Alphaproteobacteria bacterium | reverse complement strand
GTCCAGTTCGTCAATCAGCAGCACGGCCCCGGCGGGCGCACGCATGGCCTTCATCAGCGGGCGTTCTTCGAGAAACTGTTCGGAGAAAAACACGTCGGAAAACTGATGCAGCCGCGCCATGGATTCCGACAGGCCCTTGGCGCCCTGCAGCACTTCGCCCAGCGTCTCGCGCAGAATTTGCGTGTACAGCAATTGCTTGCCATATTTCCATTCATACAGCGCCTTGGATTCGTCCAGCCCTTCGTAACATTGCAGGCGCACCAGCGGCAGGCCAAGATATTTCGCGGTGGCAATCGCCAGTTCGGTCTTGCCGACGCCGGGGGGGCCTTCGACCAGCAACGGCTTTTCCAGATTTTGCGCCAGATAGATCGACGTGGCGATCTGCGGATTGGTGATATAGCCCAATGCCTCAAATCCGGCCGTGATGGCCTCGATGGAATCTGTTTTGGCGCCGGTGCTCAATTTCGCGTTTGCTAATGTCACTTTAATCCACTTTCCTTATCAGAGATTGTCCTAACTTCCCCTGTTTAGCGCGGTCTACGTTGGACGCCAAGCCTCCAGATTTGGTTAAATCCCGAAAAAGCCGCAAAAGTTCGATATTTTTGGGGATTTGCACGGATTTGAGGCAGATTTCGAAGTCCGTTAGGAATTGCCGCGACAGGCTGCGGGCGGCCAGCAACGGGGCCGTGGGGTCAAATCCGGCCCCCTGGTCGAGGCCTTCTGACAGAACGGTAGTTAAGATGTGCAGAGCCGACTGTGCGGCATCCAGGCCCCCCAGCATGTTAAATTGTTCTTCGGATGGGGCCAAACCGGCGGCCTGGATCGCTTCAATCAGCAGGTCCAGCAGCGCCTTGCGCCCGCCCTGTCCCATGCCCAGGCCCAGCACGTCTTCCACCTCGCGCAGGGGTTTTGAGATGGTCTCAAACGCCAGTCCGGGCGCGCCCAGCATGCTGGCGGCCGGAACTCGCACGTCACGCAGGATCAGACCGCCATGCCGGGTAGGACGCAGGAAATCTATTGCCCCGGCATCGGTCTGGCTCAGGCCCTTTGCGTCGCGCGGAACCAGAAAGGCGCTGAACTGCTTGCGCTCGCCGGTCATTTCGCTGATTGCCAGTACAATATACAGCCCGGCAATCGGGCCATTGGTCAGCCAGGCCTTTTCGCCGTTCAGCACCCAGAAATCACCTTCGCGCCGTGCCGTGGAAGCCAGCCGCTTGGGATGTGCCCCGGCATTGGGCTCCGAAATCGCTACTGCCGCCGTCAGTTCGCCGGTCGCCAGTCGGGGCAGATATTCGCGTTTCTGCGCTTCGTCGCCGCTTTGCGCGATGATCAGCCGCCCGATCAGCGTATGGCTGAGCCAGGCCGACGCCAGCCCCGGATTGCGCCCCGCCCGCACAAACGCCGCACTCACGGCCACCAGCCCGGCATAGCCCATGCCGCCACCGCCATATTCGCGCGGCAACCCAAGGCCCAGCATGCCGCACCGGCCCATCTCGGCCCAGATATCGAACGGAAACGGCTGGGCCGGATCATACAGTTCCTCGCGCCCGGCAATATGGGTGCGGGCAAGGGCGGTGATCGCCTGTATGATTTTCTCGAATTCGGCCTTGCTCATATTGTGTCCATTCCCCTTATAATTTTTACGCTATAATATTCAGGCTACTGCAACCCTCAACCAGGGCGTATTGACCTGCCACACAGGATGCCATATACAGCCGCACCATCATTAAAAAAGCGACAGGAAAATGCCGAAAATTACCTATATCGAATTTAGCGGCGCGGAACATGTTGTGGACGTGGCCGAAGGCCTGTCGGTCATGGAGGGCGCGGTACAAAACCTGGTCCCCGGTATTGACGGCGATTGCGGCGGGGCCTGCGCCTGCGCCACCTGCCATGTCTATGTGGATGCGGCCTGGGTCAGCAAAACCGGCACCAAGGAGCAGATGGAGCAGAGCATGCTCGATTTTGCCTCGGCGGTAAAAGAAAACAGCCGCCTGTGCTGCCAGATCAAGGTCTCCAAAGAAATGGATGGTCTTGTCGTGCGGATGCCGGAGCATCAGTACTAGGCGGCAACCGCATTCATCGGCACTTCCGGGTTGGCAAGTTTTTCCAGATCAATCGGGGTTTTATTGGCGACCAATGCTTTGGACGCCATGAATTCCTGCGGGCTGTTTATGGCGTCGACGGCGGTGATGACATTGCCTTGCAGATAGAATGCGGCGAAGGCGTGTTTTGCCATGTTGCCGCGAATGATTACTTTGTCATGTGTGCCGGAAATGCCGACGATCTGTAATTTAAGATCGTATTGATCGGACCAGAACCAGGGTATCTGGGCATATTCGACCAGCTTGCCGCACATGGCCAGCGCTGCGGTCTTGCCCTGCTCCAGCGCGTTATGCACGGATTCCAGACGCAACCGGCGGCCCATCAGGCGGTTGGGATGATTGGCGCAATCACCGGCCGCAAAAATATCCGGGTCTGCTGTGCGGCCAAATTCATCCACCATAATGCCATTGTCGCAGGCTAGTCCGGCGGCCTGTGCCAGTTCGACATTGGGCACAATGCCGACGCCAATGATCACGACGTCGGCTGGAAATTCACGGCCATCGGCGCACAGAACCCGTTCCAGTTTACCCTTGCCGGCAAAGCCCTGCACGGCGACGCCATTTTCGATTTTCACACCGGCCTTGCGATGCACGTCGGCGAAATATTCCGCGACCTGCTTGTCCACCACGCGCGCCAAAACGGTGGGGGCCATTTCAACGACCGTCACGTCCAGCCCGCGTGAGACCATTACGGCGGCAACTTCAAGTCCGATATAGCCGCCGCCAACGATCACCAGTTTGCTATCGGGTTTGAGAGCGGCGCGGATGGACTCTACGTCATCGACGGTACGAAGATAAAAAATACCGGGCAGATCAACCCCAGGCGCCGCAATGGTGCGAACCCGTGAGCCGGTGGTGAAAATGAGTTTGTCATAGTTCACTGCGCGGCCATCACGCAGCGTGATCTGTTTTGTTTTGCGATCGACACTGGCCGCCTGGCAATTCAGCATCGTCTCGATATTGAATTTTTCATAGAACGATGGCGGTTTGAAATAGACCCGCTCCAGATCCATCTCGCCGGCCAGAAATTTCTTCGACAGGGGCGGGCGCTGATAGGGAAGATAGGGCTCTTCGCCGATCATAATGATACGCCCGGTAAAGCCGCACGTGGAACTGCGCAGGCTTTGCGCCACTTGACCGGCGGCGTGGCCAGCCCCAAGAATTACATAAGTTTCCGTCATTTTGCTGTTTTTCCGGTGTTTTTGGTGATGCAGGTTATTGTTATAATGCGTTTTACTCGATTGCAGGGGTATTTCCAGCCCAAAATCCTTTGCGTCTCTCGCCATTGGGGCCTAAACAACAGGGCACAAACCAATCTCTTCGAATTTTAGCTCATAGTAATACAGACATGACGGATAATACTGATTTTCTTGCCAAACTTCGTGCCGAAATCGACCAGATCGATGATGCGGCCCACGATCTTTTCCTGCGCAGGGCAGAGATTGTGCAGAATATTGCCAAAGCCAAGGCCGCTGAACAGCCGGAACAGCCAGTTTTTGCGATGCGGCCAGGACGCGAGGCAAAGATTTTGCGCCGCCTGGTTGCCCGCCACAGCGGTAATTTCCCCGTTGCCGCCATTGGCCGTATGTGGCGGGAGTTAATTACAGCCTCCAGTGGTATGCAGGGGCCGTTTGAGGTCGCCATATTCGGCTCTAACGATTCGGCAAACTATCTGGATGTGGCGCGCTGGCATTTTGGTTCGGTGGCGCCTTCCACGCTTTACAATAGTGCCGCGCAGGTTTTGCAGCGCGTCGGTGAGGGCAAGGGCGTGGTAGGCGTGTTGCCACTTCCGGGCGGTGGTGATCCCGGCGCAGACTGGTGGCCGGCACTGGCGCATAAAAGCATCCGCATCGTGGCGCGCCTGCCATTCCTGCGCGGCGAGGGTCAGGCTTCGTGTGACGCGGTGGCGGTTGCGCCGATCGACCGGGAAGACACCGGCGATGACCATAGTTTTCTGCTGGCATTTTGCCGCAATGAGATGAGCCGTGCGGCCGTGCGGCGCCTGTTGCTGGATAATGGCATTGAATGCAGGCCGCTGGACACCGATAAACAGGACAAGCGCCTGATGCTGTTCGACACACCCGGCTATATTGCGGATACGGATATCCGATTGATCCGGGCGGTAAACTCGGAAGAAAAACTGTTGGAGCGTATTGTGGTGGCAGGCGGTTATGCAATGCCGCTGCAACTGCCGTCATAGGGTTTGGATAAGTCTGTGAGCCCGATCAAACCAAAGCCCGGCATAATGAACGTCAAACCTTATGAGGTTGGCGTATCCAAACTTGCGGGCATTGCAGATGCCTGTAAATTGTCGTCCAACGAATCCTCGCTGGGGCCAAGTCCAAAGGCGGTGGCGGCCTATCAGGCGGCGGCAGCGAAGTTACACCGCTATCCAGACGGCGCGTCCACCGATCTACGCATGGCGATTGCGGCGCATTATGGGCTGGCGGCGGATCGCATTATCTGCGGCAATGGATCGGATGAGTTGCTGCATCTGTTGTGTCAGGCCTATCTGGGGCCGGGCGATGAAATGGTCTATAGCGCGCACGGTTTTTCGATCTATCCGATTGCGACACTGGCGGCGGGCGC
The DNA here is from genome assembly GCA_947085295.1 of uncultured Alphaproteobacteria bacterium. GTDB lineage: Bacteria > Pseudomonadota > Alphaproteobacteria > UBA11222 > UBA11222 > UBA11222. The sequence goes on along the minus strand of CAMTVX010000108.1, from coordinate 19,199 downwards.
CAAACCGGTTGCAGCGCCCGAACGTGATCATACGGCGCATGTCGATGAATTGCTGGCCTGTGTGACGCCCGCGACGCGCATTCTGTTTCTGGCCAATCCGAATAATCCGACCGGCACCTATGTCACGGCTGCCGAGGTGCGCCGGTTACGTGCGGCGTTGCGTGACGATATTCTGCTGGTGCTGGACGCGGCCTATGCCGAATTTGTGCGCCGCAATGATTATGAAGCCGGGATCGAGATGGTTTCGACACATGATAATGTGGTGATGACGCGGACCTATTCCAAGATATACGGCCTGGCGGCGTTGCGGCTGGGCTGGGCCTATTGCCCCGCGCATGTGATCGACGTGCTGAACCGGGTGCGCGGGCCGTTTAATGTCAGTCTGCCTGCACAGGCGGCGGGGATTGCAGCGTTACAGGATACGGCGTTCACGGATGGCGTCGTTGCGCATACTGAAAAATGGCGTGGTTGGCTGGCCGATGAATTACAGAAGCTTGGCCTGTTCAGTGATCCAAGCGTCGCCAATTTTCTGCTGGTTAGCTTTCCCAGCGAGGCTGGTCGTGACGCGCCCGCCGCCGATGCCTGGTTGCGCCAGAACGGATTGATTGTGCGGCGCATGGAAGGTTACGGCCTTCCACAATGTTTGCGGATAACGGTGGGTACAGAGCAGGAAAATCGGGAAGTCATTCGTGTGCTGAGCAATTTTGTGCAGGGCAAATCGCATGTCTGATGGTGCTTTTGACCGCGTCGCGCTAATCGGCCTTGGCCTGATTGGATCATCGATTGCGTGGGCGGCGAAGCGCGCGGGGCTGGTGGGGCATATTGTGGGTACTGCGCGCAGTGAACAAACCCGGCTGACAGCCGCGCGTCTTGGGTTTGTTGACAGTATTGCCGCAACCGCAGCAGAAGCCGTGAAGAATGCCGATCTGGTGATTCTGTGTACCCCGGTTGGAACCTATGGCGCATTGGCGCAGGAAATTCAGGGATCACTAAAGCCGGGCGCCATTATTACCGATGTGGGGTCGGTGAAAACCGCCGTGGTGCGCGATATCAGCCCGTTCGTTCCCGAAGGTGTGCATTTCATTCCCGCGCATCCGGTTGCAGGTACCGAATATTCGGGGCCTGAATCGGGTTTTGCGGAACTGTTTGATAATCGCTGGTGCATTCTGACACCGCCGCCGGGTGCGGATCGCCTTGCTGTGGATCAACTCACCCGCTTTTGGAAACGCTGTGGCAGTAATGTGGATACGATGACGCCGGAGCACCATGATCTGGTGCTGGCGGTGGTCAGCCATCTGCCACATCTGATCGCCTATAATATGGTGGGCACGGCGGCCGATCTGGAAGAAGTGACGCAGAGCGAAGTGATCAAATATTCCGCCAGCGGATTTCGCGATTCCACCCGCATTGCCGCAAGTGATCCGACCATGTGGCGCGATATATTTCTGAATAACCGCGAGGCGGTGCTGGAAATGCTGGGGCGTTTTTCAGAAAATATCAGCGCCCTGCAACGCGCGATCCGATGGGGTGACGGCGATGCGCTGTTCGACGCCTTTACCCGCACCCGCACTATCCGCAAGCAGATTATCGAAGCGGGTCAGGATACTGCGGAACCCGATTTTGGACGTTCTGCGCGCAAGGCGCCGCCAGGGGACAAGACGCCTTAAAATAGTGGTTTCAGTTTTGCGATGCGCAGCGGGCCGACAAACATTTCACCATCCTGAAGCACCATTGGCAGTCTTAGTTCGCCATTTTTCCCGCCCGCCGCCATCGCAATGAGTCCAAGGCCAGTATTGGCCGCGCGGGCTTCGTCCTTGTTGAGTTGACCCGCGTCCTGCAGACCCTTGATCAGGTCTTCATAGCCCAGCAGATTGGTGGTCAGCGAGCCGATCAGCCGGTCCTGGGCATCCAGCGCCAAGGTTCCCGCCGCATTCAGCTTTAGCGGGCCCCAATCAGTTTCGACAGCTTTGATTTGAGCTACGCCGCCCGCATCGCGCCACTCACGGATGCCATCAACGCCCTTCGCGGCTGGCCAGGCACCTTCAACGGCGCTGGTCAGTGCAAGCCGCGTCAAATGCGCCCCCAGCGCCGAATTGGCAAAGCCGGGATAATCCAGATTATCCAGTTTTAGCGAAATGTCGAACAGGGTTGGGCTTTGCAGGCCTTCTACTTCAACTTCGCTATTTTTTGCATCACGGGTATGCAGTTGCACCCGCCCCAGGGTTAAGGCGCCTTCTTTGAAGCGTCCGCCCTTTAACGTGCCGCCTTCAATATCCAGATCCATCCGCGACAGTTTTCCGCGCTTTAATTTGAGGCTGGCCAGAGCGCGCTGCGGTTCAAGACGATACTGTTCCAGCTCCCCACCATTGATCCGCAGACTGATATCTTGCGGCAACGTGGTGCTGAGAACAATATGATTGAGATTGTAAGGCAGTACATTTCCGGTCAGAAGTTCAGATTGCCATTGCCAGCCGGGATTTTGGCCAGCGGCGGCAAGGCGCACATTCGTCACCTGGGCCTGCACGCGCAGGGGAAAGCCCGTTACGGTCAGGGCGCTATATTCGACCACCAGGCCATCTGCGCGGCGCGCGTCGGCCCATTTTGAGACGCCCTGCTCAATGCTGTCTGCCAGCCTGAACCAATAGATTGTGTAGCCAATGATGACTAGAACCACTATAGCCGATAACATGACATAGCGCAGATAAGGCGATAGTTTCAGCACTCTGCGATTCTCACTTTTCTGTCATGGTCCAGACGCCATCCCAGTCAGCAGGTGGCGGCGCGTTCAGGAACGTAGCACAGCGGTCGAGAAATATCTGCGATGGTTTGTCATTGGGATTTGAAAGCAGCGCATCCTTGAAATAGGTCTGGGCCACGGAAAATTGCTGTGCGCGGTAATGCTTCATGCCCGCGTTGAATGCGGCGACGGTTTCGTCCAGATTGGGAAAAATGTCCGGCGTATAATGATCCAGCGCCTCATACACGGCCACCGGAATATCCTTGCCTTTTACCCGGATCAGATCAATCTCGCGCAGTTTTGCCGGCGCGCGTAAATCTGCGACGGTAAATTCACTGATCAGAATTGGCACGCCATATTGTTTGGTGGCGCCTTCCAGCCGCGATGACATGTTCACGCAATCGCCAATAGCAGTATATTCCAGCCGCTTGGTGGAACCGATATTGCCGATAACGGCTTCGCCTGTGCCGATGCCAATACCGATATCGAGGGGCGCGCCGCCAGCGGCCATTCTGCGCTGGTTCAGCACGCGAAGCGCCGCCATCATTTCATTGGCCACCGTCACCGCATTGTCCGCATCCATGTTGGATGTGAACGGCGCGCCAAACAGCGCCATGATGGCGTCGCCAATATATTTATCCAGTATGCCGCGATGGCGAAACACCACCTCGACCATTTCTTCAAAATATTCGTTTAACAGCGATACCGTGCCGGTAGCGCCCAGGCTTTCCGACAGGCCGGTAAAGCCGCGTATATCCGAAAACAGGATCGAGATGCGCTGGCTCTTGCCTTCCAGTTGCCCGCCATCGGATGCCAGCAACTGATCAGCCACCTCTTTTGACATGAAGCGCGCCATCGTTGCCTTGACGCGCTGTTCGTTGGAGATGTCTTCGATCAGCATCAGCGTACCAATAACCTGATTTTCCTGATCGTGTAATGGAGCAACCTTCAGGTTGATGGACGCATCGCGTCCCTCGGCAAACAATAGCGGCGTATCAACCGATATGTCGCGCGCACCGGTTTCACGTACCCGTTTGATCGAATCCAGCATCCACTGATTATGCGGTGCGAAAAATTTGGCCGCAGTATGGTTTATCAGTTCGGCCTCGGTGGTACGCAGAATTTCCACCGCCGCCTGATTGGCCGTGGTGATCACGCCGCCCATGTCAATCGTCAGAATACCGTTCGAACTGGAAGCGCGGATATTTTCGTTATAATTGCTGATGGTCAGCACTTCATCGAACAGATTGGCGTTTTCCAGCGTGATGGCAATCTGCGAACTGAACGCCATGAGCCGGGTTTCGTCCTTTGCGGTAAAGCCGCCGGGGCGCCGTTTGTTCAGCACCTGAATGACGGCGATGCGTTCACCCGATTTATTGGGTACCGCCATGCACAACATATTCCGGGTGCGATAGCCGGTGCTTTTGTCCACGGCCTGATTGAAGCGTGGATCGGAATAGGGATCGTTCAGATTGGCGGTGACACCTGTTAGAAAAACATCCCCCGCGACACCGCTGGTATCGGGAATGCGGATTTCGGTGGTTTCAAGGCCATCGGCGTAGCGCGACCACAGCTCCCGGGTTTTTTGATCATGCAGCAGCAGTGTGGCGCGGTCCGCATCCAGCAGCTCCGTTGTGGCCCCCATGATGCGCGCAATCAGCAGATCAATATGCAGTTCGCGGGACAGATCGTGGGTCAGCTCCAGCATCGCCACTTCATCGCGCAGGCCAGTGATCATCAGATTGAAGCCGCGAAATATTTCGGCATATTCATCGGTGCCGGTAACGGTTAGCTGCACATCCAGTTCACCCTTTTCGACCGACTTCATGGCGTCCACCAATTGCCGTGCGGCGCGCGACACCTCATTGGCGGTCAGCACCGACATTACGAGAGAACCCAGCGACACAATCAGCACTGCGCTACCGATCCATATCCAGATCGGTTGCAGGTCCGCGTCACTGACCGACAGATGAAGCGATTCAACCAGCAAATTCAGTTTCAGGATGATCGAGGCGGCAATAAAGATGGTGGGCAGGGTGGAAACAAACACCGCCAGATAGCTTAGCTTGTTGCGCAGCCGGACCGCGAAAAGCTTTGCCGCATCCTCCGGAAGCAGGGCATCCTCAAAGGTGCTCAAGTGCCGGATGACGGGCGTCAGGGTGCGCGAGAGCGCAAAAAATTCAACAATGGCGTGTGCGGGTGCTGCAAAAAGCAGGATCGTCGCATTGAAGATAACAATCTGCCAGGTTGCAAACTGGCTATCGAGCAGCCAGTTGCCGAGAAACATTGCGGACAAACCAGTGGCGGCCGCGCCAAATGCATGCGGCAGGCTGACACGCACAAAGGACAGGAATGGCAGGTTAAGGGCGCACGCCAATCCGCGTGAATGGGTTACCGGATCGGGCGTCTTGCCCTCATCCAGCAGTTTCAGGGTAGCCCCCAGAGGGCGATAATGTCGCGCGATCAGCCAAAGATCGAAAAATGTATAGAGCAAAATGCCCGGCGTCCCAAACAGGCCAACGGATATCCATTGCTGAAGGGTGAATTCATACCCCAGCAGGGCCAACAGCATGGTAACAAAAACACCCGCCGATCCGCCCGCGACATAAATCAGGAACAGACGCTGCAAAAGCTGCCTGCTTGACGGGATTGCAATAGCTTGTGCGGTCACCAGCGCGCGGCTCGCAGGTGAAAGGTGCGGGTTGATGTTCATGCCCTGATTTTACCAGTGTCCTATGTTTGGCATGGAGGCCCAGGGTTCTGCCGGGGGCAGGGCCTTGCCGGCCTGCAACAGTTCAATGGAAATATTGTCGGGCGAGCGCACAAACGCCATGCGGCCATCGCGGGGTGGACGGTTGATGGTGACGCCGCCTTTCATCAGACGCTCGCAGGCCGCATAGATGTCTTCGACCTCATAGGCCAGATGACCGAAATTGCGCGCCTCGCCAAATGTTTCGGGATCCCAGTTATAGGTCAATTCCACCTGCGCGGTTTCGTTGCCGGGCGCGGCCAGGAAAACCAGTGTGAAGCGGCCTTCTTTCACCTCAAAGCGCCCTTTTTCTTCAAGTCCAAGATTGTCGCAATAGAAATCCAGCGATTTCTGCAAATCGTTCACCCGGACCATGGTATGCAGATATTTCATTGTTGACCCTCCCTAGCCTAATTCTCGTAACCGGGCTAGAATCGCACATTCTCTTACTATAAATAAAGCAAATGCTTGAACCAGCCCAAATCATGCCGCCGCCGGAATATAGCCTGATGCCAGCGGGCCCGTTTAGCCGACTTACAGGCCCGTATTATGCGCGTGCAACGGATACCGGATACTCGTTATTAATTAATATAGCGCATACGCACTTGAACCGGGGGCGATCCGTGCATGGCGGGATGCTGTTGGCGATCTCTGACAATGCCAATGTGGGGGCGGCGGAAATGCAGGCGGGCGGTGCAATGGTCAGCACCATTTCCCTGCATTGTGATTTTATTGGCATGGCGGGGCGCGGGTGGCTGGAGGCAACAGCGCGTGTCAACCGCAAAACCAGCGCACTGATATTCACCAGCGGCGAAATCCGGGTGCAGGGTCAGTTGATTATGACATCATCGGGGATCTTTAAGGTATTGAAAGCCAGATGACCGGGGAAAGCGCCGTAATGGCCCTGGGTTATCTGCCCATCCTTAATCCGGTAGATCCGTTTGAGCATGTCATCGGGCCATTTTATGAGCGGCCGGAAACTGATGGCGCCGCATCCTATGCGTTTCAGGTGCGCGAGGCGCACACGAATATGGCCGGTATCGCACATGGTGGGATGCTGATGAGTTTTGCCGATACGGTAGTGGCCCATGCCGCGTTTGCGGCCAATGGCAGCGACCATGTGGTGACACTTTCCATGAGCGCGTCGTTCCTGGCCCCGGCGCGCATTGGTGATCTGGTGGAGTGCCGCCCGACACTGATTCGCAAAACAGCGGAGATTTTGTTCGTGGGAGGAGATTTTATGGTCGCGGGCGCGGTTATTTTGTCAGCGAAAAGTCTTTGGAAAACCATCCGTATGCGGCCTAAAGTGTCAGAAAACCACGAAATTCAGGGTTAATTTGCCATTTGTCACGAAGGATTCATTGCGTCGTGACATAAACTACACAATCAGCCTGCATAGCTGCCTTCGACTTCACAGCAAACAAACGTGGAGAAGGAAAGCAACATGCTCAGTAAAAATAAACGTAGTGATGCCCGATTCGATGTCCGCCTGGCACGGGATGAAAACGAAGTCCGATCTGCACAACGCCTGCGATATCATGTATTTTATGAAGAGATGGGTGCGCGCGCCAACCCATGGAAACTGAACGAGCGCCGCGATGCGGACTGTTTTGACAGGATTTGCGACCATCTTCTGGTGCTTGATAATCAGGTTACGGATGATCTGGGCAATCCCTCAGTCGTGGGAACTTATCGCCTGACACGGCGCAACGTGCTGGGCGCGGATCAGAATTTTTATACTGAATCCGAATTTGATCTGGGGGCGATCCGAAGCTTTCCAGGTGAAATACTTGAACTCAGCCGATCCTGCGTTCACCGGGAATATCGCAACCGCGCAGTGCTGGATATGTTATGGTGTGGTCTGGGTGAGTATATTGCGGCACACCAGATTGAAATCATGTTTGGATGCGCCAGTTTTCCGGGAATTGATCCCGAAGATGCTGCTGACGCGCTGACATTTCTTTACACCAATCATCTGGCGCCAGAGGCGCTGCGTCCGCATGCGCATGCCGGGCAATATGTGAAAATGCAGCGCCGTTGTGAAAGTGCCATCGACAAGCGTCACGCACTTCGGCAAATGCCCCCCCTGATTCGTGGTTATGTCGGTGCAGGAGCGATGGTAGGTGACGGGGCGGTCATCGATAAATCCTTCAATACGGTTGATATCTGCGTGATGGTTATGACCGGCGAATTAAGCGCCAGTTACGCGCGGCGCTATCGGGATGCCGTATAATGCAGACATTCCGCAATATTCAAGCCGGAACCCGTCTGTTTGTATTTCTTGTTGTGACTATCCTCTGCATGCCGTTTTACAGTTTGGGCAGAACACCGGGCGCGCAACGCCGTGTTGCGGCACTGTGGTTCCGTTCCGTACATGCTGTTCTTGGTCTGGATCTGCGGTCCTTCGGGCAGCCGCTTTGTGACGGGCCGGTTCTCTATGTCGCCAATCACGTATCCTGGCTGGATATTATCGTGTTGGGGACGATGGTGGATGCGGTGTTTGTCGCCAAGCACGATGTTGCGGACTGGCCTTTGTTCGGTCGTCTGGCGCGGATGCGTCAGTGTATTTTCGTCACCAGAAAAGCCACCCAAGTCCGTGGCGAGGTGGAGATGATCCGCTCGCAGCTTGCAGCCGGCCGCAATGTCATTTTATTCCCGGAAGGCACGACGGGCTGTGGGGGGAAATTGTTACCCTTCAAATCAGCACTGCTCGCTGCCGTAGATGGATTGCCGCAGGTCAGGATACAGCCCATCACCATCGCCTATCCCGATTTGGTGCGGGGCGGGGCGGATGAATCATTGGCCTGGTATGGCGAAATGGCCATGCTGCCGCATCTGTGGTCGGTGCTGGGGCGGGCCAACGCACCGGCGCGCATGCATTTTCATCCGGCATTGTCGGCACATGAATTTCCCGATCGCAAGGCGCTGGCGGGCGTCTGCCGCGACTATATCACCGGGGGTATGCGCAAGCTTCTGGCGCCAGATCAGACCCAGGATGTGGAAGATCAAACCGATGGCTCCGTCTGGGATCAGCCGTCACTGGGCCATGCGGCGGGCTATTAATGCCGCTTTCAGAAAAACTACTGGCCGATCAGCAATAGTTGAGTAATATCCGGTCCTATATAACCGGATACTGCTTTGGCATTATGTGAAAGGCCCGTAGTTGAAAACAGTCATTCTTGCGGGAGGTCTTGGCACCCGCATATCAGAAGAATCGCATCTGCGCCCCAAGCCGATGATCGAAGTGGGCGGCAGGCCCATGCTGTGGCATATTATGAAGCTGTACAGCCATTATGGGCTGAATGATTTTGTGATCTGCGCCGGGTATCGCGGCTATATGATCAAGGAATATTTCGCCAATTATGTGCTGCACGCCTCCGACGTGACCGTGGATCTGCGCGCTAACAGCATTACCTATCACAGAGGCGATGCGGAGCCGTGGCGCATTACGATTGTCGATACAGGTGAAAACACCATGACGGGCGGGCGGCTTAAACGTATTGCGGATCATCTTGATCCCGTCGAACCGTTCTGCATGACCTATGGCGATGGTCTGGCAGATATAGATATTTCAGGTTTGATTGCCTTTCACAATAAGATGCGGGTGGAAGCAACGGTTACCGCCGTGCACCCGCCGGGCCGTTTTGGTTCGCTGGATGTTCAGAACGGGATGGCGAAGACATTCAGTGAAAAACCACCGGGTGATGGTGGCATGATCAATGGTGGATTTTTTGTGTTAAATCCTGATGTAATTGATCGCATTGATGATGATACGACATTCTGGGAAAAAGCGCCGATGGAAGGACTGGCGCGTGAGAGACAATTGGCGGCCTATGAACATTCCGGTTTTTGGCATGCCATGGATACGCTGCGCGACAAACAATTACTGGAACGTCTGTGGACGGAAGGTAATCCGCCGTGGCGGGTTTGGGCGTGAGTTACGCTATGTCTGCGTCGGTCCCAACCTGTCGATTTTGCCGTGCGCCCCTGAGCCACAGTTTTATTGATCTGGGCAGTACGCCATTGGCAAATTCCTATGTCGCGCAGGACGCGCTGTCGCAGAGCGATCCAACCTATCCGTTACATGCGCGGGTGTGTGGCGCATGCTTTCTGGTGCAGGTGGACGCGGTTGTTCCGGCGACAGAAATTTTCAGTGACTATGCGTATTTTTCTTCTTATTCCGCGAGCTGGGTTGAGCATGCGCGGATTTATGCGCAGGCGATGATTGAACGCTTTGCGCTTGATGGCAACAGCAAGGTGGTTGAGGTTGCCAGTAATGACGGGTATCTGCTGCGGCATTTTTTAGCGGCGGGCATTGGGGTGCTGGGTGTTGAACCGGCGGCCAATGTGGCGAAGGCGGCGCGGGAATTGGGTGTGCCCAGCGAGGTTGCGTTTTTTGGAACAGATACAGCGCGACGCTTAAAGGCGCTGGGGCATGGCGCCGATTTGATGGTGGCGAATAATGTGCTGGCGCATGTGCCGGATATAAATGATTTTGTCGCGGGCTTTGCCGTGCTGCTGAAACCCGAAGGCGTTTGGACCATTGAATTTCCGCATGTGATGCGCCTGATTGCGGAAAACCAGTTCGACACCATCTATCATGAGCATTATTCGTATTTTTCGCTGGGTACGGTTGAACGCATTTTGGCGGCGCATCAGTTGCGCGCCTTTGATGTGGAAACCTTGTCCACGCATGGCGGCAGTCTGCGGGTTTATGTGTGTCATGTGGGTGCAGAATATGAGACCAGCGAAAATCTGATGGATGCGCGCGTGCGCGAACAGGATGCGGGGATGGACGTTCTGGAGACCTATCGCGGCTTTGGCGCCCGCGCCGAAAAAGTCAAACAGGCGCTGCTGGATTTTCTCAATGACGCAAAGCGCCAGGGGAAAAAAGTCGCCGCCTATGGCGCCGCCGCCAAGGGCAATACGCTGCTGAATTATTGTGGCGTGACGGCGGAACAGATTGAATTTGTCGTGGATAGCAACCCGCATAAGCAGGGCCGCTATCTGCCTGGCAGCCGGATTCCCATTCATGCGCCGGACGCGATCTTTGCTGCGAAGCCGGATTATGTGCTGATCCTGCCGTGGAATCTGGCGGATGAAATCTGCAAGAATATGGCTGGCATTGCGGCGTGGGGCGGAAAATTCGTAATACCTATCCCAATGCTGCGGATACTGGATTGAGACGATGCGCGTTACGCCCAGTTCTATAATTGGCGTTTCCATAATTGACACGCAATGGCAGCGCGATGAACGTGGCGGCTTTATGCGCAGCTATTGCGAACGCGAATTGGCCGCCGCCGGTATTGCGTTTCACACCGTGCAAACCAATCTGTCGCAAAACCTGAAACGCGGCACCTTGCGCGGCATGCATTATCAGGACATAAGCGCGCCGGAACCAAAAATCGTGCGCTGCATTCGTGGGGCGATTTATGATGTGGCGCTGGATGTGCGCGACGGCTCGCCCACATTCGGCAAGTGGGAATCGGCGGAATTAAGTGCGCAAAATGGCCGGGCGTTATATATCGACGCAGGCATCGCGCACGGCTTTATCAGCCTGAGCGATGATACGGAACTGCTGTATCACATGGGCGGATTTTTTGAGCCGGACGCCGGACGCACCGTACGCTGGAACGATCCGGCGTTCGCCATTCAGTGGCCAACGCCGCCCGCCGTAATTTCACCCCGCGACGCCAACGCGCCGGATTTCGCGGGGTGAAAGTTTTTTAGCCCTCACACAAACACCCCGGCTTTTTTCATGCGGGTGATTTCTTCTTCCGGGTATTTGAGGAACTCTTTCATTACATGATGGGTGTCTTCGCCCAGCATCGGCGCCGCTTTGCTCAGTTTTACCGGGGTTTCCGAGAACAAAGTGGGATAGCCGTCATACAGCATGTCCCCCATGAAGCCGTGTTTCAGGGTGACGAAATAGCCGCGATGGATAAGCTGCGGGTCTTCGTACAGATCGCTGCCGCGCATCACGACGGCGGCGGGAACGCCAGCCGCGCGTAACTGCGTCACGAAAGCAAAGGGCGGCTTGCCGGAGCAGAAGTCGCGCATCGCGGCCTCGATTTTATCGCGCGCGGCAAGGCGTTCTTTGGCGCTGTCATAGCGGGCGTCGGAAAATTGCGTGAAGCCTGCAAAGTCACGCAGCGCGCGCCACTGTGCGGTGCTGGCGACAGAGATCGCCACATAACGCTCAATCCCTGCGGTCTGATAGACGCCATGCGGGCATTGTGACAGGCTGTCCAGCCCGGCTGCGGGCGCACTGACGCCATTCTCGGCGGCGTCCAGCATCAGCGGTTCGATGAACTGAATGCCGGCCTCGACCTGGGAAATATCCACATATTGGCCTTTGCCGCTTTTGGATCGTTCATAGATTGCCGCAGCCAGCGCCAGCGCGCCAAAGCGTGGTGTGATAAAGTCCGTATACGCACCATAAGGACCTGCGGGCGGGCGGTCCGGCCAGCCGGTAATGCCATGCAGCCCGGCAAGCGCCGCGCCCTGATTGCCAAAGCCGCCAAAATGCTTGCGCGGGCCGGTCTGGCCATACAGGCACGTGCTCAGCATGATCATGTCAGGGCGGTCCTTGCTGACGGTTTCCCAGTCCAGGCCAAACCGGCCAATCGTGCCGGGGGTAAAGCTTTCCAGCATGACATCGGCCCAGCCAACCATTTTCTTGGCGATGGCGCGGCCATCATCGGTGGACATATCCAGCGCCATGCCCAGCTTTGAACTGTTGAAATTGCCCATGAACTGGCTGGAATTGAAATTAAACTCGCGTTTGAAATAGGGCGCGGCCATGCGCAGCACATCAGGACGCTTGGAGGTTTCGATGCGCACCACGGTGGCGCCATTATCCGCCAGCGCCTTGGAAATAATCGGGCCTACGCCAACCCAGGCGAAGTCGGCAACCTTGATGCCCGCGAACGGTTTGCCGCGCGGGCTGGCCGGAACCTTTGGCGCGGCCGTATCGCGTGCCGGGCCATTCAGCAGCGCCTGCGCCTCACCCAGCCTGGGGGCCGGGCGATGGGTAACCGCTTTGGTGCGCGACAGGCGGATACAGGGTTTGGGATAAACCTAGCCATCAATTTTTTCCCACAATTCGCGCGATTCAAGTTGCGCATCGGCAAGCAGATCGGTGGTGGTGTAGACCGGCACGTTCAGCAGGCCGTGTTCCAGCGCGCGGTCAAAAATTTCCTGTTTTTTCCGTGTACTGAGGAATTTCAGGGCAATCTGCGCGCCTTCATTTACTTGCTCGATGGTGATCTTGCCGTCTTTGCGTTCCTGCGGCCATTTGTTCCAGTCAATATCCGGGAGATGCGCGGGCAGCGGGCCTTCAACCTCAACGCGCCAGTTAACGACTTCGCCCAGCGCGCGCACCGTCGGGCCCACAGAAGCCATCAGATTGGTGACATAGCCATCCGCCACGGTGACAAGCCCCGGCACATCAAAGCCAGGGGTAGCGGGCGGCTTGGGCAGATTGCGTTCCATGCCAAAGCCCGGAATGTCACGCTTTTCGGCGGTTGGAAAGCTTTGCGCGTTCATCAGGGTCAGCATCATCGCGGTCTGCATCGACACATCAAGCTGCTGTCCAAGTCCCGAGTTCTGCCGCTCATTCAGCGCAATGGCGGTGTCGGCGGCGGCAACCATGCCGGCATGAAAGGCCGCCTGGGGAAAACCAACCGGCAGCGGCGGACGATCACCATCGCCCTGTAGATTGATCAGGCCACACGCGGCCTCAATCGTCAGGTCGGTGGCCGGGTCCATGGCGAACGGCCCGGTCTGGCCGAACGGCGTGATCGACACATAAATCAGCGCGGGGTTCAGCGCCTTTAGCGTGGCGTAATCCATTCCCAGGGTTTTCATGTAGCCGGGATCGAACGATTCGATCAGCACATCGGCGCCTGCGATCAGCTTTTTCAACTGGTCGCGTTCGGCCTGTTTGGATAGATCAACCACGATGCTGCGCTTGCCACGGCCAAGGGCCGCCCAATACAGCGATCCTTCTGCGTCGCCCTCGCGGCCTTTGCGAAACGGCGGTTGAAAACGGGCGGCGGCGCCTTCTGGCGGCTCAATCTTGAGGACTTCGGCCCCCATATCGGCGAGTGACCGGCCGGCCATTTCGCCGCGCAGTGTCGCCATATCGATAACCCGGATGCCCGACAACGCGCCTGTCTGTTCGCCACTCATTCTATTTTCTCCCTGTTATTATTTTATTGTTTTTGTTTCACCAGCGGGCGTGCAGTCTACGCCACCAGCGGATGGATTGGCAAATGAACTCAGACTTTCTCCGTCTCTGCCAGAATGCGGTCCTGTTCGGTCTGATATTGTGGCGTGCCGTCGCGGGGCCTGCGTTCATCCTTGCCGCCCGCGCCGCCTTTTTTCCATTCTTCGGCTTTCCAGTCTTCGGTTTCGGCCCAGCGGCTGGGCATCACCGCAACCTGTTCCGGCTGGGTCATGGTCTCAATTCCCGACAGTCCGCGCCGCACAATATCCAGTTGCTCCGCCTTCTCAAACGGTTTACCCACCGTATGCCCCAGCGGGTGATCGACAAAGCTGATGCGGGGCGCGCGCCCGGCCTTGACGATATCCAGCGCACTGGCCATGACCATGGTGGGGGTGCCTTCTGCTTCCAGATGGCGCGCGATCAGGCTTGCGGTTTGATGACAGACCGGGCACATCGGCACCAGCAGCACAGCATCGACCTGCTGCTCGCGGAACGCTTCGCTGAGCGCTGGTATGAGTTCAGCATGCACCCGGCGTTGCGAATAAACGCCGCCCATGCAGGAAAACAGATCATCAGCCAGTGAGCCGATAAAGCCTTCGGTCTCCAGCGTACGCAGCGCGTCAATCGGAAATACGCAATTCGGGTCGCGCCGGGGATCGGGCAGATAGTTTTCAGTAATGTGCGCGAAATGAATATTTTCCGTCGGTGTGGATTTGGCGATCCTGCGGATTGAGGTGTCATCCTTATAATGATAGGCGCGCTGGCCCACCACATAGGCACCCGCCGTCGCCAGCAGGCCGATGCGGCTTTTTGATAGCGGCTTTTTCAGCCTGGTAAAAGCAGGCGGGCTGTCCGCAATACACCAGCCATAGGGTTGATGACCAAGACTGGAATAAAGCTCGCGCGTCATGCGCATATATTCAATGGGTTCCATCGTTACGTCTCCTCAGCATTTCCCATCTTGTAGCATGTGATGCAGGTAAATGGAGCATCCAGTACATTAGTTTGCCTATTTTCTGGACGTCGGCACCTCGTACCCCATCTTAATCAATGCGAATTTTATTGGCACGCATGTTGCACTGCACCCTGCTATCCGGCTGCATTGGCAGTCAATATGGGAGTAAAATGCATGCGTAAATTACTAAATATTGCCGCAACCATAATGATGAGTTTATCAGCAATCAGCCCGGGGTTGGCGGAAAAGCTGGCACTGGAAAAGCCTGAACTCAAGCTTGGCTTTATCAAGCTGACCGATATGGCGCCGCTGGCGATTGCCTATGAAAAAGGCTATTTCGAGGATGAGGGGCTTTATATTACGCTGGAACCGCAGGCCAACTGGAAGGTGCTGCTGGACCGGGTGATCACCGGCGAGTTGGACGGCGCGCATATGCTGGCGGGGCAGCCGCTGGGTGCGGCCATTGGTTTTGGCACCAGGGCGGATATTGTCACGGCTTTCAGCATGGATTTGAATGGCAACGGCACGACGGTATCGAACGAAGTCTGGGCCATGATGAAGCCAAACCTGCCAATGGAAGATGGCAAACCCAAACATCCGATCAAGGCGGAATATCTGAAGCCGGTGATCGAAAAATTCAAGGCCGAGGGCAAGCCCTTCAAAATGGCTATGGTGTTTCCGGTTTCAACGCACAATTATGAATTGCGTTACTGGCTGGCGGCGGGTGGCATCCATCCGGGCTATTATTCTGCGTCCGACATTACCGGGCAGATCCAGGCGGATGTGTTGTTGTCGGTAACGCCGCCGCCGCAAATGCCCGCCACCCTGGAAGCTGGCACCATTAATGGTTATAGCGTGGGCGAGCCGTGGAATCAGCAGGCCGTCGCCAAGGGCATTGGCATTCCGGTGATTACCGATAATGAAATCTGGAAAAACAACCCGGAAAAAGTTTTCGGCGTCACCGCAGAATGGGCCGAAGCAAATCCCAACACCCATCTGGCGCTGGTGCGGGCGCTGATCCGGGCTGGCATGTGGCTGGATGAAAATAATGGCGCCAACCGGGCCGAGGCGGTGAAAATTCTATCGCGCAGCGATTATGTCGGCGCCGATGAGGAAGTGCTGGCCAACAGCATGACCGGCACTTTTGAATATGAAAAAGGCGACAAGCGGCCCGCACCGGATTTCAATATTTTCTTCCGGCATTTCGCCACCTATCCCTATTTCAGCGATGCCGTCTGGTATCTCAGTCAGATGCGCCGCTGGGGGCAGATTGATACGGCAAAAGATGATGCCTGGTTTGCCGATACGGCAAAAAAAGTTTACCGCCCCGATATTTATCTGAAAGCCGCACGTTCACTGGTCGATGATGGTCTGGCGAAGGAGGCGGACTTTCCCTGGGACACGGATGGCTATCGTGCACCGCAAAGCGAATTCATTGATGGCGTCACTTATGACGGGCGTAAGCCGAATGATTATCTGAAACTGTTCTCGATTGGCCTGAAGGATTCGCAGACTGTCATGGGGGCGGATGTGAACGGGTAGAAATTTATAAACTGATTGAAACGCCATTACTCCGTCGTCATTGCGAGCGAAGCGTGGCAATCCAGAGTCACAAACACAGGCCTTCGCTTGAGACTCTGGATTGCCGCGTCGCTACGCTCCTCGCAATGACGCTCGGGAGGTTAATAACAGGAAAACTTATGTCAGTGGAAATTATGGCTGAGGAAATAAAATTGCAGGATAAAGCGTTCGTGAACCCTTCATGGGTTCTGAAAAAACTGTCTGAACTAGATCCGGCGCAATGGGGTGCGAAGTTCTGGCAGAGCTTTGCCATTCCCTTCATATCCATCGGTGTTTTTTTACTGCTCTGGGCGCAGCTTTCATCAAATATCGTTACCAGTCTTGGCACTTTGCCGGGGCCGGTGCAGGTGTATGAGGAGATGCAAGGTCTGTGGACGGATCATATTGCGCAGGGCGCCCAGAAAGACGCGTTCAATGCGCGCCAGGAGGAACGCAACGCCAAATTGCTGGAAGCTGATCCGAACGCCAAAATTACGTGGCGCGAATATACCGGCAAGCCGACCTATGTCGATCAGATTTTCACCAGCCTGAAAACCGTATTCATGGGATTTTTCCTGGCGACGATTGTGGCTGTACCGCTGGGCATTATCTGCGGCCTTAGCACAACCGCGAATGCGGCGCTTAATCCGATGATCCAGATTTTTCGCCCGGTCTCGCCGCTGGCGTGGTTACCGATTGTCACGATGCTGGTCAGTGCGCTGTATGTCAGCGAAGACCCGATGTTTCAGAAATCTTTCATTACCTCGGCCATCACCGTTACCCTATGTTCGCTGTGGCCAACCCTGATCAACACCAGTGTGGGGGTTGCCTCCATTGACAAGGATTTGTTGAATGTCGGCAAGGTGCTGCGCCTGAAATGGCATACGCAACTTGTGAAGCTGGTGCTGCCATCGGCGTTGCCATTTATTTTTACCGGCATGCGGCTGTCGCTGGGCGTTGGCTGGATGGTGCTGATCGCGGCTGAAATGCTGGCGCAAAATCCGGGACTTGGAAAATTTGTGTGGGATGAATTCCAGAACGGCAGTTCGCATTCGCTGGGGCGCATCATGGTTGCGGTTTTCACCATCGGCATTATCGGGTTTCTGCTCGATCGCATGATGGGCAAATTGCAGAGCCTGGTTACGTTCAGCGACAAACGATAGGAACGCATTATGCCTATTCTCGAAATTAGCAATCTGCGTAAATCCTATGGCAAGGGCGCCGCGCGCAGTAACGTGCTGGGTGGCATCAACCTGAAGGTGGAAGAAGGCGAATTTGTCGCCATTGTCGGATTTTCCGGCTCTGGCAAGACGACGCTCATTTCCGCCATTGCGGGTCTGATCACGCCGGATAGCGGAGAAATTCTGTGCAAGGGCAAGAAGGTCACGCGTCCCGATCCCGAACGCGGCGTGGTGTTTCAGAACTATTCGCTGATGCCGTGGTTGACCGTGTACGGAAATATCGCGCTGGCGGTCGATACGGTGTTCAGCGATTGGCCGGCTGAACGGCGTGCGGCGCATACCAGAAAATATATTGAGATGGTTGGCCTTCCCCATGCCGCTGAGCGTTGGCCATCGGAACTGTCCGGCGGCATGCGCCAGCGCGTGGCGGTGGCCCGTGCGCTGGCGATGCAGCCGGAAATTCTGCTGCTGGATGAACCGCTGAGTGCGCTGGATGCGCTGACCCGCAGCAAACTCCAGGATGAGCTGAGCGCGATCTCGCAATGGGAGAAAAAGACCATCATTCTCATCACCAATGATGTGGACGAGGCGATCATTCTGGCCGATCGTATCATTCCGCTGGATCCCGGACCGGATGCGGTATTGGGGCCGGAATTCATTGTGAACCTGCCGCGTCCGCGCGCGCGGGGGGAGTTGAACCATGACCCGGGGTTCAAAAAACTTCGTCAGGACATTACCGCCTATCTGATGCAAAAAGGGGCGGCGCGTGTCGCGAAAACCGAGGAGAAACGCGCGCTACCGAATGTCACGCCGCTAAATCTGAATACCGCATTGCCAAAGGCCGCAAAGCAGGCGGGCATGGCGCGCAGCCTGCATCTGGACCGGTTCGTGGATTTCGCGGACATCAGCAAAACCTATCCAACGCCAAAGGGGCCGCTGACCGTGGTGGAAGGCTTTGATCTGCGCATGAAAAAGGGTGAATTTATCTCGCTGATCGGTCATTCGGGATGTGGCAAATCGACCGTGCTGTCGATGGTGGCGGGGCTGAATGATATCAGCGGCGGCGGTATCATTCTGGATGGGCGCGAGGTGGATGGGGCGGGGCCGGATCGGGGCGTGGTGTTTCAGGCGCCCAATCTGTTTGCCTGGTTGACCGCGCGCAAAAATGTCGCGCTGGGGGTCGAGCGGGTCTATCCCCATGCCAGCAGTGCGGAACGCAACGGCATCATCGAATATTATCTCGGCCGCGTCGGCCTGGGCGATGCGATGGATAAGCCGGTGACCGCCATGTCGAACGGCATGAAGCAGCGCGTCGGCATTGCGCGCGCCTTTGCACTATCGCCGAAACTGCTGCTGCTGGATGAACCCTTTGGCATGCTGGATTCGCTGACACGCTGGGAATTGCAGGAGGTGCTGATGGAAGTGTGGACGCGCACCCAGGTAACCGCCATCTGCGTCACGCATGATGTGGACGAGGCGATATTGCTGGCGGATCGTGTGGTGATGATGACCAATGGCCCCAACGCCAAAGTCGGTAAGATCATGCAGGTTGATCTGCCACGCCCGCGCAGCCGCAAGGCCCTGCTGGCGCACCCCGACTATTACCGCTATCGCGAGGAGCTTTTGAACTTCCTCGAAGAATATGAGCATGGCCATACGCCAAAAGAAAAAGCCGCGTGAGGTAAAATCGCGTGAGGTAAAATCGCGTGAGGTAAAATCGCGTGAGGTAAAATCGCGTGAGGTAAAATCGCGTGAGGTAAAATAATGTGTCATTGCGAGGAGCGCAG
>CAMTVX010000107.1:0-19436 GCA_947085295.1 uncultured Alphaproteobacteria bacterium | reverse complement strand
ATTTTAGCAAGGTGGGAAAGTGGATCGAGAATGTCTGCATCAAACACATCAAGGCGCAGGTAACCGATCCGGCCATCGCGGAAAAGCTGATCCCGAAATATGATTTCGGCTGCAAGCGGCCAAGCTTCACCAACAAATTCTATCCGGTGTTCAACAAGCCGAATGTTGATCTGGTCACGGATTCCATCACGCAGATCACCGAAAACGGCATCGTCACCAAGGACGGAACCGAACGCCAGATCGACACACTGGTCGCCGCCACCGGCTTTCAGGTGTTTGAAAAAGGCAGCGTGCCGACCTTCGCCATTGTCGGCAAGGGCGGCATCGCCATCAGCGACTGGTGGGATCAAAACCGCTATCAGGCGTTTGAAGGCGCCACCGTGCCGGGCTATCCGAATTATTTCATGATGTTCGGGCCGTACAGCGTGTGCACCGCGTCGTTCTTTGGCATGATCGACACCCAGTCCATGCATCTGGTGCGCTGCCTGAAAGAAGCCAGAAAACGCAAGGCGAATTATATCGAAGTGACCAAAGCCGCCAACGACGCCAATTTCGCCAAGGTGCAAAAGCGCATGCACACCACCATTTTTAACGCGGGCGATTGCAAGGCGTCGAACAGCTATTATTTCGACCGCCACGGCGACAACCCGATTATCCGCCCGGTGACCGGCGTGGAAATGTGGATCAAAAGCCGCATTTTCAGCATGCGCAATTACAGCTTCGATTCGAAATAGGGTTGCCGCACAGGCGGGGCAGGACGCGCACCGCGCTGTGTAAGGACGATGGAAACGAAAACGGCGGCCCACAATGGAGCCGCCGTTTTATTTTTTTAGATTCTTTCTGTTTTAGGTCAATACCCTCCGTCGTCATCGCGAGCGAAGCGTGGCGATCCAGAGTCTAACGCAAAGGCCTGAGTTTGTGACTCTGGATTGCCACGCAGCGAAGCTGCTCGCAATGACGACGGAACGGGGCGCTTTAGTCAGATAATGAAATGGCTTAGCCAATAGCAACTTCCACGCGGGTCACGTACACTTCCTCATGCAGCCGCTCCTGAATTTCTTCGGGCGAGGCTGTCTCAAAAAAAAGCTCTAATGCTTCGCGCAGATTTTCCCGCGCCTCTTCGATAGTGTCTCCCTGACTGGCAATATCAACTTCCGGGCATAGCGACACATAGCCATCCCCCTCGCGCTCGATAATTGCCGTAAGCTGTTTCAGCATGATGTTCACTCCCTGGCCCGAAGCCTATCATGGAGACGTTAAAATACACTACTGGAAACCGCCCGCGCAAACGCAAACGGCGGCCCACAATGGAGCCACCGTTTAGTTTTTTGCTGTCATCCTGAGCCGAAGGCGAAGGATCTCGTGGCGCGAGATCCTTCACTACGTTCAGGATGACAATTCCAGCCCTACCCCCGACGCCGCCGCATTGCGGCAATGCCCGCAAGGCCTGCGCCGAGCAGGCTCAGGGTCAACGGTTCGGGAACGTCTGTGGAGGGTGGCGATGTCGGCACATCGACAGATGTTGTGTTTAATATTTGAACACGAAGCCCGGTTGGATTTTCACACCCGCCGCAAGGCGCATTGTTGAGGAGAAAGTCCAGCGTGTTAATCCCCGCAACAAACCCGCCGGTAATCGAAAACCCGGTAAATGCAGATAAATTATTTGCCGTGGCTCCAGTTGCAATACCATTAATCAGGATGTCCAAGCCAGAATTATCCGTTGACCACAAACCGTTGATAACGGCGGTGAGGGGATCAAACCCGGTCAGATCAAACGTGGTTCTGTACCTATAATCACCTACCGGACCGGCGGCATCTCTCCCTCTTGGCCCAATCCAGGCTGAAATGCTGTTGCCGCCAATCCAGGGTCCAACAGGAAATCCTCCCACAGAGGTTACCACAAAGGGTGTGATCGGTTCGGCAAAAGTGATTGTGTTACTTGAACCGTCAACAATCGGAGCATTCGAAGGGCTGGAGATTAAACGATAGTGAAGTTCCGCCTGATCATGGGTGCGAACCGTGCCGTCATCGTTTACGCCGGTATTGTACAAGCCCGTGATCGGGGCGGCATGTGTTTGGCCACCCCATAGGGTGAGTGACAATATGGCCGCCACCGCCGCCGATTGCATTAAATTTCGCATAATTATTCTCCTGTTTATCCGTTTAAGACAGATTTCAACGGCATGATGCCGCTGATAATCCTGCTCTCTGTTAGTATTCACCCAAGCCGGTCCCGTTTTCTGTCTATAAAATAGGCAGAATTGACTGTTTTTATGTATCTGTTCTGATTATTTCCAATATATCTGGGGTATAATCCTGAACTCGCCAGATAACATCTTGTCAAACCGGCGATTTACGTAATATTCATCAATCCGGGTGAAAACGCGATAGGGACACATGTCCTGTTTGCGGGGCGAGTGGGGGGAGTGTGACGGATATCACAATTTGGTTTTATCGTGCGCGGTGCTAATACCTGGTCGTCATTGCGAGCGAAGCGCGGCAATCCACCAAGCCTTCGCCAGAAGGCTACGGCTGGCAAAGGAGTCACAATCACAGGCCTTTGCGTGCGACTCTGGATTGCCGCGCTGCGCTCGCAATGACGCGAGGTGGGGGTGGGAGCGGGGCCGCGCTTCGCTCGCATATTTGTACCTGAACCTTCAGGATGACGTGGGGGGGGGGATAGGGATGCGCGATGACGTTGGAGGGGGCGGTGAATGAAGCAGCCGGCGATTTATATCATGGCAAATAAACGCAATGGCACACTGTACACGGGCGTGACTTCAAACCTGCCGCAACGGGCCTATCAGCATAAGAATGATTTAGCCCCAGGCTTCACATCAAAGCATGATTGCAAAATTCTGGTCTATTATGAAGCGCACGCCGATATGAGCACCGCCATAGTGCGCGAAAAACAAATCAAGCCCGGTTCCCGAAAAACCAAACTGGCGTTAATTGAAACGTTAAATCCGCTGTGGAGGGATTTGCATGAGGATATTCTCTAAGTCGTCATTGCGAGCGCAGCGCGGCAATCCAGAGTCACAAACTCAGGCCTTTGCGTGCGACTCTGGATTGCCGCGCTGCGCTCGCAATGACACGGGTGGGGCGCAATGACTGAACCACAACCCGCTGGCTGGGAGCCGGAGCTGGTTGCGCGGTTCAGTGATCTGCTGCTGCATCTGTACCAGGACGCCAGCGCGCCGCCCGAGGGTGAATTTCAGGCGCGGACGTTTGAGCGGCTGAAGGCGCTTGTCGCAATTGATTCTGGGGGGTGGGCGTTAGGGACAGCAGATGTTGGACCTGAAAAAATCTATGCGGGTGCGCATTTATTTGACGTTTATTTCCATAACATGTCACCCAAAATGATGACGCAGTATAGTCAGTTTTCCAATTTAGATACTTTCACCCAAGCCTTGGCGCAACAGCCGGGTGTTACCCGCAATATCAGCACACACGAATGGTATCCGGAAATTGCCTGGCCCTATCTTGATCATTTCGGATTCCAGCATTTATTGGGAACGCATATTCTCAACCCGGACACCGGGCTTACAACCGGAGTTTTTTTCTCCCGCTCGGATAGGGCGCGTCCGTTTAGCGAACAGGAGCGCCTGCTTAAACAAGCCCTGATGCCGCATTGGGCGATCGCTCTGAATCGCGCCAGAATAGAACCCTGGATGCGTGATGCGGCGCCAAGCCCGCAATATCCAGCGGCGGCGATAGTCGATGCTTCCGGCATGCTGCGCCATGCAGCTGACGGCTTTGCCGGGATGCTGCAACGCGAATGGCCGGGCTGGCAGGGGCCGATGCTGCCGGAACCGTTGCGCGATTTGATCGCCACCGGAAAAGTCATGGCGTTTTCCGGAGCGCACATCGCCGCCAAAATCCTGCCAAGGAACCATATGGCGCTGGTCCAGGTGCGTTCCAGGTCTTTGGCCGATCAGTTGAGCGAGCAGCAACTGATGGTTGCCCGTCATGCGGCCAACGGGTTGGGCAACAAGGAAATAGCAAAGTTGATGGGCTTGTCGCCCGCGACCGTGCGCAATTATCTGACCATCATTTACGCCAAGCTTGGGGTGAAAAATAAGTTGCAGATTCCCAAAATATTGGCGGAACTGGAGTGAGGCCAACGGCGCTGTGTTTTGACCCATTGTCATTCTAGAGTCTGTTTCAGATTTATTGAACGCAACACCTCAACCGTCATTGCGAGCGAAGCGCGGCAATCCAGAGTCTCACGCGAAGGCCTTCGTTTGTGACTCTGGATTGCCGCGTCGCTGCGCTCCTCGCAAAGACGTGGGGGGTGGGGCGCAATGACTGAACCCAAACGCAGTTCGCTCTATGCCTCCCCCTTCCCTCACCTCACCCAATCGCGCCTTTTTCGCGCAGTGCGGTTATCGCGGCAGCGTCTTTGCCCAGCACTTCGCGCAGCACCTCGTCGGTATGTTCGCCCAGCATTGGCGCATGACGTTCCACCTCCCAGGCTTTATCGCCGAATTGCACCGCCGGGCGTGGCGAGCGCATGGTGACATCGGCTTTGGGATGTTTGATTTCCAGCAGAGATTGCTGCTGAACAATCTGTGGATCGAGATGCAGGCTTTCGCGGCGGTTGACGACACCGCAGGGCACGTCTTCGCCATCCAGTAATGTCATCAGTTCCGTGTTGCCATATTTCAGATATTCCGCCTCGACAATATCCCACAATTCGAAAGCATTTTTGCCGCGCGCGGCGATGGTGGCGAATTTTTCATCCGTGGCCAGGTCCGGCAGCTTCATCGCGCGGCAGAACCCCTGCCATTCGGAATCAGAGGAAACGATGCTGGTGATATAGCCGTCCTTGGTGGCGAACACCCGGTACAGATCGGACAGGTTCGGCCGACCCTCGCGTTCCTCGCCCACATAAATGTAATTCGCCAGCGCATCCGACCACAGAAATTGCAGCGATGCATCCAGCATGGACAGTTTGATATGCTGTCCGCCCTTGCCGCGCGCCTTGGCCAGCAGGCCCGCCGTGATTGCCTGACACGCGGTCAGCGATGTCACCTTGTCGATCACAATGGTGCGTACGATTTCCGGCTTGCCGGTTTTGGGATCGCCCTGCACATCGGTATATCCGGCAATCGCCTGTACGATCGGATCATAGACCCGCTTGTTGGCGTAGGGGCCGCTATCGCCAAATCCGCTGATCGAGACATAGACAATATCGGGATTTATTTTTTTAAGCTGCTCATAGCCGATGCCCATGCGCTCGGCCACGCCGGGGCGGTAATTCTGCACAAAGGCGTCGCCCTTGCGCACCAGATCGTAAATCAGTTCCTTGCCTTCCGGCTTGGCCACGTTCACGGCAACTGAACGCTTGTTGCGGTTTAATACCGCAAAAACCGCGCTCATATTATTGCGGATCAGCCCCATATAGCGGATCAGATCGCCCAGCCCCGGCTGTTCAATCTTGATGATATCCGCCCCCTGATCGCCCAGAATCGTGGTCGCGAACGGCCCCGAAACGATGCTGGTGGCGTCAATAATTCTTATTCCTTCTAAGGGTCCTGACATGATCTTGCTCCCCTGACTGTTTTTATGGTTGCATCCTGAACGCTAGCCTACTATGGAAACACCACCACCCAAAAGCGTCCAGTGCTTTTTTTCCGGATTTGTGTGTTTGGTCCGGTTTAAAGGCGTTTTCAGAGGTTATTGTGGGCCTGTAGCTCAGTGGTAGAGCATCTGACTTTTAATCAGAGGGTCGATGGTTCGAACCCATCCGGGCTCACCAACAAATCAGAAGACATGCCTGGACACTCAGGTAGTACGATGCGCCTGTGAAACAGGCTAGGTTTTGGGCTTTCGTGCATCGGGCCAGGCGCCTGCCAGCAGGGTGGTGGTTGACACACCGATCGCCACCAGTTGCGCACCTGCCCGCACCTCAATACGGGTCGAGGCGATGCCGCGCGAAATATATTCCAGGCGGCAGGCGGAGATCATGGTTTTTGGCAGGGGCGGTTCCGCGCAGAAACGCAATGTCAGATCGGGATTGGGAATGGGAATCGGCTTGCCGCCCAGCGCACTGCCAACCGGCGGACCAACGGAAATATCTGCGGCAATACAGGCGGCCTCGGCACAGGTTCCTTGCTCATCCCAATGCACCTTTACTTCGGTCGCATAACCACGGTCATCATTGCCGACCAGCTTTGGACCAAACGTATCAATCAGTGGCACTTCCACACCACTGCCGGGTTTGGCCCAGGGTTTGCCATCGGCATAGGATTTCCAGCCTTCCGGAACGCCTGCAAAGCCCGCATGTTCAAATGGTTCCAGCGCCGCCAGATTGGCCATGCTGACGGTGGCGCGGGTGCACAATTTTCCGCGCGAATCGAATATATCCACGCTGATTACCGACAAAGTGCGTCCTTCATGCAGCATCACCGGCACGACCCGTGCCGTGCCTTCGGTCAATCCACGGATGAAACGCACATCCAGACTGGCGGGCGCACGGCCAGGCGAAAGTGAACGCGCCACGTTCACACATACCGCACCCACCACACCGCCATTGGCCCCGCCGAATGCGCCATGCAGCTCGCGCCCTATATCATAATGCCATTCACCATTGGCCGCAGGTTTGCCACCTAAAAATTCCAGTACTTTCATGTTCCCGCCATCCCCTTATTGATGTGCAATTTCGCTGGCACCCAGTATAATTGTTATAACAGATACAAACAGGGAGAAGATGATGACAAGCGATAAAATTTCACCGGATCTGGTGGGCCAGGACTTTGGCGAAACCACCCGCACCTGGAACGATAACCAGACCATGCTGTATGCCGCAGGCGTTGGCGCCATGCCCGACAAGGAACTGGATTTTCTGTACGAAGGACGCGGTCCAAAGGTGCTGCCGACCTATGCGGTGATCCCTGGCATGTGGGCCATGGGCTGTATCGGCAAATATATCAAAATGCCGATCGCGCGCATGCTGCATGGCGAACAGTCGGTGGAGCTGTTTCGCCCACTGCCCGCCAATACGGAAATCACCATGAAAGGCCGACTGAGCGAAATCTGGGACAAGGGGCCCGGCAAGGCTGCGGTATTTGGCGCGGAATGCGTGGCGTCAGACAAGGACGGCCCCCTGTTCAAGACCCACTCGACACTGTTCTTTATCGGTGGTGGTGGTTTTGGCGGGGAACGCGGGCCATCCACGTCACAGGTGAATCTGCCGCCTGATCGGGCGCCCGATCATGTGGTGGAATATCAGACCCGCCCGGATCAGGGCGCGATTTACCGCCTTTCGGGGGACCGGGTGGCATTGCATATCGACCCGGAATTCGCGCGCAAGGCAGGCTATCCCGACGCCTTCATGCACGGGCTGTGCACCTATGGCTTTGTTGGACGCGCGATTTTGCATACGCTGTGCGGTGGCGATCCCGCCAATTTCAAAAGCATGACCGGGCGTTTTGCCGATCAGGTATTTTTTGGCGACAAGGTGATCACCAAAATCTGGCGCACCGGCCCGGGTCAGGCCGTGGTTCAGGCCGTGACGCAAAAAGGCAATGTGGTGCTGTCACAGGCAGCCGCCACCTTCAAGGCCTGACATAAAGTAATAATCAAGATAAATCCCCTGCCAGATATCGGGCAGGGGATTTGATTTTAATCAGCAAGCGCTATTCGCCTTCAGGGGCGGGTGCTTCTTCAGCGGGTGCTTCTTCAGCGGGTGCTGCGTCGGCAGGCGCCGCAGCGGGCGCTGCATCATCCGCCGCTTTCTCTTCGCCGCAGGCCACCAGCAAAGGGGCCGCAACCATCAAGCCAGCGATAACAATCCATTGTTTAATCTGCATAAGTATCCCCTCCATAGGTGACATTCTAAACATCCTGAGTCGGCCCATAATGTACCACGCCGCGTCAGGTCTCAAGTCGAAAAAATCTGAAACATATTGAGATTAAGTGGTATCGGATCATTACCTCACAGTGTACAGCCAGAATTCGCATGAAAATATCACAAAATACCCCGGAATCGACGTTCCGCAACCTGCCGCGCGGGGTCGTTGTGCTGGGCTTCGTGTCCATGCTCATGGATATCTCTTCCGAGATGATCCATGGCCTGCTGCCGGTATATCTGGCAGTAGGATTGGGCGCCAGTATGCTGACCATCGGCATTATTGAAGGCGTCGCCGAGGCAACCACCGCCATTGTCAAAATTTTTTCCGGGGTAGTGAGTGATTATCTTGGCAAACGCAAATTATTGGTCAGCATCGGCTATGGCATGGCGGCCTTTACCAAACCGATTTTCCCCCTGGCCCCTGTGATTGAATGGATTATCGCCGCGCGGTTCATTGACCGCATTGGCAAAGGCATTCGTGGCGCGCCGCGTGACGCGCTGATCGCTGACATCACCCCAAAGAAGCAACACGGCGCGGCCTATGGCCTGCGCCAGTCCATGGATACGATCGGGGCCTTTGTCGGGCCTTCGCTGGCGATAGCACTGATGGCGCTGAGCGGCAATGATTTCGGGCTGGTGTTCTGGATTGCGGTTATTCCCGCATTTGCCGCTTTTGCGCTGGTCCATTACGGGGTGCAGGAACCCGTTCGTACGCGCGAAGACGCGGCCACACCTGACACGCCGATACACTGGCGTGAAATTGGAAAATTCAGGGCGGCTTACTGGTCCGTGGTTGCCGTTGGGTCCGCGCTGACCCTGGCGCGTTTCAGTGAGGCCTTCCTGATATTGCGGGCCCAGGAATTGGGCCTGGCGCTGGCGCTGGCCCCGCTGGTGCTAGTTGTGATGAATGTTGTGTATTCCGCCAGCGCCTATCCGATTGGCAGATTTTCTGATGGGCGGAATCGGTTGCATCTGATAGCTGCTGGATTAGTCGTATTGATCGCGGGCGACCTGTTGATGGCCTATAGCGATGGTTTATGGACGCTGGCGCTTGGCGTTATCCTGTGGGGATTACACATGGGCTTTACCCAGGGGGTGCTGTCTGCGCTGGTTGCCGATACCGCCCCAAAACATTTGCGCGGTACGGGTTTTGGCCTGTTCAATTTAATCACCGGCGTGATGATGCTCGCGGCCAGTATTATC
Source organism: uncultured Alphaproteobacteria bacterium (assembly GCA_947085295.1). Classification (GTDB taxonomy): domain Bacteria; phylum Pseudomonadota; class Alphaproteobacteria; order UBA11222; family UBA11222; genus UBA11222. Next base: position 10,378 of record CAMTVX010000107.1, on the reverse strand, counting down.
GCAGGCGCATTGTGGCAGGGCTTTGGCGCCAGCGTCACGTTCTATGCAGGCGCTGGTTTCGCAACGCTCTCGCTGCTAGGGCTTGGATTGCTGCGCGGGGTGAAATCTTGAGTGCCGCTTCGCGCACGAACCGGATTTTGCTTGCATTAATCGCCACGGCGTCAGGCGCGGCCCTGCTGATCGCGATGATATTTGGCTTACAGTCGCCCCCCCTGCTGATGCTATCTGGAAAACTGTTTGCCGTCGGTGCCGTCAGCCCGGAATTTCAGATCATTATCGGGCGAACAATTCTTATCGCGCTATTTAACTGGATCATTTTTACGGGCGTGGGTCTGTTTATGGACCGCCGCTGGATGCCCAATTGGCGCCTGCATGGCCTTTTGTTGCTGTGTGCGGCGCATGCGGCGATCAGCCCATTATTGGCGGATATGGTCTCGGGCCCGGCAATTTCGGCATTACCCCTGCCGATGCAGATTATTGGCGTAGCGGCGGGAACTGGCCTTGCGCAGGCTGGACTGTGGGCGGAAACCTTTCTGGTTACCGGTATGCTGATTGATGCCCTGCATCGGCGCAGACCTACATTTTACTTCGCGCGCATCCATTGGCGGGGTGGCCTTGGCAAGGGCATGATGTATGGCGCGCTGTTCATGCTGCTGTTGCAGATTTACGGACTGGCGCTGCGTTCACCTGAACTGATGCGTTTTGTTACGGCCTATCCTGGGGCTGCCGCTATGCTGGGCGGTGCGATTTTGTTCAGTCTGGCCCGCACGATTATCGAAAGTTTTGACGAAAGTCCACCGTTCCTGGCGCGCCTGCTGGAAAATCTGCGTCAGCCGATGAACCATTTGCGTGGCATATTGCTGGGGCTGGGTCTGGCAGGTATCGTGATTTTCGAAGTCCATCACGCCAGTGTTGGACAAAGATTTGTGTACGGATTATTATTAGGCACACTGATTTATGCCGGTGGCGATCTGATACGGGACAGTTTCGTCATATTGAACAAACAGCGCCAGCGTTATCAGTCATGGCGCGTCTATGCACTTGGGACCGGACTTGGCGGCATTATTGGCGGGGCCGTTGCCTGGTATTTGGACGCCGCGCAAATCGCAATCATTGCACAGCGGCTGAGCGCCTATGCCACATTGAATTTTACGGCGGCAGGAAAGGCCCCGGCGGATTACATCATCTATCCCCTGTTCAGCCGCTGGGGCGAGATGGATCTTGGCATCATACATGGGGGCGCACGGCTGCTATATAATGACAGTCTGTCCGGCGTCATCAACTGGGCCATTGCGGCGCCGCTATTCAGTTTCAATCTTGTGCTTTTGAGCGCATTGTTTGCGCGCAGTCTGACGCCCCTGCGCCGCCTGTTCAGCGTCAGCGGCATGACCGGCATGGTTGAGCAAACGGTGCGCGTGCTGCGCTGGGGCCTGTGGATGGCCCCGATCATTCAAACCTTCCTGCGTATGGCCCCCGACCCCACCTGGTATAATCAGGATGGCGCAGTGCGCACGGCGGTCGCCAGCGTCGCCAGCGTGGTGATGTCGCCCGAAACTTTCCGGCAATGGAGCCTGGATGTATTTCTGGGCCTGCTGGCCTATGAATGGCTGCGCGTCATTATCTGGTTTGATCATATGGGCCTGCGCGTCGCCAGCCTGGTCAATCTGTCATTCGTGGGTGGTGATCGTTTTGATGAATGGGCAGCACGTTTTGTGGGCCATCGGTCGCGCACCCGCAACCTGCCCGAAGGCATTCGCCGCTTCGCCACCTGGGCCCCACTGCTGATCCCTTTTTACATTCCACGCGGGCGCGATTGGGATTATGTCTGGGGCGGCGCAGATCGACTGGACAGCAGCGGCGAAGCAATCCTGCCCGCCGTCATGCTGGTGCTGATAGGCTATGGCGTGGCGGCGATCGCGGCAATCGGGATTGGGATCGTGACTGCCCGCATTGCCGCGCGCAGCAAGCCACCGGGTAGCGGAAAAAAATACCGCCCGGAAGTAGTTACCCTGAGTAATGGAATTTACGCACTGGAAGGCGATACCAGCGGGCGCAGCTATGCCCGCGCATTCAGTGTTGTGCGCAAGGGCAATGAGATCGACATAACCCGCCGCCCGCAAGACGCGCTGGACATTAAAGGCAAGTTTTTTTATCTGCGCGAATTGGGCGAAGGCGGTATTCCCACTGGTCCCTTATGGTCGATAGGCCGTCAGCCTGTGGGCGTGACGGGCGCAGATTACGCGTTGCAACAATCCAGCCCCACTTCCGCCTGCTGGACAAACAGTCACGGCGACATACGCGCCGAAGCGTTTGTGGAAATTGCTCCCGATGCCCCCATAGAACATTGGCGCATTCGCCTGCACAATAGCGGCACTCAGGCCCGTATATTAATTCTGACCAGCTATCAGGAATGGGCGCTGAATATGCTGGATGGCTATAGCCGCCATACGGATTATAACGCGATTCATGTCGGCACGATGTTCGTGCGCCAGCTTGGCGCGGTGATGGCGCGCAATCGCCTGCTACATAACGGGCATGCCGATCCACATAAAAAGCGCATGTCGCGCGAGGTTGCATTTCATGCGGTGCATGTCGATGTTGGCCGGCTGGGGCCCGTGCAGTTGCTGGGCTATGAAGATTGCCGGCCGCATTTTATCGGAACCGGCACACTGGGCGCACCAGATATTCTGAATGGCGGGCGTCACCGGTCCATTGATGACGAAGGATCGCTGTATAGTTTTGATTCCGCCGCCAGCCTGCAAATTCGCGTGGAAATATCACCGGGTGGAACGGTAGATATTCCGTTCACAGATGGTTATGCCCGTGATGAGTATGAAGCGGCGGCATATATCAGCCGATATGCGGGAATGGGGCCAGTGGATGCAGCGACGCTTGACGCCGTTCTGGCACGCAAACGGGCATTAATTCCACCGCATTCCCGCCATGAAACAAAACCCCTGCCGTTCAGCTACTCCGACGATGGGCGCGAGTTACGTCTTGAGTGTGATACGGTGCGTCCGATGTCACATGTGCTGGCAAATCCGCTGGGACATGGCGCAATCATTGGCAATGATGGCGATATATTTTCGTTTGCAGGAAATGCGCAGCAAAATGGCATTAGCACTTTCAGCATTGATAGCATTGCGGCCCAGTCCCCCGGCCAGATGATCTATGTGAAAGACCGTGACACCCACGAAATTGATACACCCTGTTATGTACCCTATCGCCGCAAGGATGCCCGCCATCATGTGGTGTATGGGCTGGGCTATGTCGCATTTCATAAATCCATTGCAGGACGCGAATATGAGCTGAATATTTTTCTGCCCCCCGATCAGCCGGTGGAACTGCGCATACTGACCATCCGCAACACCGCCAACAAAGCGGCGCGGCTTCGTATAGCCCCCTACACAGAAATCGCGCTGGCCGAATTGTCGCGCGACAGCAAGCAATACATTGAAACCTCAGAAAATTCAGAACTGGGGGCGTTGTTTTTCCGAAATCCGCGCAATGATTTTCATCAGGGCTGGGCATTTGCCGCCAGCAGCCTGAAATCACCCGTCATGGAAACCTGCCGGTCGCGCTTTGTTGGAGGGGCCGGACATGATCTGTGTACGCCCTATATGCTGCACCAGGGTCACGCCGACGCATCCCAGGCCGATGATGGCCGTCATATCGCTGCAATAGTTGGTGATGTAGATATCGCAGCGCAAGGCGAAGTCACCATCGTAATGATGCTTGGCCAAACCAAAACCCGTGAAGAAGCCGAAATTCTGATTCACCGCTATCGTGATGCGGCAACCGCTGCGGATGCACTGGAAAAAACCAGACTCTGGTGGCGGGAAAAAATGTCTGTGTTGCGCATAGAAACCAACCGGCCGGACTTTGACAGCCTCGTCAATGACTGGCTGCCCTATCAGGTGCTGGCGTCGCGTCTGTGGGGCCGCGCGGGGCCCAATCAGCGCGGGGGCGCCTATGGCTATCGTGATCAGTTGCAGGATGTTCTGCCGTTTATTTTTACTCAGCCTGATCTTGCGCGCCGTCAGATCATGCACCATGCCGCGCAACAGTTCCCCGAAGGCGATGTGCTGAAATGGTGGCATCAGGCCGCAACAGGCGGCACCGGCATCGGCCAGCGCACCAGTTCCGGTGATCCGCATCTGTGGTTGCCCTATGTCACCGCGCGCTACGTGGCGGCAAGCGGTAATGACGCCCTGCTTGATCATCAGGTGCCCTTTTTGGAGGGCGATGCTCTGCCTCGTGGCCAACATCACCTGCTGATCGCGCCGCGTCCTTCGCGTGACAGCGCCAGCGTATATGAACATTGCAAACGCGCCGTCGATTTATCCTTGTCCCGCAAGGGAAAAAATGGCCTGCCACTGATCGGCGCCAGCGACTGGAATGATGGCTTTGATATTGCTGGTATTGGCGGACGTGGTGAAAGTGTATGGCTGGGTTTTTTCCTGCACGACATATTGCTTGGGTTTGCGGATCTGGCCGCGCGCAAGGAAAGCCCCGCCGCCAGCGCACATTATCTGGCCGAGGCGCAAACGCTGCGCGAAGCACTGGATAAAATGTGGCGCGGGGATCGTTATGTTCGGCTGATTACCGATGCAGGCGAAGAAATGGCGCTGCTGGACACGCTTTCCGCCGCATGGCCGACCTTATCGGGTGTGGCCGATCTGGAACGCGGACGCATCGCAATGGATGCGGCGCTTGCCAAACTGGAACTGGGCGATCAGATCCTGTTGCTGGATAAGCCATTTGATGAAAATTCCAGCCCCTATCCGGGACGCATTGCGGATTACCCACCGGGGGTGCGCGAAAATGGCGGACAATATTCCCACGGTGTGTCGTGGATGGTCGATGCCTTGATGCGCCAGAAAATGATGGCAGAAGAAGAAGGCAAACCCGATCTGGCTCTGCGTCTGCAAGCGCGGGCGGCAGAAATCTGGCTGAAGATTTCACCGCTGGATAATCTTGCGCGGGGACGCTGGGAAATTTATGGGCTTGCCCCGCACCAGCAACCCGCCGATGTGTATTTCGGCGAAGGCTATGAAGGACGCGGCGGCTGGAGCTGGTATTCCGGCGCCGCCGCCCGCATGATATCAGCGGCCTATGCACTGGCCGGCCTCAGTATGCAGACCGGGCAGATGCGGCTCGACAAAACATCTTTCACCGCCACCGGCCCCATCCAGTTACGCCGCGTCCTCTATCGCGGCAAGGAACTGAAACCAGACGATTAGGCGCTTTTACGAAATCCCGATTGAACAACGCGTCGCCGGTAAACCCAAACCGTGGAGGGCGGGATATTATCCAGCACCCAGGCCGTGCGGGTAGGTTCCAGATCAAGCTCCACCGCTATGGCGCGGCCCACCGGTGGACGAGGCACATAGGTGAACTGCATCAAAAAGCCTTCCGGCGGAAGAACGGCAAAGCATTGGTGTATAATGGCCCGCTCAACCTCTTTAGACAAAGACAGTAGCGGAAGGCCAGAAACAACCGCTTTGACTTGGGTAATGCCGGCCGCCGCCAGAATCCTTGCAAGCTCGCGCGCATCCCCGCAGATAATCTGAATTTCAGGAAACCGCTTACGCATAACCTCGCACAGCGATGGCTCCCGCTCGATCACCACCAGATCTTTCGGCGGGATACCCCTAAGCAATAAAGCGGCCGTAATACTGCCCGTGCCCCCACCAAGTTCGATCACGATGCCCGGCGCCCCCGGGTCAATTTCCGCCGCCATTGCGGCGCCAAGATTTTTGCTGCTGGGCGCCACAGCACCGATTTTGGTTGGATTTTGTAGCCACAGATTAAAGAACCGAAGATGGTTGCGCACGCACTGCTATCTTTCTGTTGTTTATCCCCTGCCCGACCAGGTGGGTTGTTGACACCACTCCTGACAGGCTGGATAACATAGCCGTTTCCGGCGATAGCCGAAAGGGCCAAGATTCAGCCCTCTCCCTCACTTCAATCTGGATAGTTAGTTTCTATGGCGCCTCCTTTGTTATTGCTGCAGAATATCAGTGCTAAATTAGGTGGTGCTCAACTATTACGCGATGCCCAATTGTCGGTCATGGCCGGGGCGCGGTTGTGCCTGGTGGGACGAAATGGCTCCGGCAAATCGACCCTGCTCAAAATAGCTGCGGGCCTGATTGCGCCGGATAAGGGCGAACGTATATTGTCCGGCGCAACCACATTACGCTATCTGCCGCAGGAACCTGATCTTGGCGGATATGAGACGGTGCACGATTATGCGGCATCCGGTCTAACCCCCGGTGATGACGCCTACCGGGTAGACTATCTGCTCGAATCCCTTGGCATTGACGGACAAGCTGACCCGAAAACCCTGTCCGGTGGTGAGGCGCGCCGCGCCGCGCTGGCTCAGGTGCTGGCCCCGCAGCCTGATATATTATTGCTTGATGAACCAACCAACCACCTGGATCTGCCCGCGATTGAATGGCTGGAAAACGAGCTGGCCAATATGCGCGGGGCGATTGTGCTGGTCAGCCACGACCGGCGTTTTTTGCAGAATCTTTCGCGTGAAACCCTGTGGCTGGATCGCGGCGTCATCCGCAATCTGGCGCAGGGCTTTGGCGAATTTGAGGCCTGGCGCGACACTGTGCTGGAACAGGAAGAACGCGATCAGCACAAGCTGGACCGCAAAATCGCCATGGAAGAAGACTGGATACGTTATGGCGTGACCGCGCGGCGCAAACGCAATCAGGGCCGCCTGCGTGCGCTGGCGGGCCTGCGCGAACAACGCCGCACCCAGACGCGCGCGGCAGGCAATGTCAAATTCACCGTCAGTCAGACCGAAAATATTGGCAAGCTGATCATCGAAGCGTCCAGCATCTCCAAGGCCTATGGCCCGCGCGTCATGGTGAAGGATTTCAGCCTGCGCATTCAACGCGGCGACCGAATCGGGTTGCTAGGCCCCAATGGCGCTGGCAAAACCACCTTGCTGAAACTGCTGACAGGCGTGATGGCGCCCGATACAGGGCGTGTGCGTGTGGCGGACACGGTGCAGATGGTAACTCTGGATCAGGGCCGCGACACGCTGGACCCCACCGCAACATTGCGCGAAATGATAAACCCTGGCGGTGGCGACAGCATGACCATTGCCGGGCAACCCAAACATGTCATGAGCTATCTTAAGGATTTCCTGTTTACCCCTGATCAGGCGCAGGCGCCGGTGGGAATATTGTCCGGTGGCGAACGCGGGCGGCTGTTGCTGGCGCGCGCGCTGGCATTGCCGTCCAATCTGCTGGTGCTGGACGAGCCGACCAATGATCTGGATCTGGAAACCCTGGACCTGTTGCAGGAAATGCTGGCCGATTATCCCGGCACCGTGCTGCTGGTCAGCCATGACCGTGATTTTATCGATCGGGTCGCCACATCGGTGATTGTATCGGAAGGTGATGCGAACTGGATCGAATATGCGGGCGGCTATTCCGATATGCTGGTGCAACGCGGGCACGGTTTTGCCGCCATAAGCGCACACAGGTCCGCACCAAAAAAACCCTCTGCAATGGTCAAACCAACCCCGGCCAAGCCCCGCCTTAGCTTCAAAGACAAGCATGCGCTGGAAACCCTGCCGGCGCGCATTGCGCAATTACAGAACAAGATCAGGACCGCACAGACAAAGCTGGCTGATCCCAACCTGTTCGCCCGTGATCCTGCGGGATTTGCCAAACTGGCCGCCAGCCTTGAAACCCTGACCAGCGAGCTTGGCGCATCCGAATCCCAATGGCTGGAACTGGAACTGATGCGCGAAGAACTGGAATAACCCACCCGTTGAGAACCGCGACATTTGCGCCCCATCGTGCAATATTAGGTGGTCACGAAATTTATCTGTCTGGAAATCAAGATGTCTGAACACGCAATACAAACCCTGGGCGATGGACTGCTTCTCAATATTGCCGATGGTTGTGCCACACTGACCCTGAACCGGCCGGAGCGGCATAATTCACTGTCGCAGGAGGATATGCTGGCGCTGCGCGACACGCTTGTGGAACTGGACAAGGATCAAAGCCTGCGCGTGCTGGTGCTGACGGGGACCGGCGAAAAAAGTTTCTGTTCCGGTGCCTTCCTGAACGAGGTGGCCGATCGCAGCTTCAAGGGCAATCCGTTTGAAGACCTTACCGACACGCTGGAAAATTTCCGTCTGCCGACAATCTGCGCCCTGAATGGCAGCGTCTATGGCGGCGGCTTTGAAGTTTCGCTGTGCTGTGATTTTCGCATCGGGGTTGAGGGCATGCGCATGTTTGTGCCGCCGTCAAAGCTGGGTATTCACTATCCTGAAAAAGGCCTGATGCGCATGATCACCCGTGTGGGGTTGAGCGCCGCCAAGCGCATCATTCTGGCGGTTGAAACTTTTGACGCACAGGCCATGCTACAAATGGGCTGCATCGATTATCTGGTGCCGCGCGATCAACTGGCGGCGCGGACGCAAACGCTCGCGCACGATCTGACTGCGCTCGCACCTCTCTCTGTCCAGACCATGAAACGCAGCCTGAATGAACTGGCGCGCGGTGAGACCAACAGTGACGCCATCAAGGCACGCATCGCGCAATGCTGGAACAGTCAGGATCACCGCGAGGCCGTGCGCGCCATGGCCGAAAAACGCAACCCCGCCTTTCAGCAAAAATAACATGCAACTGGCATTAAGCACCTGGCCCGAAATCGACGCCTATCTGACGCGTAGCAACGGCGTCATCGTGCCTGTGGGTTCAACCGAACAACACGGCCCAACCGGACTGATCGGCACCGACACGATCAGCGTCGAACTGATCGCCCGGCGCGCGGGCGAACAGGCGGGCATCCTTATCGCCCCGGCCTTTCCGGTTGGCGTTGCCGCGCACCATATGGGCTTTGCCGGATCAATGAGCCTGCGCCCGGAAACCTTCATTGCCGCCATGCGCGAATGGGCCGCATCACTGGATCAGCATGGCTTTCGCAAAATTTATTTTTTCAACGGCCATGGCGGCAATATCGCGCCACTCAACAAGGCCGCAAAAGAAATCACCGAAGAATTAAACCCCGGCCGCTCCGTCCTGAACAGGCTGGAATGCCGGGTGCAAAGCTGGTGGCAATATGAAAGCGTACACGCCCTCACCCAGACCCTGTACCCCGAAGGTCATGGCAGCCACGCCACTCCATCGGAAGTCGCCATCACCCAATATGCCTATCCGGACGCCATCAAGACCGCAGTGCTGGAGCCGCGCATCGCCCCCACCGGCCGCTTCAGCAACGCCGAGGATTATCGCGCCGCATTTCCCGACGGCCGCATCGGCTCCGACCCTGCCCTCGCCAACCCGGTGGACGGCGAAAAACTGGTCGCCGCCGCCGTGGCAGGCCTGATTGTGGATTTTCAGCGGTTTATGGGGTAATTCCGGACGCATATTGCCCTCCTCCCACCAAGCTGATACTAACGGCCCATGCAACAAACGGCGGGTGCGCCATGCAAATGCTGAGCGAACATCCTTTTGATGCGGCGACGGGCCGCGCGGTGACGGCTTTCCTTGACCGGGTTGCCGCAGTTTTCCCATTGCGCCATGCCATCCTGTTCGGCAGCCGGGCGCGAGGCGCCTTTCAGCCGGACAGCGATGCAGATGTCGCAGTGCTGCTTTCCGGCCCGCACGGCCCGTTCATGGCGGTAAAGCTGGCCATGGCCGACATTGCCTTTGATGTGATGCTTGAAACCGGCGTTCGCATCGAACCCCTTCCTGTGTGGGAAGATGAATGGGCCAACCCGGACGCCTATCGCAACCCGCGTCTATTACGCAATATCGAACGCGAGGGTGTGCTGGTGCGATGAGCCAGATATCGCCACACGACCTTATTGCGAAAGCCGGACGCGCCCTTGAATCAGCCCGCTTGCTGCAAAACGCGGGCGATGTGGATGGCGCCTGCAATCGCGCCTATTACGCGATGTTTGACGCCACAAGGCCGCCTTGCTGATAAAGGTTCCGTCCATTGATCCCACTATCGGCAAAACCCATAATGGGATGATTGCGGCATTCGGGATGCACCTGGTAAAGACCGGCATTGTCCCCGTCGAACTGGGCCGCGCCTTCAACAGGGCGCAAAACATCCGGCAGCCGACTATACCGGTGATCTCATAGCGCCCGGTGACGTCGAATGGCTTGTGCAGCAGGCGGATGGTTTCGTGCAAACAATGAAGGCGCTGCTTGGCGATTAAATCAACATTGCCCGGGAAACCTTATCTGTAACGCCCCCTGTTGCCCCTATTCCTACCCCCGCATATCTGTGACGCAGATCACAATGCCCCCGCTTTTTCGCGCCAAAGCTTAATAATTTCTTAATCGCGGTTGACTCCTCGGGGGGGGGGGGGGGGGGGGTTTGTTGGCAGGCGAAT
>CAMTVX010000106.1:0-4423 GCA_947085295.1 uncultured Alphaproteobacteria bacterium | reverse complement strand
TCGGCGTCATTGCGAGCGAAGCGTGGCAATACAGAGCCCCACGCAACGGCCAGAATTTGTGGCTCAGGATTGCCAAGTAGCTTCGCTCCTCGCAATGACAATGAGATGATGTCGATTCAACCTAAACAGGACAGACTCTAGTGCAGTTTGTGAACATATTGAGACACGCTTGGCTTTCCTGCATCTCGTTGATCCCCTGCCTAGCCCTCCCCTTTGCAAGGGGAGGGAAGCTCTTGCGGCAAGAGCCTCCTCCCCCTGAAAGGGGGAGGTTGGGAGGGGGTCTGTTCAACCTGGTCACAATTTGCTTTAATTACCGGCAGGCGGCAGGGCAACCACGCGCTTCGTGGCTGCGCCTGTTCGCGTAATCATTGTTAGAGGCGCCAGGCGAAATCCACGCGCCTCGATGTCGGCGGCCCATTGTGCCAGCGCTGCTATGGTCGCTGGATGCGGGTGGCCGATTGCAATGGCGTGTCCATTGCGCAGTGCAATCTCTTCGGCCTTTTGAAGCTGTGCGCGAATGGCTTCGGGCGTGATCACATTATCCAGAAATATATCGCGCTCCAGTGTGGTTACGCCTGTGGCGCGCGCGGTGCTGGCGCCAACAGTGTGCGGCCCGGTGCGCGAATCCAGAAACAGCAGTCCGCGTTGTTTTAGCTGCGCCATCAGCATGGCCATCGCCGCGCTGTTTTGCGTCAGCCCGCTGCCCATATGGTTGTTGATGCCGACATAGCCCTCAAGGCGCGCCAGATTCCACCGCACATTTTTTACAAATTCCTCTGGCGTCTGTTGCGCCAGCAGCGCGTGCTGGCCGGGGTCCTGTCCGTTTGCGGCCTCCATCGGCAGATGCACCAGCACTTCATGGCCCAGCGCGCGGGCATTGCGTGCAACCTGAGCAGCATCCCTTGCATAGGGCAGCACGGCCATCGTCATGGGTGCGGGCAGCGCCAGCGCAGCCGTTGCACGCGCGGGTGCGATCCCCAGATCATCAATGACAATCGCGATCAGTGGCAAATTGCCTGGATTGGCAGGACTGGCCAACGCATGACGCGCCCAGGCCTGAGGCTGTTGTGTGGTGGCGGTGGGCTGATGATCCACTTTTCGTGGCGGGGCAGGCGCAAGCGGCGTCACGGTTGGTTGCAGCGCGATTTCTTCCGGGGGCAATGGGTCAGCAGGGGCGCCGCTCAGAGTATCTGGCACTGGCGGCGCAAATGGCCCCATGCGGGCGGCCGCTGGCATCGCAATGCGAGCGTGTGTTTGGGTAATCGCCGGGCTGGATGCCTGTGGTGACGCATTGACCGTCGGCGCAGGCGAATCCGCCACCGTTTTTGGAGTTATGTGCGATCGGTCGCGATTACCCAGCCACCAACCGGTAAGTGCCATCAACAGAACGCCAAGCATAAGTGCAGCGCCTAATTTTCCATGCCTTGACTTCATTCGATCCTGCCTGCCCCCCAGAAACACGCTTGCCGGCACAGTTTCGCACGATACAGGGGGTGCTGAAAGCGATTCGGCGTTTTGCCGCCAGCTTCCCCGGGATCAAAAAACGACCTAACCCCAAAATATGAATAGTCATTAGAAAAATTATATGATCTAATACTATCTATCGGCATCCCTATTGGCATGCTGGTGCCCATGATGGCGCTCTTTGTGGTGTCGTCACCTCACATGGAACTGATGGTCCGCCTTCCCCCAAGGCGGACCTTTTTTTTGTCGCAAAAAAATTTCACTCAATTCGGCATATTGCGCTTGCGGGCGGCCAGGGTGCGCAGGCGCAGCGCATTGAGGCGGATGAAGCCGGTGGCGTCATTCTGGTCATAGGCGCCCCGGTCATCTTCAAACGTCACCAGCGCGTCGGAATACAGCGATTTCGGGCTTTTGCGCCCGGTGACCATGACATTGCCCTTGTACAGTTTCAGCCGCACGGTACCCTCGACATGTTCCTGACTTTTGTCGATCAGCACTTGCAGCATTTCGCGTTCCGGCGCGAACCAGAAGCCGTAATAGACCAGCTCGGCATAGCGCGGCATCAGGCTTTCTTTCAGATGCATGGCCTCGCGGTCCAGGGTGAGTGATTCCATCGCCCGGTGCGCGACGTGTAAAATCGTGCCGCCCGGGGTTTCATAAATGCCGCGCGACTTCATGCCGACAAAGCGGTTTTCCACCAGATCGATACGGCCAATGCCGTTTTCACGGCCCAACCCGTTCAGCGCGGTCAGCATCGCGGCGGGCGACAGCGCCTTGCCGTTCAGGCCAACCGGATTGCCATGCTTGAAATCAATGCTGATTTCGGTGGTTTTGTCGGGCGCATCCTGGGGCGACACGGTGCGCATATAGACGGCCTCGGGGGCTTCCTCCCACGGGTCTTCCAGCACTTTACCCTCGGACGAGGAATGCAGCAGATTGGCGTCCACGGAAAACGGCGCTTCGCCGCGCTTGTCTTTGGGTACCTGGATCTGATGCTTTTCCGCATATTGAATAAGATCGGTGCGCGACTTGAAATCCCATTCGCGCCACGGCGCAATCACCCTGATGTCCGGGTTTAACGCACAGGCCGCAAGCTCGAAGCGCACCTGATCATTGCCCTTGCCGGTGGCGCCATGGGCAATGGCGTCAGCGCCGGTCTCATGAGCAATTTCAATCAGCCGCTTGGCGATGAGGGGCCGTGCAATGCTGGTGCCCAGCAGATAGACGCCTTCATACAGCGCATTGGCGCGAAACATCGGAAACACGAAATCGCGCACAAATTCCTCGCGCATATCCTCGATATAAATATGCTTGATGCCCAGCATTTCGGCTTTTTTGCGCGCCGGGGCCAGTTCCTCGCCCTGGCCCAGATCGGCGGTAAAGGTGATCACCTCGCAGCCATAAGTTTCCTGCAACCATTTCAGAATGATCGAGGTATCCAGCCCGCCGGAATAGGCGAGCACGACTTTTTTGATGTCAGACATGGGTTATGGGTCCGTGTTAAATGTGCAGCAGATTGGCGCGCACTATAGGCAAAATGGGCCGCGCTGGCCATGCCCATATGTAATTGCCAGCCGGATTGAATTGGTCCTATCCTGCTGGAAAGCGGGTGAAAGAATAATCCCGTCAAGGATAGGAGGGTCACATGGGGCGATTGCTTGCGGTTGTTTATGGTGTGCTTAGTTATCTGGTGTTTTTGATCTCGTTTCTCTACGCCATCGGCTTTGTCACCAATTTCGGCGTGCCCAAGGGCATCGACTCGGGTGTTCCGGGGCCGGTGCTGGGTGCGGTGCTCGTCAATATGCTGCTGATGGGCCTGTTCGCTTTGCAGCACAGCATTATGGCGCGTCCGGGTTTCAAGGCCTGGTGGACAAAGTTCGTTCCCGAACCGGTTGAGCGCAGCACCTATGTGCTGTTGTCCAGCCTGGCGCTGCTGTTGCTGTATTGGCAATGGCAGCCGATCCCCGGCCTGGTCTGGAGCGTCGAGGGTACGGGGGCAACCCTCCTGTGGGCAATATGTGCGGCTGGCTGGGCCGTGGTGTTGCTCTCAACCTTGATGATCGGGCATTTCGAATTGATTGGGCTGCAACAGGTTTACGCCAATCTGAAGAATTTGCGTCCCGCCGCGCCAAATTTGATCACGCCCGGGCTCTACGGCCTGGTGCGGCATCCGATCATGACCGGGTTTATCATCGCCTTCTGGGCGACGCCACAAATGAGCTGGGGCCATCTGCTGTTTGCAGCGGTGACGACGGTCTACATTCTGATTGCTTTGCAGTTTGAAGAACGCGATCTGATTGGCATATTCGGCGATCGTTACCGGGAATATAAAAACAAGGTGCCGATGCTGGTGCCGTTTCTAAAACGCGGCGGCGGGCAAAAGGAATAATCCCGTCCAGAGTCTGTTTCAGATTTAGTGAATCGCAACACCTCGACCGTCATTGCGAGCGAAGCGCGGCAATCCAGAGTCCCGTTCACAGGCCTTTGCGCGCCCGTTCGCTGGTGCTTTTCAGTTGGCCGCAAGCGGCCATGATGTCGCGGCCGCGTGGGGTGCGCACGGGGCTGGCGTAACCGGCGCGGTTGACGATTTCGGCGAATTTTTCGATCTGCGACCAGTCGCTGCATTCATAGGGCGCGCCGGGCCAGGGATTGAATGGGATCAGATTAATTTTCGCCGGAATGCCTGCGATGATGCGCACCAGTTCGCGCGCGTCGGCCAGACTGTCATTGACGCCTTTCAGCATGACATATTCAAACGTGATGCGCCGTGCGTTCGATGCGCCGGGATAGGCGCGGCACGCGGCCAGCAATTCGGAAATCGGATATTTGCGGTTCAGCGGCACGATTTCATCGCGAATTTCATCGCGCACCGCATGCAATGATACGGCAAGGTTGGTGCCGATCTCCGTGCCACAGCGCGCCATCATCGGCACCACGCCGGCGGTTGAAAGCGTGATGC
>CAMTVX010000105.1:0-27930 GCA_947085295.1 uncultured Alphaproteobacteria bacterium | reverse complement strand
GCGGATTTCATCGCGCACCGCATGCAGCGATACCGCCAGATTGGTTCCGATTTCTTCGCCACAGCGCTTCATCATCGGCACGACGCCAGCGGTTGACAGCGTGATGCGGCGGCGCGACAGGCTCAGCCCTTCATTGTCCATGACAATGTGCAGCGCGGCTTTGACATTTTCGAAATTATACAGCGGCTCGCCCATGCCCATCATGACGATATTGGTCAGATGGCGGTCTTCACTGGTCCATTCCTCCAGCCGGTCGCGCGCCACCAGCATCTGCGCGATAATTTCCGCAGGCGTCAGATTACGCACCAGCATCTGTGTGCCGGTGTGGCAAAAAGCGCAATTCAGTGTACAGCCAACCTGCGACGATACACACAATGTGCCACGTTCATCTTCGGGAATAAAAACCGTTTCGGCTTCCTTGCCGTCAGCAAAACGCATCAGCCATTTGCGGGTGCCGTCTTTGGATATCTGTTCGCTGGTGATTTCGGGCCGCGCCAGGGTAAAGCGCTCGCTGAACAGGCTGCGCAAATCTTTCGAGATATTCGACATGGCGTCGAAATCCTGTACACCACGAAAATACATCCAGTGCCAGATTTGCTGGGCGCGCATTTTCACATGCTGTTCGGGAATGCCCACGCCACGCAGATGCGGCGCAAGCTGTTCGCGCGACAGCCCGATAAGATTGGTCTGCCCCGTTACCGGCGCAGTGATCGTGGAAATTTGCATAACAGCTTTCTATTTTACGCCGCAGGCCTTGTTGATGGTCTTTAGCGCGGCGCTAAAGCCAGCCAGTGAATAAGTGTCCGTGGTTTTGGTGCCGCGCGCCGAGGTGCCGATGACAGTCATTCTGTCACCCAGTTTCATGGCGCTGACCGCACGCGCCTCATCAGCGGGTTTTTCCACCCATGCGCCATCGCCTTCGGTAAACAGCGCAAATTTCGCCTTGCCAATGCTCAATGTAGCGCCACTAGCGGGTTTAAAAGTATAGCCGACAATCACACTGACCTCGTTCACCACCTTGCTGGCCGGGCGGTGGGTGATAAACAGATAGATCTCACCGCGCTTGGCACCCTCTGGTTCGGTTTTGCCGGGGGCGGCGCGCATATAGCAGCTTTTGGTTTTTCCCTCGGTCACCACAAAGGCATCCCAGTCGCGGCTGGTACCCAGCAATGTCTGCGCCGCCATACTCTGCGGCACGCCTAGCACAAATACCAGCAGGATACCCTGCCAGAGCCGGATCATATATCTGGTGAAAAGCTTTATATGGGTATGCATACCGCCACCTTCATCGGAAATCGCTATAGCCCTATACTATTTATTGGCCTGCAAGGGCAAGCACAGGAGGTTCGCAAGCCGTATATCTTGTGATAAGTCTAATGCACAGATATTGCATAAACCCCATACCAATAGGAATTTACGATGAAAGCAGTCTTGTGCAAGGCCCTGGGAATGCCAGAAACGCTGGTGCTGGAAGAAGTACCCGATTTCAAGGCGGGTCCGGGCCAGGTGGTGATTGATGTGCATGCCTGTGGGGTAAATTTCCCGGATTACCTGATCATTCAGGGCAAATATCAGTCCAAGCCGAAATTTCCCTTTTCGCCGGGGGGCGAGGTCGCGGGCGTGGTGAATTCGGTTGGTGAAGGCGTCAAGGGGCTGGTAAAGGGCGATCGGGTGCTGTCCTTTATCGGCACCGGCTATGGCGGGTTCGCAGAACAGGCGCTGGTAAGGGCCGAAATGGTGACCAAAATCCCGGCCCAGATGGATTTTGCCACCGCCTCAGCCTTTATCCTGACCTATGGTACGTCCTATTACGCGCTGAAGGATCGTGGCGATCTGAAGCCGGGCGAAACCCTGCTGGTGCTGGGCGCGTCCGGTGGTGTCGGGCTGGCGGCGGTGGAGCTGGGCAAGGCGATGGGGGCGCGGGTAATTGCCGCCGCCTCCACGGATGACAAGCTGGCGGTGTGCAAGGCGCACGGCGCGGATGAACTGATTAATTATGACAAGGAAGATCTGAAAGAACGCATCAAGGCGCTGACCGGCGGCAAGGGCGCGGATGTGATTTATGATCCGGTGGGCGGCGATTATTCCGAGGCTGCGCTGCGCGCCATCAACTGGAATGGCCGTTTTCTGGTGGTGGGTTTCGCCAACGGTGAAATTCCGAAAATTCCGCTGAACCTGACCCTGCTGAAAAGCTGCCAGATTGTCGGCGTGTTCTGGGGCGCCTCGATTGAGCGTGACATCGCGCATTTCCAGCAGCGCAATGAGGAATTGCTTGCCTATTATGTTGCGGGCAAACTCAAGCCGCTGGTGACGGGAACCTATCCGCTGAAGGATGTCGCGGTGGCGCTCAATCTGTTGGCGGCGCGCAAGGTTACCGGTAAGCTGGTGCTGCTGACCGGGCGCAGTTAGTCCGCCTAAGGAGAAAGTAATGGCCGAATTTTTCGATCACATTCCGGAAAATCTTCAGGCGTTCATTGCTGAACAGAAAATGTTTTTCATCGCCACGGCGGCGGCCACCGGGCGCATCAGCCTGTCGCCCAAGGGCATGGATACGTTTCGTTGTCTGGATGCGCACCGGGCGGCCTATCTCGATCTGACCGGCAGCGGCAATGAAACGGCGGCCTATCTCAAGGCCGATGGCCGCGCCACCATCATGTTTTGCTCCTTTGATCATCGCGCGCTGATCCTGCGCCTGTATGGCAAGGGACGCGCCGTGCGGCCCGGCGCTCCTGAATGGAATGGCCTGATCGGCAAGTTTCCGGCCATTCCCGGGGCGCGCCAGATCATGCTGTTCGATATCGACAGTGTGCAAACCTCATGCGGCTATGCGGTGCCGGAATATGAACTGAAACAGGAACGCCAGATCCTGCGCAAATGGGCGGAAAATAAGTCACCCGAAGAACTGTCAGACTATCAGCGGCAGAAAAATACGGTTAGCATTGACGGCTTCGATACGGGTCTGGTTAAGTAGCAAAACAGAATAATAAAAAGGGGATCGGGCATGGGTATGGAAAAACTGGAACAGACAGTGCCGGGCGGGCGGGTGGCGGGACAGTTTGATCCGCGCTTCAAGGCGGTGGCGGATCGTTTTGCCGCCAACTTTACCGAACTCGATGAATTGGGCGCCTCTGTCTGTGTGACGCTGAACGGCGAAACCGTGCTGGATTTATGGGGTGGACGCGTGGTGCCCGATGCGCCTGCGGCCTGGAATGCGGATACGGTTTCCATTGTATTTTCCTCGACCAAGGGGGCAACCGCGCTGTGCGCGCATATTCTGGTGGATCGGGGTCTGCTGGATCTGGATGCGCCAGTGGCGCAGTACTGGCCGGAATTTGCCCGCAATGGCAAGGAAAAAGCCACGGTGCGCATGATGCTGGATCACAGTGTGGGTGTGCCGGTTGTGCGTGAACCGCTGGCCAAGGGCGCGGTGAATGACTGGAATTTGATGTGCGAACGGCTGGCGGACGAGACGCCGTTCTGGGAACCGGGTAAACGTCATGGCTATCATGCGCTGACCTTTGGGTGGACCGTGGGTGAACTGGTGCGCCGGGTTTCCGGCAAATCGCTGGGGACTTTTTTTCGCGATGAAGTGGCCAAGCCGCTGGGCATTGATTTCTGGATTGGCGCGCCCGAACTGATTGAGGCGCGGGTCACCCCGATCATTCAGTTTCGCCCCGCCAAGGGGGATCCGCTGGGACCGCTGGCCGAAGTGGCGCTGGCTGACCGCAGTTCGATCCCGGCGCTGTTTTTATTCAATGATGGCGGCTTTAACCCGAACCGTCGCGATTGTCATGCGTCGGAAATCGGTGCGGCAAACGGTATTACCAATGCGCGTGGACTTGCCGGCATGTATGCGCCGCTGGCCTGTGGCGGCACGGCGCGGGGCGTCAAACTGGTCAGCGCCGATGCGGTGGCGCGCATGGGCCAGGTGGCGATGGCGACCCATTATGATGAAACCCTGTGCATGCCCACACGCTTCTCGCTGGGTTTCATGAAGTCGATGGATAATCGCACGCGCCCCCTGACCGGCAGCATGCTGCTGAGCGAACGCGCATTCGGCCATGTTGGCGCTGGCGGCAGCATCGGCTTTGCCGATCCCGGATGTGGCCTGTCCTTTGGCTATACGATGAACAGAATGGGCGGCAATGGCGCGCTGCTGAACGAACGCGGGCAGGGGCTGGTGGATGCGGCCTATCGCTGCCTTGGTTTTACCTCGAACGCGGGTGGCGTGTGGATCTGATTTATTTGCGTTTGCGTTCTTCGGGTTGCGCAAGGGCCATCTCCATCGCCTCACGCACCAGCCGCGTATAGGGAATGCCGCGCGCCTTGGCGCGTTGCTTCACCGCATCCAGCAAGGTTTTTGGCACCCGCATATTGATTTGCGCGGTTTTCTTTTCGAATTCAAACTGGGCGGGTTTGAATTGCGAAAGATCGTATTCGGTCAGATCGGCGGTATCAACAAAATGTTCCGCCTCTTCGTCGGTCCTAAAGATCGGGATTTTCTTTTTCATAGTGATTTACCTCTTGCCTGTGCATATAGCGGGCGCTGATCGGACGGATAATCGTTTTGCCATTGCGGATGCGAAGCGTGAATACCAGGAAGATTGACCGGTGAAACTTGCCCTTACCGATAGCTTTGAAGCGTTGCTCGGCAATAGAATGCTTCTCGTCTGGAAGAACCGCGAGAGGGTGCTGGAACAGGTCTTCAATTTCCGCAACCGAAACGCCGTGTTTCAGGCATTTCTGGCGATTGCCAGCATCCCAGTCGAAACCTGATATATGCTCTTTCACAGCTTTATACTATGCAATTGTATATACAAAATCAAGTGGCAAATCAGAGGCCTCTGCGAACTTATACCAACCGCCATATGTTCAGACTCATAGTCATCCAAAATAAAACGATGTCATCCTGAACGAAGTGAAGGATCCCCGCCGCAGACAAGATCCTTCACTTCGTTCAGGATGACAAATTGGGGGCTTGATATGGGGTATTACATAGGGCCGTTGGTATTATACTCCCTGTGCAAAGCCGTGATTCATATAGTGTATATCATTCAGGCCGCTATGATGGCGATCCGTGAGGCGTGAATTGCAGGCCGGGGGGCTTATGAAACATATTACCAATAGTATCGGATGGATCATTCTTGCGCTGATCGGGGGCGCGGGACTGGGGCTGGTGTTTCCGCAGGCGGCGCTGAGCATAACACCGATCACAAAATTTCTGCTGCAACTGATCAAGGCGGCGGCAACGCCGCTGGTCCTGTTTGCCGTGCTTGAGGCTATTTTGCGTTATCGGGTGGCGGGAAACGATTTTTTCAAGCTACTGATCATTACACTGATTAATGCTTCAATCGCGATATCAATCGGCCTGTTGATCGCCAATGTTTTTGTTCCGGGGCAATATCTGACATTTTTGGCCAGTGACATAAGTGCGGCCACAAAGGAAATAGATTTTCTCGACATGCTGGCCAAACAGTTACCGGTCAGCATTGTGCAGCCGCTGGCGGATAACAGCATCATGCCGGTCGTGATCATGGCGATTGCGTTTGGCTTTGCGTGGCGTCATGTGCGCGCCAGACAAACGCCGGACGCCGCAGCAGTGATGGACAAAGGCGAAATCTGGATTTCGTTCGCGCGCGAGATGTGCGAAACCGTGCTGATCTGGATTGTAAAGCTGATCCCGTTCGCGGTGTTCGCCGCCAGCGCAAAGGTTACGGCTGAACATGGTCTGTCGCCGTTCAAGGGACTTGGGCAGTATGTCTTGCTGTGTCTGCTGGGCATGGCGATCCATGTGATGTTTACCTATAGCGCCTGGCTTATACTCTTTGTACGGATCGGATTGCGCAATTTCTGGCGCGTGGCGATTGAGCCAGCGCTATATGCATTTGGCGTCAACAGCTCGCTTGTGGCGCTGCCGCTGACCTTGCGCACACTGGATGGTCTGGGCGTTTCGCGGCGCGCCTCTACACTTGCGGCGGTGGTTGGCACCAATCTGAACAATGACGGTATTATTTTGTATGAAGGGTTTACGCTGCTGGCGCTGGCCCAGGCGGGTGGCATTGAAATGAGTCTCGCCACGCAGATTTTTGCGGCACTTTACTGCATCGTTGCGGCGATGGGGGTTGCGGGGGTGCCAGAGGCGGGTATTGTCGCCTTGACGCTGGTGCTTAGCGGCCTGGGCATTCCGACAGAAGCGCTGGCGCTGTTATTGTCGGTTGACTGGATTATCGCGCGCGCGCGTTCGTTGCTGAACACGACATCTGATCTGGTTGGATCAATGGTGTTGAACCGCTGGATTGGATCAGGCGATGCACCAAAACCGGCGGTCGGCGCTTAAAGATACGGGTTTTTTCCCAACAGATAATTCTGCACGTAATCCGTAATGCCATCCTCAAGCTCCGTGAACGGATGCGTATAGCCAAGCGCACGCAGATTGCCCATTTCGGCCTGGGTGAAATACTGGTAATTGCTGCGAATTTCAGGTGGTATGTCGATATATTCAATGCGCGGCGTAACGTTCATGGCCTTAAATACGCCATGTGCAAGATCGGCAAAACTGCGCGCCTTGCCGGTGCCGACATTGAAAATGCCCTTATATTCCCCGCGCGTTAACAGCCACAGCACCAGATCGGCGCAATCCTTTACATACACAAAATCCCGCAACTGTCCGCCATCGGGATAATCGCGATGGTGCGATTTGAACAGTTTCACGGTATCGCCACGCTGCACCGTATCCACAATCTGACAAATCACCGAACGCATTTCGGCCTTGTGATATTCATTGGGCCCGTAGACATTGAAGAATTTCAGGCCCGCCCAGATCAGCGGCGAGGGGCGCCCGCTGGCGACAAGACGCGCAACACGCCGGTCAAAGGCATGCTTGCTCCAGCCATAGGCGTTTAACGGGCGCAGCTTTGCCAGTGCATCGGGTTTCCAGTCATCCACAAATCCGGCCGCGCCATCGCCATAGGTGGCCGCCGATGAGGCATAGATAAACGGCGTTCCGGATTTGCTGCACCAGTCCCATAGATCGCAGGAAAGACGAAAATTTGCGGCAATGATCTTGTCCACGTCACGCTCGGTGGTGCTTGAAATCGCGCCCATATGGATAATGGCCTCTATGCGCACTTTATTCTGGTCCAGAAAAGCCGACAGGCTTTCGGGACGAATGATTTCATAAATTTCATGTTGCGCAATATTGCGCCATTTGTCAGTTGCGCCAAACCAGTCGCACACCACTATTTCACGCCGCCCACTTTTACTAAGTGCTGCAATAATATTGGAACCGATAAAGCCCGCGCCGCCGGTGACAACAATCATGCATTAACTCCGTACACAGATATTTAGCGGGACATCCGCGCAATTGTGTTGGTGGTGGAAAATCCATCTTCCAGACTGGCCAGCAGAATGCGCCCGCCATAGGTTTGCACGATTTCATGGCCAACCACTTTCTCAACCGTATAATCGGCCCCTTTTACCAGCACATCGGGCCGGATCGCCTCTATCAATGTGATGGGGGTTTCTTCATCAAACAGCACAACCATATCGACGCTGGCAAGGGATGCCAGCACAATCGCGCGCGCCATTTCACTTTGAATGGGGCGTCCCTCGCCCTTCAGGCGCTTAACCGATGCATCCGTGTTCAACCCGACGATCAGATGATCACAGGCCTCGCGCGCCTGACGCAACAGCGATACATGCCCCGGATGCACCAGATCAAAACAGCCATTGGTAAAGCCGATCTTCTTTCCCCGGGCGCGCCATTTCGCGACAATTTCCTGGGCATGGGCAAGGTTTAGAATTTTTGCCTCTGCGCCTTTCAGGTCTGCGGCATGCAACACGCCGGCCAGATCATCCAGATACACCACAGCAGTACCCGCCTTGGACACGGCAAGCCCGGCGCTGGCGTTGGCCAGCAATGCGGCGTCCTCAAGTGGCGCCCCTGCGGCAATCGCCACACCAAGTGTTGCCAGACAGGTATCACCGGCGCCGGATTCATCAAATACTTCGGGGGCGCGCGCGGCAATGTGCCGGGCCGGTTTGCCGGTTTCGATCAGGCTCATGCCGTTCTGCGCGCGGGTAACAAGAATTGCGCCGCCGATCCGTGCTGCTGCGTTTTGCGCGGCGATTTCTACTGATGCATCATCACTACAGGCCAGCCCGGTGGCCGCCGCCAGCTCCCGATTATTTGGGGTCAGCACCTGAACCCCGGAATAACGGTTGAAATCCGGGCTTTTTGGGTCGGCAATGACTGTTTTACCGGCGTTTCGGCTGGTTTTAATAAGATGTTGCAGCATTTCGGGGTCAAGAACCCCCTTGGCATAGTCTGAAAGGATCACCAGATCGGCGTCTTTCAATTCCGCCTCAAAGATATCCAGTATCTGGGCCCTGGCATTGGGGTCCAACTGCGTCGTGTTTTCCCGATCCGCGCGTAAAAGTTGTTGTGTGCCAACAAGATAGCGGGTTTTAGTGGTGGTTCTGCGGCCCGGTACCACCAACAGCCCGCTATACACACGCTCCAGCTCGCCAATCTGCCGGGTGGCCATATGACCGGCCTCGTCATCGCCGATTACCGCGATCAATGAGATTTGCGCGCCCAGCGCCGCAACATTGCGCACCACATTGCCCGCGCCCCCCAGCATGGCGGTTTCGTGCAGCACCCGGATCACCGGGATCGGGGCTTCGGGTGAGATACGCTCTACTTCGCCATAAATAAACCGGTCGAGCATGACATCGCCCACGCAGACGATACGGACGTCCCGAAAACGCGGCAAATAGATAGCAAGTTGACCCAGTTCGCTCATTCCAAACCCATTAACCAAAATATCAATTTATGCCAGATCAAAAGTGACCGAAATCATGGATATTACATTTTAATTAAAGAAATTTTTCGTATTGGCTTTCGAAAAGCCAAAAATTGTGATATTAATGGCACGTACCTGAATTTTTACCTTTTCAGGACCGGGTTTGCCGTCATTCATATTTTTTGGCTGTCTGATGCTTTGGCTGTGATGGGGTTCGACTACAATATCAGGTTGTACAGGATCAGGTTGTACAGGATCAGATTGTACAGGGGGGGCTGATTATCGCGAATCCGGGTCAGATTGGGAGCAGATCAATTCATAAGACCGATTAACCCAGGGAAATCACCCAGGACAATGGCGATCGCAGATGGGTACATCTTACAGGTATCCGCAAGTCTTGGCAAACCCGGCTGTTGGCATGTTTTTGATCCTGCAATATACAAATTTGTTACTATGCGGGAATGCTGTTTGAGTTTTTGAGAGACGATATCCTGCCATATTCAGCCGTTGATTTTGATGGCAAATACGAGAGAGAGAATATCCATGAGCAAGCAGGTTAGTCAAAAAAAGGCGCAGAAAAAGCCCGCTGTCGCTAACAAGACAGGGGCGCGAAAGCCTGCGGTCGCTGCGAAACTGAAATCGTCTGGCAAGAGTAAGGCGGCTGCCGTCAAGAAGACAGTGCAGCGTAAAGAGGCAACGCCCGCCGCAAAAGCCAAATCTGCGGTTAAATCGGCAGTAAAGGCAAGCGTAAAGGCACCTGTACGGGCTGCGAGATCACCGGCCAGCCGTAAGCCCGCAACGTCCAAACCCTCTCGCGCCAAATCCATCGCGGACAGCAAAAAAGCGCCTGCCGTCACCAAAAAACCCGTCACGGAGAAGGAAGCCGAGAAAAAGATCGCCAGATCTTCCGCGCCGCTAAAACCTTCTCCCAAGGTTATCAACAAGGAAAAACCGGCACCTGCTTCTGACAAGAAATCCTCTGGGCCAGTTGCAACCGGCGCCGCAATAACGGCACAGGTTGAAAAGCCCGTTCCGCAGGCCCCCGCTGTTCCCTATAAGGCTCCGACGGAATTTGACGGCTTCAGGGTGAATGACCATGTTGTTTATCCCACGCACGGGGTTGGCAAGATTGTCGCCGTCGAGGCGCAGGAAATTGTCGGCACCAGGCTGGAACTGTTTGTGATCGCGTTCGAGCAGGAAAAAATGACTCTGCGCGTGCCATTGGGCAAGGCCAAGGCGGTTGGCATGCGAATTCTGTCGAGCCGCGACACGGTGCGCAATGCGCTCAAGACCCTGCGTGGACGCGCCCGCATCAAGCGCACCATGTGGAGCCGCCGCGCGCAGGAATATGAAGCCAAAATCAATTCCGGCGATCTTCTGCTGATCGCCGAAGTGGTGCGCGATCTGCACCGCGCCGAAGGCCAGCCGGAACAATCCTATAGCGAGCGGCAGATCTACGAATCCGCGCTCGATCGCATGGCGCGCGAAGTAGGTGCGGTAGAAGAGCTGGACGCCACCGCCGCGCTGGAACGCGTTGGCGTGGCGCTGAAAAAAGCGGCGTAATTAATTTTACTCCGCCACCAGTTTTACGCGTGTGCCGGGGACCAGAACATGGTTCTGGTCAAATCCGTTCAGGGCGCGAAAGCGCGGCTCACGGTAATCTGCAAATGGCATGCGTGCCGCCATGCCAGTAATTGTGTCGCCGGGTTTGACTGGAATGGACATGATGCGTTGCGGGCGCGCGGCGGCCACTTCCTGCGGACTTAAACTGCGAAAGCTGTAGGTGAAGCGTTGCATCTCTGCGCGCATTTCGGCACCAGGCTGACCGGGCGTGACAATCATTATCCGCGCCACCCGGTTCGGCGAAAAACCGATCGCCACCAGGCGTACAACGGCGCGGCCCGCATTGGTGTTCAACACGGTTTCTGCGGTTGCCGCCTGCATGCCGTTGATGGTCATGGCTTCGGGATTGCGCAGACTGACGTCATTCGCCCAGATGGATGTGAGATATGCAGGCATGGACATTTGCTGTTTCAGCGGCGCGATATCAAATTTGATTTTCATTTCGTCCGGGCCTGTGGCGATGATGGCGTCAGGCGTATCGGTTATTTTGAAACCCGGCGGTACGGTAAAGGTAAAACCCAGCTTCGGGTGCACAAAATTACGGTCGCGCACATAGCCATGTTCGGGGCTGCCGCCATAGACCATGCCCTCAATATTTCTCAGAAATTCATCGCGCAGTCGTGGACGGCTTTCTACCGGGACACCGGATTTACGGGCCGCGTCAATCGCTTCAACCACGCGTTTGGCGGTTATCGGATGGGTCGTCAGAAATTCGCTGGGGCGACGGTTTTTATCACGGTTCATCACGGCTTCAAGCGCATCCTGGGATTCCAGTGAACGCAGAAAATCCGCTTCCGCATAGGGATCATATCCCGTGCGCACCAGATATTTCACACCCAGTTGATCGGCCTCATATTCCTGCTTGCGGGAATAGCCCAGCAGATATAACTGCCCGCCCTGCTGCACCAGATTGCTTACGACCTGGTTGCCGAGCAACGCGCCCAGCACTGCGCCGCCAATCGCCATGCCCATGCCCCGATTATAGCGTTGCGCAGAATGGCGCGCGGCGACATGGCCAACCTCATGCGCCAATACGCTGGCCAGTTCCGCTTCGCTGTTGGCCAGCGCGATCAGGCCTCGCGTGACATAGACATATCCGCCGGGCAGTGCGAACGCATTGACAATGGGGCTGTCCAGCACCGTGAAATGAAAGCGCTGGCCGGGTATTTCCGAATTGGCGACAATGCGCCCTCCGATTGATGCGACATAACCCGCTACAGCTGGTTCGTCATAAACCCCACCATATTGTTTGATGATTTTGGGATGTTCTTCGGCGCCAATTGACTGCTCGCTGGATTTAGACATGAATTGCGCGTTGGCGGGTTGCCCGGCGTAAGCAGAAAAACTGACGGTCGCACACAGCAGCAGACGAAAAAATCTTTGTTTTGCGTTCACTCTAAAACCTCGATCTGTTCGGGATGGCTGATGCGCAGCATCGGCCCGTTCCATTGCTCTATCCATCCGCGCACTCTTACGGTTTTGCCAGCATAGCTTTCAGGCGCGGTTGCCGCAAAACGCGGCCAGTCCTTGCGATCAATCACCACAGTAAAATCCATCTTATAATCTGCGCCGAAATTCAAAAACATGTAATCACTAATTTTGACGAATTTAAGAACCGCGCCCTGCACCAGTTGAAAACTATCTTCCAGTCCATTCAGGTTTTCGGCCAGATTTTCAGCATGCCTGACCGCATAAAAATCATGCGCCCAGATGCCACGCCGGGCGTCGCGCGCTTCGCGTTCCAGCGCCAGCATTTCTGATGCCAGTGCACGATTATCGCTGAACGTATAGACCCGCGCCATGCCCTGGCGCAGCATTTCGCCCTGTATCCAAACCCCATCGGGTTGCCGGTACAGATGCGCCAATGTCCGGCGATGGCGGTCGGTCCGCGCGCCGCCAAAACCCATTTGCAGGGTGCGGCTTTGCGTCAGCTTCTGTAAAGCGGCGCGGGATTCATCGGCCAATGGCCACGGTTTGAAATTGGGCCGTCCCAGCGCCAACTTTGGGGCCTGAATGCCCACCAGCCGCACCACCCCGCCGGTGTCCAGCGTCAGGGTGTCGCCATCTGTCACCGCGCGCACCATCGCCTCACCTTCGCGCACAAGCCCGGCGCGGGCTGGCAGCGTAATGAAAAGTAGACATAAGAGGAACGCAAGTCGCATGCCCTAGCATAAGGCTTAATGATGCAAGGGGTAATATATCTATTGGCTTACCGGCGCGCGGACAAATTCCGCAAACCCCTGCACAAACTTTTGCAGCTGTTGTTTTGTCACTGGATCGGTAATTGCGCCGGAAACATCAAAAATTCCCTCCGCCTTCGCCACCATCAGGCGGCCGCCAAACCACGGCTTCGCGCCCAGTGTCCGTAACACCGGAAGCCAGGCGTTTTGGCCAAGCACTGTGCCAAAACCCCCGGGGGACGCGCCTATTATCGCCACAGGCTTGCCATAAAAAACCGGCGAAACGGCGGCGGGTGGTCTGGAAAGCCAGTCAATCGCGTTCTTGAACACACCTGGCATGGAATTGTTATATTCCGGAGTGGATAAAATCAGACCATCGGCGTCGATAATAAGCGTCTTGAGGGTTTCCACAGATTCAGGAATCCCTTCATTGGTCTCAATGTCGCCATTATAAAGCGGGATGCCATGCAGTGTGGCGACGGTCAGTTCAACCCCATCGGGCGCGAGGCCAACCGCACCGCGCAATAAGGCGGTATTGAATGACCCTTTGCGCAGGCTTCCAGAAAGGCCAATTAGCTTCATCGCATCTGAATCCTACTAAGTGATGGCGCTTGCGCAGGTCATTCGCGTCACCAGAAATTATTTTATTTTGGTCTTGCAAAAGTGACTGATTAACAGACTTCCATAATTCGGAATATATTTCAAGAACGGCTATGCTTTTCCTCATGCAGAACGTCTTTGGCGGCACTGCACGTCTGCGGGGCCAATGCTGCCGCGATACCGGCGGTGTCGCGGTGTTCAGCCGTATCCTGCCAATGCTTCCCCGCGTCACTGGTTTGTGTTAAGCGTATTGCTATTGAGTTAAACCAGAGGGATCACCCGTGCGCATATTCAAATTTATTGGCGCTGCGCCATTTTTTGCGGCTCTGCTTTGGGCGGGCAGCAGTCAGGCGGCCCAGGACGCTTCGCAAGACGGCGATCTGCTGGCCTTTTCCGCTGCCTATTTTGATGTCAATCAGCGCGATGAAGAGGCGGGCGAGATTCGCATCGAATATCGCGCCGATGAACGCATGTGGATTTTCAAACCGTTTGGCGGCGCCATGGCCACCACCGACGGCGCGCTGCATGGTTTTGCAGGTGTGCTGATTGATATCCCGCTATGGGACCGGATTTACATCACGCCCAGTTTCGCGCCCGGTCTCTATCACGACGGCAATGGCAAGGATCTGTTTTACACGCTGGAATTTCGCAGCCAGATCGAAGTCAGCTACCGCTTCAATAACGGCCATCGTCTGGGCGCCAGCTTCAACCATATTTCCAACGCCAATCTGGGCGACGACAATCCCGGCGTGGAAAGCGCCGCGCTGACCTATATCGTGCCGTTCGATGCAATTTTCAGGCGGCGCTGAAATCCCCTATTTTCCGTCTTTCCTGTGAATCAAAGTCCTGTTGGCTAACGATAAAAGTGGCATGCACACATATTTCAAAAATCACCGTCTGCTGTTAATAACGCTGCCCTTTGTGGCCGTGATCATGGGCGTTAAATATGCGGTTCATTTTTTTGGCTATGAGATTATTGAACTGAACGCGCTTTTCACCTCGTTCGTTGCGGCAAATGTGTTTCTGCTTGGTTTTCTTCTGGCAGGCGTTCTGGCTGATTTCAAGGAAAGCGAAAAACTGCCCGGGGAATTATCGGTAAGCCTGGAGTCGATTGCCGACGAGGCGCATATTCTATATCAGGCAAAAAATGTCAAAGAGGCGGCGCAGTGTCTGGAACATGTGCGTATGCTCATCGGGTGTCTCAGGGAATGGTTCCTCAAAAAGGAACGCACACGCACGGTATTCGAGCATCTTTCAACGCTGAACATGTTGATCGCCGCTTTAGAGCCGCACACCCAGGCGAATTTCATCGTGCGCCTGAAACAGGAACAGACGAATATCCGGCGGATCGTGACCCGGATTGACACGATACGCGACACGTCTTTCGTTTCGTCCGGTTATCGCATTGCGGAGATCAATTCGATCCTGCTTATTCTGGGCCTTATCGTGATACAGCTTGAGCCCTTTCTGCATGCGTTGTTCCTGACCGGCGCGGTTTCGCTGCTATTCCTCTATATGATGTTTCTGATCAAGGATCTCGACAATCCGTTTGGATATTATCACGCGAACTCCGTCGAGAATGTGCCGATCAAGGTGATTGAAGAACTGGAAGAACGCTTAAAAAATTATTGACCTGGGTACGGATGCGCTACGCAATCGCCATTAGTAATTGGCGCAAAAATCCATATCTTCACCGCCGATATGGACTGCGCTAGATCGTTTTCTGTTCTTACATAATCGCAACATCCTCCTTGTCATCGCGAGCGAAGCGTGGCGATCCAGAGCCACAAACGATGGCCATGCCGTGTGACTCTGGATTGCCACGCTTCGCTCGCAATGACAACGGAGGGTTTATGTGTTTCGGTTAAACAATGAAACGCGTTAGCAGGCGGCTCTCACCGAAAACTCCATGCCAGCGCCAATCGGCAATGTGACGGAGTGAAACCCGGACCCTCTTGCCTGCATTCGCGCAACATAGGGCGCGAGCGCCCTGCGGAATGTGAAGATATTATCGGCGATAATGATCGCGCCGGGCGCCAGCTTCGGCAGTAGCATGTCAAAAACGGGCATATAAAGCTGTTTCCAGCCGTCCAGCAGGACAAAATCAACATTATCCGGCACATCCAGCAGCGTTTGCAGCGCATCGCCAAGCCGGATGTCCACAATATCACCGACGCCTGCTTTGGCCATATGGGCGCAGGCTGCTGAATGCTTGGCAGCCAGCATCTCTGTGCCGATCACTTGGCCGCCCGATTTGCGTGCCGCGGCCGCCAGGTACAATGTTGAAATGCCATAGGACGTGCCGAACTCCACGATATTGCGTGCGCCCGCGGCCAGCGCCGTCTGAAACAGAAAGCGCCCGCTCTCAGGCGAAACCGGAATATAGGCGTGATCCAAATAGGGCGCGATGGACGTATTCACATCAATGCCGCGAAGCAGGCCAAAGAGCACCGCAGGAATGCCACGCGCAATCTTCCATTTGTCTGACCTGGCCGCCTGGTGCAGGCCGTTCAGCACCTCTTCGATTTTTTGATCCATTCGTTATGCCTTGCAGGTTATAAGCCAGGGGTTATAATACGAGTTAATATTCGCATTTAATACTCGCATTCAAAATCAGGATGAAGCCGTGGCAGAAGCAAAACGAACGCCCCGCAAACAGCCAAAGCAGCAACGCTCGCGCGCGATGGTCGAGGTTATTCTGGAAGCGGCAGCTCGCATTCTGGTTGAAGCCGGGGACAGCTTGTTTAACACCAATGCAGTGGCGGCGCGGGCCGGGGTTAGCGTGGGATCGCTCTATCAATATTTTCCATCAAAGGAGGCGCTGATTTCAGAACTATCCCTTCGCCATGCAGATGCCATGAACCATGCCTTGCGGGGAATAACCGGAGATTTTTCCGGGGCGCCATTGCCCATATTGATCCGTAAGCTGATCGATATAATGTGTGCGGCCCATGCGGTGGAGCCGGAGCTGCACATGGCGCTGCTTCGTCATGCGCATCGCAATATCCAGGACGGGCCAACAGCGGGAGAGATTGATGGCCAGCAACTTGTTCTGGGACTATTACAACAACGGCACGGTGAAGTGACGGTGATGGATATGGAAGAAGCGGCGTTTCTCGTCTCAACCATGGTTCATGAAACCATTCATGCGACAGTTCTGCACCGCCCTTCCATGCTGCAATCGGATGATTTCGGGGATGCTCTTGCCAAAATGGTGTTAGCCTATCTAACGCCATCACAGCCTGCTACGCAATCGCCATTAGTAATTGGCGTAAAAACGCATCGCATGCGGCAAGCTCGGACAGGGCGATAAATTCGTCCGGCTTGTGCGCCTGATCGATGCTGCCAGGGCCGCACAGCACTGCGGGAATTCCGGCCTCCTGAAAAATACCGGCTTCGGTGGTATAGGAAACCGCATGCGTCGCATTGGCGCCGCGCAATGCGGTGACCAGCGCTTCGGCGGGGGATGCGTTTTGCGGCGCCAGCGGCGGCACATCGGCGCGCTGTTTGGTGACGATATCCGCCTGCTGTGAAATGGCGCGCAAAGGCGGCAGCACTTCGTTCAGGGCATAGGCATGAAAGCGCGCCGCAATCTCATCCGGGTCCTGCCCCGGAAGCGGGCGGATTTCCCATTGAAAGCGGCAGCGGCGCGGCAAAATATTCAGCGCCGTGCCGCCTTCAATCACGCCGACATGAATACTGGTATAGGGCGGGTCAAATCGCCCCGATGCATCGCCGCGTGTCTGCATTTCGCCACGCAGCCCGTGCAGAAAATTTATCAGTTGCACCGCCACGTCAATGGCATTGACGCCCAGATGCGGTGTGGACGAATGCGCCTCCAGCCCGGTGACCTCGGTGGTGAAGGTGCGAATGCCCTTGTGGCTGTTCACCACCTGCATCATTGTCGGCTCACCTACGATTACGGCTTTGGGGCGGGCCAAATGCGCGCCGATATGGCGCACCAGGGAATGAATGCCCAGACAGCCGATCTCCTCGTCATAGGATAGTGCCAGATGCAGCGGCGTGCGCCCGATGCCGGCCACAAATTCCGGCACCAGCGCCAGCGCGCTGGCGATAAAGCCTTTCATGTCGGCGGTGCCGCGCCCATACAGGCGCCCACCCTGTTCACGCAATTGAAACGGATCGCTGGACCATGCCTGGCCATCCACCGGCACCACATCGGTATGCCCCGAAAGCACAATTCCGCCCGGCGCATTTAGCGGTCCAATGGTGGCGTACAGATTGGCCTTGGTGCCCGCATCATTGTGTATGAGTGTGGATGCAACCCCATGTCCGTCCAGATAGGTGCGCACAAAGCCGATCAGCGCCAGATTGGATTCCCTGCTGGTAGTGTCAAACGCCACCAGCCGCGCCAGCATATTCTGTGTACTGAATAATTCTGCGCTCATGCGGTTATCCAAATACGCCCTGGGCTTTCAGCGTGGCCAGCTCATCGGCGCTGACGCCGATTTCGGAAAACACTTCGTCATTATGTGCGCCCACCTTTGGGGCCATGCTGCGCACGCTGGATGGGGTTTTGGAAAACTGGATGGCGGGCCGTGGAAAGCGCACCTTGCCCATCACCGGGTCATCCGTTTCGATCAGCAATCTATTATGCACAATCTGCGGATCGTTCAGCAAATCCGCGCGCAGATTTATTCTGGCGCAGGGTACCTGTTCCTTCGCGAAGCGCGCCACAGTGTCTGCGGTGGTCAGTTTGGCGATTTCGACGCTGGCGATCCGGCTGATTTCCGGCATGTTCGGCATGCGGCCCACCGGTTCGGCATATTCAGGGTTTGCCGCCAGTTCCGGCAGCGATAATGCGCGGCACAGGCCCTGAAATTCATTGTCACTGACAAAAATGAACGTGATATAGCCATCCAGGGTTTTGGCGACATTCAGCAGCGCGCTGATTTCCGGCAAATGCGGCGTGCCGATATAGGTGTAATTCGACATGGCGTCGGACCATAAATAGGCCAGCCCCGCATCCAGCATGGCAACCTTGACATGCTGCCCGCCATTGCCGCGTTCGCGCGCAAACAATGCCGCCAGCACGCCTTGCGCCACGGTCATGGCGGCGGCCTTGTCACACACAATATGACGCACCGGTATGGGCATGCCTGTGACCGGGTCGGCCTGTACACCCATAAAACCGCTAACCGCCTGAATGACCGGATCATAGACCCGATCCTTGCTCAGCGGCCCGGTTTCGCCATAGCCGCTGATCGACACATAAATGATATCGTCTTTCACCGCGCGGCAGGCGTCATAGCCGATGCCGATCCGGTCCACCACGCCGGGGCGCATATTCTGAATAATCACATCGGCGGTTTTCACCAGGCGCAGAAACAGTTCCCTGCCACCCTCGGCATGCATATCAAGGGTAACACCGCGCTTGTTGCGGTTCATCACCGTAAAGCTGGCCGCCATGCCTTCGCGCATCGGGCCAAAACGCCGCCCGATATCGCCATCGCCGGGTTCTTCCAGCTTGATTACATCGGCCCCCATATCGCCCAGAATACCCGTGGCGAACGGCCCTGAAACATTGGTGCTCAGATCGAGAATACGTACCCCGTGCAAGGCTCCGGTCATTGGCGTTCCCTCCTCATTTTTATGGTTAGGGGTTATCTTGACCCAGATTTCCGGGGTTGGCTAGGGGAGGCGCCATTTTGTCGATAACGCAAGCCGACACCTGCAAATTTTAAGACTTCCAGATGCCCATCGCCCGAAGCGTCGCAGCGCGGCGTTCCGCCAGACCCAGTTTTGCAGGGCCATTGACCTTGCCGGTCACACCATCGACATCGCCTTTATCCGCCAGTGGAGAGCATCCGCGTACATCCCAGAATGTAAACGCAATGCGTGCCGCGCTATTTGGTTCGCGCGCCAGCTCAGGATTTTCTTCTATCTTCTGATTAATCACAGCGCCAATATCGCGATAGTTGGCGCGGCCTGTTAGCTGCTTATAGCCGGAGCCGCGATAACGCCATCCATCGCCGCTGGCCTCGTCGCCATTGCCGAGACGCTTGGCATAGACGCGGTTGGCAATGGCTTCTGGTCCAGCCTTAATCAGGGCGCGGGCGTCGTCAATGCCCTTGACCGCCGAGAAAATCCCATCAAGGCGTTCCGGGTTTTTGTAATTCAAATTTTCTTCCATGCGCATAAATCCGCCCGTTTCAACATAGATTTGTCCCATGAAGTGGCAAAGCCGGCGCGGCGTGTTCACAGAGCTGGTTTTTCGCGCATCCTCCAATGCCCTGGCATGAAGTTCCGGGTCCTTGATCCTGGGCGCAAATTTGCGCAGCGTTTCTGCTGTAATCACTGGAAACCTCTATCTGATAGATATTGATTAATTATTTTCCTGATGATCTGCGCATCGTTAATCCCTTCCGCTGAGCGTACGCATAGGCAGGCTACGCAACCGCCCCCTTCTCGCGCAGCTTGGCGATCTCGTCCCCGCTGATGCCGATTTCCGCCAGCAGTTCATCCGTATTGCCGCCCAGTTGCGGCGCGTGAAAGCGGATGCTGCTGGGGGTGCCTTCAAAAATGATGGGCGGTCTTATATAGCGCATGCGCCCGGCGTCGGGATGCTGGGCCTCAACGATCAGTTCATTATGCGCGATCTGGCTATCGCTCAGCAGATCGGCGCGGGTGTTTATTTTGGAGCCGGGCACCTGCTCACGCGAAAAGTTCTCGACAATCTCGGCGGAGGTGAATTTGGCGATCTCACCGGTAATGATCGCGCTTAGTTCCGGCAAATTTTGAACCCGGTTCGCGATGGATACAAAGCGCGGATCCACCGCCAGGTCTGGCCGGTTCAGCGCGCGGCACAGGCCCTGATATTGCGCATCGGTAATGGCGAAGCCGATGACATAGCCATCCTTGCTGCGCGGCAGATTATACAGATCGCCGATCTCGGCCATCGGCGGCATATCGCCAATATAAGTGAGGTTGGACATGGCGTCGGGCCACAGGAACGCCAGACTGGTATCAAGCATGGCGACTTTCACATGCTGGCCGCCCGCGCCGCGCTCGCGCGCGAACAGCGCCCCCATCACCGCCTGCACCACGCTCATGGAAGCAATTTTATCGCACACGATGTTGCGCACCGGCGCGGGCGTGCCGCTGCCCGGATCGGACTGCACCATCATATAGCCGCTGGCGGCCTGGATCACCGGGTCATAAACCGGATCGTGCGCGCGTGGCCCGCTGTCGCCATAGCCGCTGATCGACACATAAATGATATCGGGCCTGACCGCCTTGCAGCCGTCATAACCAACGCCGAGCCGGTCCACCACGCCGGGGCGGAAATTTTGCAGCACCACATCGGCGCTTTGCACCAGCTTCAGCAGCATGTCCCTGCCGTCCGCCGCGTGCAGGTCAATGGCGATGGCGCGCTTGTTGCGGTTGATCACCGCAAAGCCCGCCGCCATGCCGCCGCGTATCGGGCCAAAATAGCGCGAAAGATCGCCCAGACCAGGGGGCTCAACCTTGATCACATCGGCCCCCATATCGCCCAGCATGGCGGTCCCGAAAGGACCCGATACATTGGCTGTCATATCGATGATGCGTACGCCGTGCAGGCAACCGGACATTGGCGCTTTCTCCTCATTTTTATTGTTGGAGGGTATTCTGCCCCAGAATTTGGGGGTTGGCTAGCGCCTGAATACAGGGCCTCACTTATACAAGATGACAGGGAATCCCGATGGTGTTATCACTAAATACACGATCCAGAGGAACTACTTATGCGCGCCGCAGTGTTGACACACGATCCTCTTCTCCAGGGCTTTTACACGGTCAGCGAAGCTGCCCGTTTGCTTGGCATTGAGCAACGCCAACGCATTCATGGATGGCTTAGGGGAAAGGAGAATGATTCCAGCAATCCGATTATTCAACGTGATTACGAACCAATTAACAATATACATGAGTTGAGTTTTTGGGATTTGATGGAGGTTCGCTTCATTGATCATTTCCGGAAACAGGGTGTTTCTCTGCAAACCCTTAGAAAAGTTGCTGACGTGGCAAGACGCGAATTTAACCAACAGCATCCTTTTGCGCTATCTCAAATGAAGTTCATGACAGACAGGAAGCGGATTTTTTCGCATACTGTTGAAGAGTGTGGTGACAAAAAGACAAGGGATATACTGGGCAATCAATACGAAATGTACGAAGTCATTGAGGGCGTTCTCGCAAAAGGCGTTACATTTGATCCCAAGTCGCACTTGGCTGATGTCTGGCATCCGGAAGGTGAATGTCCGAATGTGTTCGTTGACCGGCGATATGCATATGGCCATCCTGTAATATCGAAGCGCCGCGTTCCGACTTCGGCACTTTACCGATTATGGAGGGCGGAAAGCGGCGACACCCCGCGCGTTGCATCCTGGTATAAAATATCCGACGACGAAGTTCGTGAAGCCGTAGAATTTGAAACCAGGCTGAATGGGTGAAAATACGGGCCGATGAGCATGTTTCTCCGGAAATCGTAGATGCGATATGTAAAATCGCCCTTTCTTCAGGCTTCGAACTAACCAGTATATACACTAGCGGGGACCGAGGGACATCGGACACCCATTGGGTTTCAAAGTTTGGGAAAGAAGGAGGTATCGCCATCTTGTCGGCCGATACAGATTTCTTAAAACGACCGCATCAAGTGATGGCTATTCGCGAGGCAGGTTTAATCATTGTTCATTTACCTTCGAAATGGGCAAATGCCCCAATCCATTTGCAAGCATCACACATACTGGCATGGTGGCAACGTATAGAGCGTACCATTGCCAATGGAAAACCTGGTGATTGCTGGCAACCGGAATGGAATGTTAACGAAACCGGAAGGCTGAAGCAGATTCCTATTGATTATGAAGAATTTCGAAAGAAACTTAAAAAGGCAAATCGTCCCTCCAGGCGCGGGTGAGAAGGCGTTTGCCCAGTAGCGCCCGCGTTTATCTCAGGCTAAGCTGCGCCAACAGGAACGACAGGGAGAGTTGCCATGTATGATATCGAAGCCGTGCGGCGCGACTGGATTGGGCGCACTTCGTCCAAACGGCGCGCCAAATATCCGGTCGAGCACGAACCCATTCGCCGCCATTGCCTGATGGTCGGTAATGAAAATCCACTTTATATCGAACCGGGATATGCAGGCCGCACGCCCTGCCCGCCAACGGCGCTGTGGATTTTTTCGATGGTGGAACGCCTTGGACCGCAGGGACCAAAGCTGGGCAAACCGAAACCGGGCGACAAGAAGGATACGGATTCGCCCTTTTCGCTGGGCATGCCGATGATCGGCAGCCAGTTTACCAATATGGGCCGCGAACTGGATTTTTTCCTGCCGGTCTATGTCGGCGATCACCTGTCCACCGCCACCCGCACGGCCGATATTTTTATAAAATCCACCCGGCTTGATCCGGAATCCCTGTGGATCGTCAATGAAGACATCATCACCAATCAAAAGGATGAGGTGGTCTGTGTGATCCGCAATACCTTGATGAATTTCCGCACCGCAGAAGAACAAAAAGCCGCAGGAGTAACCCAGAAATGACCCGCACCGTATATTGGGAAGATGTGAAAGAGGGTGACGCGCTGCCCAGTTACAGCATGCAAATCACCAGCACGCTGATCGTTGATCAGGTATCGGGATCGCAGGATTATAATCTGATGCATCACGACACCGCGTTTGCGCGTCGGCAGGGTGCGCCGGACGCCTATGTCAATACCGGCTTTATCGAGGCGCTGCTGTCGCGATCGCTGACGGATTTTATAGGCGACACCGGCTGGCTGAAAAAGCTGAAGCATCAGATGCGGCGTTTCAATGCGCTGGGCGATACCATCAAAGTGACCGGAAAAGTAACCGGCAAACGCATAGA
The DNA here is from genome assembly GCA_947085295.1 of uncultured Alphaproteobacteria bacterium. Lineage (GTDB taxonomy): Bacteria > Pseudomonadota > Alphaproteobacteria > UBA11222 > UBA11222 > UBA11222. Next base: position 4,866 of record CAMTVX010000105.1, on the reverse strand, counting down.
GGGCGGCGAACATCTGGTGGACTGCGACGTCTGGATTGAAAATAACCGCGACGGAGTTTCGGTCCCCGGCAGCGCCATCGTGCGGTTGCCGAGCAAGGCGGCGTGAGAGGGGATCCCCAGATCAGGGCCATTGCCGAGCTGCGTGTTTGACGCGCAGAATCTGAACCACGCGTGCGTCTTCAAGCACCCTGTAGAACACGATATAGTTTGGGTGCACGATAAGCTCGCGCGTGTTTTCAATGCGCCCCGGCCTGCCGAGGTTGGGGAACAGCGCAAGCCGGGCGACTTTGACTTGCAACAACTTGCCGAAAGCTTTTGAGCGCGCCCTATTGTCTTTCGCAATAAACTGAATAATGCCGCGCAAATCCTGACGCGCCCGCGGTCGCCATCCGATGCGGTAAGCTTGCTGGTCTGGCACTTGGGTTAGGCGCGGCGTTTTGTGCCGGCAGGGAGCTTTTTAGGTGAGGCCTTGATCGCGGCAATAGTGGCGATCATTTCATCCATCACTGCATCATGGGGAATATCCGGCAATGGATCATCAATAGAGGCCTGAATTTCAGTTGCAAGCCACCTGGTGTAGGCGGCGGCTTTGTGCGCCTCGCGCATGGCTTCGCCGCGGCCTTTTTTATTTTGGGGAACATCCTTCACGCCAGGATTCCATTGGCTGGCGTCAAACGCGCCTTCAACAATTCCAATATTACGTAACAGCATCAGCGCGGAAACCGGATTTCCGAACCGGCGCGGCTCGGTACTGCGCGCCTTTGCCAGCAGGATGCCGCTTTTGTTGCGTGTGGAAATCTCAACAAAAAATCCCCCACCTTGCGCTTTGAGCGTAACGTCCAACACCCCGCCCGCGTCATACGTGGCGCGTAATTGTTCCAGAGTCATATTTTGCATGATAATATTCCATGTTTTCCATAAAAAGTGTACATAATTATTATAAAATATACAATCTGTTTGTGATGGCGCAACACGGTAAGCCACATTATTATCGGCCCATGAACCTGCACGCCACCTGCATAGCGATGGACGGATATGGTATCCTACTGCGTGGCCCGTCGGGCAGCGGCAAGTCGGATCTGGCATTGCGGATGATTGATCAGTATACGAATGTAATTCTGGTGGCGGATGACCGGGTGGATGTGGCGGCGCAACGGGACGCAGTCTATGCCAGCGTCCCGGCGTCTATTGCCGGCAAACTGGAAGTGCGGGGTATTGGCATTGTAGAGATGCCCCATGCGCCGCGCGTGAAGCTGGTTCTTCTGGTGGATCTGGTGGATGCTGGCTGCATTCCACGCATGCCCGAACCGGCCTTTGAGGAAATCCTTGGCGTTCGTCTGCCACGTATCGCGCTTGCGCCATTTGCGGCAAGCGCACCCGCCAAGCTGCGCCAGGCGTTGCGTGCGGAATATGCCTTTCAGGGTAAGGTGCAATGAACCCACCCAGCCGTCAGGATCGTTTATTGATCGTCAGCGGGCTTTCCGGTGCGGGAAAAAGTTCCGCCATGAAGGCGCTGGAAGATCTGGGCTATGATGCGGTCGATAATCTGCCGCTCAGCATGGCCTGGCAACTGGCGGGCGACTGGGCCAGCGCGCAACGCCCGCCTGCGGGCGGGCCACAGGGACTAGCGATCGGCGTGGACAGTCGTACACGGGAATTTTCACCCGAACGTCTGGCCGAGTTTTTATCCTGGTTGCGCGCGCGGGGCGATATGGCGGTCGAGTTACTATTTCTGGATTGTGATGATGAACTGCTGTTTCGCCGCTTTACGGAAACCCGGCGGCGTCATCCGATGGGGCCATCGGGGCAGCGCTTGCGCGATGCGGTTACGGCGGAACGCGCGGCGATGATCAGCCTGCGCGATCAGGCTGAACACGTCATCGACACCACCGCGCTCAGTACCCATGATCTGCGCGCGCTGATAAATGGGTATTACGCGCTGACGGCGTCTGGCCTGTCGATTTCGGTTGTTTCATTTTCTTACCGGCGCGGCATCCCGCGCGAAGCGGATCTGGTTCTGGATGTGCGGTTTCTGAAAAACCCGCATTATGTGGCGGCCTTGCGCCCTTATAGCGGGCAGAACCCGGATGTCGGGACCTTTATCAGCGGTGACGCGCAGTTTGCCCCCACGCTGGAATCCTTTGGAAGGCTGGTGCATGGTCTGATGGAGGGGTACACGCGCGAAGGCAAAAGCTATCTGACCATTGCGATAGGCTGTACTGGCGGGCGCCACCGGTCGGTGTTTTTTGCGGAACGATTGGGCGAATATTTACGGATATCCGGACATGACGCAGAAGTGCGCCATCGCGATATCGGGGCAGATGCGGACAATTGACAGTGCAGGTGCGCCCGACATACTGTCCGCCGGGTTCACGTCATAAGGTTGATCATAAAGTTGATGGGTAAATGGTAAGCACACAATGATTGGTTTGGTGATTGTAACGCATGGTCGTCTGGCCGAGGAATTTCTCGCGGCCTTGGAGCATGTAGTAGGCCCACAGCAACAAACCCGCGCTGTCTGCATCGCCCCCGATGATGATATGGAACTTCGCCGCGCGGATATTGTGGCGGCCGTTGGTGTGGTGGACACGGGTCAGGGCGTCATTCTGCTGACTGACATGTTCGGCGGCACACCCTCCAATCTGGCGATTTCGATACTCAAACAGCCAAATGTCGAGGTGCTGGCCGGGGTGAATTTGCCGATGCTGATCAAGCTGGCCTCGGTGCGAAGAAATTGCCCGCTGGATCAGGCGGTCACACAGGCGCGCGACGCCGGACGCAAATATATTTCCATCGCCTCCAAAGTATTAAGCGGCGAGGACAGTTGAGTAACGCGCCCCCGGCCCGTATTTTCATCATCTGCAACCGGCGCGGGCTGCATGCCCGCAGCTCTGCCAAATTTGTTAAATGCGTGGCGGAATTCGATGCCGAAGTGAAAGTCCGTCGCGAAGGACAGGAAGTTAGTGGCGCATCCATCATGGGCCTGCTGATGCTAGGGGCCGCCAAGGACAGCGAAATTGAAGTGTCCGCCGAAGGCCCGGATGCAGTGGCGGTTCTCGATGCCCTGCAAGCGTTAGTAAGTGGGGGATTCGGCGAAGACTGTTAAATTTGGCCATCTGGCCCCTTTCATAACAATATAAAGATTTCTTTATGTATGGCTTGCGATGGCCTTTAGGGCTTGCTATAAGGCCGCGTTAACAGCTTTGCGCTAAGCAACGCTAACCCCATTTTCATATCAAACGCAGGAGCCGCCAGATGGCCGCAGCACAGGATTACAAAGTCGCCGATATGTCACTGGCCGCCTGGGGGCGCAAGGAAATCACCATTGCCGAAACCGAAATGCCGGGGCTGATGGCGCTGCGCCAGGAATTTCATGGGCAAAAGCCATTGGCGGGCGCGCATATTATTGGCAGCCTGCATATGACCATCCAGACCGCAGTGTTGATCGAAACCCTGATTGATCTGGGCGCCACCATTCGCTGGTCATCATGCAATATTTTCTCGACCCAGGATCAGGCGGCGGCGGCGATTGCGGCGGTGGGCATTCCGGTGTTTGCCTGGAAGGGCGAGACCGAAGAAGAATATGAATGGTGTCTGGAGCAGACCATTACCGGGCCCGGCGGCTGGAAGCCAAATATGCTGCTGGACGATGGCGGTGATCTGACCAAGTTGATGCACGATAAATATCCCGATCTGCTGAACGATGTAAAAGGCGTGTCGGAGGAAACCACCACGGGCGTTATGCGGCTTTATGACATGGCCAAGGCCGGAACGCTGAAAATCCCGGCGATCAATGTCAATGATTCGGTGACCAAATCGAAATTCGATAATCTGTATGGCTGCCGTGAAAGTCTGGTGGACGGGATCAAGCGCGCCACCGATGTGATGATGGCGGGAAAAGTGACTGTCGTGTGCGGCTTTGGCGATGTGGGCAAAGGCTCGGCGGCGTCGTTGCGTTCGCAGGGCGCGCGCGTGATGGTCACTGAAATTGATCCGATCTGCGCGTTACAGGCGGCGATGGAAGGCTATCAGGTCGTCACCATGGAACAGGCCGCGCCCCTGGGCGATATTTTTGTGACGGCCACCGGCAATGTGGATGTGATCACGCTGGAACATATGCGGTTGATGAAAGACCGTGCGATTGTGTGCAATATCGGCCATTTCGATTCTGAAATTCAGGTGGCGAGCTTACGCAATTTCAAATGGGAAAACGTCAAACCACAGGTCGATGAGGTGCTGTTCCCGGATGGCAAGCGGATGATCCTGCTGGCAGAAGGACGTCTGGTTAATCTGGGCTGCGCCACCGGCCATCCCAGCTTTGTGATGAGCGCCTCGTTCACCAATCAGGTGCTGGCGCAGCTTGAGCTGTGGCGTAACGGTGCGCGTTACGAAAAGCGCGTCTATGTACTGCCCAAGCATCTGGACGAAAAAGTGGCGCGGCTGCATCTGGGCAAGCTGGGGGTGCAACTGACTACGCTGTCCGAAAAACAGGCCAGCTATCTTGGGTTAAACCCAAATGGACCGTTCAAGGCAGATCAATACCGCTATTAAGCGCATGCCCGGCGGTATGTTAACACTCTGTTAACCATTGCCGGGCAAGGCTGGCTGCATCATGGGGCCATTGCAAGAATATATCCCGCTATTGCTATTGACCATCGCTGCACTTGTTGGCGGGGCGGGTATGTATGCCTGGCGTCAGGGCCGGACCGCCACCGCGCATTGGCGCGCGCAGGTGTGTCATGCAGCACAATTAGCCGCGCGACAGGAAATTCTGGAGGCGGTGTTGAATTCGGATACCGGCACCTTGTTCCTGTGGGATGCAGACGGGGTTCTAAAGGTTTATGCTGGCGCTGGCACACCGGCCAG
>CAMTVX010000104.1:0-6851 GCA_947085295.1 uncultured Alphaproteobacteria bacterium | reverse complement strand
GGCGGTTCCCGAGAAAGATAGTGCTCCCGCCGACGCCGGCCATGGCGCCCTTGCCTTCGAGCACTTCAAACCCGGTTGTTTGTTCGACCACCAGCCCCTTGGATCGCCGCAGAATCGCCTGGGCCAGGGGATGGTCCGAACCCTGCTCGACCGCCGCAGCCAGCGCCAGCACCGCGTCCTCGCTCAATTTGGGCGCGGCCACGACTTCGACCACCTCTGGCTGACCAAGTGTGAGCGTACCGGTCTTGTCGAACACGATCACATCCAGTTTGGTCGCATCCTCCAGTGCCGAAGCGTTCTTGAACAGAATCCCGTTCATGGCGCCGAGGCCTGTGCCCACCATCACCGCCATTGGCGTAGCGAGACCGAGTGCGTCGGGACACGCAATGACAAAGACAGTGATGGTAAGGGTTAGCGCAAAGAGCAATGACTCCCCGATCCACCAGAACCACACGGCGAACGTTGCGATCCCGATGACGAGCGCAATCAGCACCAGCCATTGTGACGCTTTATCGGCCAGTAGCTGCGCCGGCGCCTTGGAGTTTTGCGCCTCCTGCACCAGTTTGACGATCTGCGCCAGCGCCGTGTCGGCGCCAACCTTGGTAGCGCGATACTTGAACGCGCCACTCTTGTTGATGGTGGCGCCGATCACCATATCGCCCGGCGCCTTCTTGACCGGCATGGACTCGCCAGTGAGCATGGATTCGTCGACCTGGGAATCGCCCTCGATGACCTCGCCATCCACCGGGATCTTGTTGCCCGGGCGGATGACGACGATATCGCCCGCCAGCACCCCGGCGGTAGGCACTTCGACCTCACGTCCGTCACGAAGCACCATCGCCATCGGCGGGGCGAGATCCATCAAGGTGCGGATCGCCTCCGAGGCCCCCGCACGGGCGCGCATTTCCAGCCAGTGCCCAAGCAGGATGAACACCAGCAGCACCGCCACAGCCTCGTAGAACTGCACACCGGGGAAGAAGAAGGTTGCGCCGATGCTGAACACATAGCCCGTGCCAACCGAGAGCACGATGAGCACCGCCATATTGAGTACGCCGTTCCGGAGCGCCCGCCAGGCGGCGGTGAAAAACGGCCAGCTCGGATAGATCACGGCAACCGAGGCGAGAAGGAACAGCCACGCATCGAGGCGCAGTCCAAAAGGCGGGGCGGGGGGCGCGAACATCCCGCCCATGGGAGAGTAAACGAAGATCGGAATGGTGAAAATCAGCGCAATCCAGAAGCGATTGCGCATGTCGCGCACCATCGCCTGCATATCCATACCCGCCCCATGGCCCATCTCATGCGCCATTGCGTCCGCCTTTCCGGCTGGCGCAGCGCGTCCTTTAACGGGGATCGCTTCCGTCCCGTGCGCCATAGAGGCGGGATGAATTGCGTGGCCGTTGGGTCCATGCGCTGGAATTGCCGCCGCTCCGGCCGCGGGATCACCGGACGCGCAAACATGCTTTGGCAGCAATTCACCTGCGCAGTGATAGCCGCACCCGTACACCTTGGCCTTGATAGTCTTGATGTTGGTGACGGTTTCATCAAAAGTGACCGTTGCGCTGCCAGCGACATAGTTGACCTCGGCCTTCTTCACGCCGGGCAGACGCGCCAATTGCTTCTGCACGCCAAGCGCGCTCAGCGTCGAAAGCATGCCGCCAACTTCGATGGTCACAGTCCTCACTTGTCCATCCTCCTTTCTGGTGTGCTGTTGTTCGGTTCTCACGGAGCAATCATGCCGTTTTCCACATAGGCTTCCTGATACTGAAAAACGATGTCCGGGTTCACCAGCAATACTGAATCGTCCTTATTATCGAAATGAAGACGGGTGAGCAGGTCCTTGATGAGATTGAGGCGAGCCAGGCGCTTGTCATCGGCGCGCACGATGGTCCAGGGCGTAACCGGATTGTGCGTGCGGGCGAACATGTTGTTGCGCGCATGACTATAGTTTTTCCAGTTATTGACGGCCTTGGCGTCAATCGGGCTGATTTTCCATTGCTTGAGAGGATCCTGACGCCGGTCTTCCAGTCTGCTTTTCTGTTCATTGCGGGTGATATCCAAATAATACTTGAACAGCTTGATCCCGGAACGGACCAGCATGTGCTCGAATTCAAGCACGGTCTGCATGAACGCCTCATATTCGTCGTCCGTGCAGAAATTCATCACGCGTTCGACCCCGGCGCGGTTGTACCAGCTGCGGTTGAACAGAACGAACTCCTGTTCCGCAGGGAGGTATGGAACAAAGCGCTGAAAATACCAGCTGCCTCGATCGCGATCCGAGGGCTTTCCCAGGGCGACCACGCGCGTCTCTCTCGGACTCAGATGTTTGACAATGCGCTTGATGACGCCATCCTTCCCGGCGGCGTCACGCCCCTCAATCAAGACAAGAATTTTGTCATTACAGCGGATAAAATGTTTTTGCAGCTTCACCAGCTCGATTTGCAGGCCATGCAGTTCCGCCTGATATTTCGGTTTACCAATATTCCCGGGTTCCTGACCCGCCTTGCTTTTCATGCTCCTCTTGTTCATGCGTCGGCCTCCAGCCTGATCACGCCAGGATGGGCGCGGACATATTCCAGCGCATAGGCCAGCTCGCCCCTGGATTCCGCATGCACCGTAAATAGCGGGGTTCCGGTCTCGACCTGCACGCCAAGCGGGGTGTGGAATTCAAGCCCCGCCGCCTTGGCGTTCGGCGCGCCGGCCAGCTTGGCGATTTTCGCCAGCACACGATTATCAATATTGGCCACCATGCCCGCATGCGCCGCCAGTATGGGATGCGTATGGGGCGCGCGTGGCGGTTCCCGCAGACCGCCCTGCGCAACGCAGATCGCCTCAAATTTCCGCCTCGCATTGCCATTTTCAAGCGCTTCGCTGGCCTTCATCCGGGCATCGCGTGCGGAAAGCTTCTGCACAAGTTCGATCAGGCCCGCTGACAGATCAATGGCGCGCGCCCGCAAATCCTGCGGCGCCGCCGGATCGTTGCGCAATACCGCCAGAACATCATGCGCCTCAAGCGCCGGGCCGATGCCGCGGCCAACCGGCTGCGCGCCATCTGTCAGCATGATCCGCACATGCAGGTCCATGGCCTCAGCGACACTATTCAGGGCGCTTGTCAAATGATGCCCGTCGGTTGGTGTCCGCAGCTTTGCGGTGGGTCCAACCGGAAGGTCGAGCACCACATGGGTGGCGCCTGCTGCGATTTTCTTGGACAGAACCGAGGCGACCATCTGCCCTTCGCTGTCCAGATCCAGCAGCCGTTCCACCCGGATCAGAATATCATCTGCCGGACTGAGATCGACGGCCCCGCCCCACACCAGACAGCCGCCTTCCGCCTCCACCACGCGGCGCATCGCCGCCACATCCAGATCAACCGGGGTCAGCGTCTCCATCGTGTCCGCCGTTCCCGCCGGAGAGGTAATCGCCCGCGAAGAGGTTTTCGGGATGGTCAGCCCGCACGCCGCCGCGATGGCGACGACGATCGGCGTGGTGCGATTGCCGGGCAGGCCGCCAATGCAATGCTTGTCGGCAATCGGCTGATCGCCCCAGTCCAGTCTGCTTCCCGTCATCACCATCGCACGGGTCAGCGCCGCCATCTCGCTGCGGTTAAGTGCACGCCCGGAACAGGCTGTAATGAAGGCCGACAGATGCACATCGGCATAGCGCCCCGCCACTATATCCTGAATGATCTGTTGCGCCGATTGCACATCCAGGCGCTGGCCATAGATTTTACCGCGCATCAGGCCAAGCGATTCCACAATAGGGGGATGCGAGAACGAAATTTCGCTGCCATCTTTAACACCCAGCAGCCGCCAGGCGCTTTCCGACAGGCTGGCTTCGCCATGCCCCAATAGATCGCTGGTGATTTTACCCAGCGTGGCGATGATGCTGCGCCCATTGGCGGTTACCTGAATGCGCGCCTGCGCGGCAAACCCCTCAGACCGGCAGATGTGGCAGTCCTGCCGCATATAGACGACAAGCTCCTGATGCGTATCGATGCCCAGCCGGCGCAAGCGTAAAGTATGCGGTCGGGTCTCTTCTGGAAGGTTATGCGGATTTATCATGGCCGTGTTTAATGCCCCTCCAGTGTGGCGCGTTCCAGATGATCGGGCACACGCGTCGTCCATTGAAGCTGTTCCTCAATCGCCAGCGGATTAATAGCGCGCGCAAGCCCCGGATAGGGCAACAGGCTTTTCAGTTCCAGCCCGCAAATAAACGCGCCATCCGGCAGCAGGCTGTAATGCAGCGGTTCTTTGCCCATTGGGCCGCACGTCATGAACAGGGTTTTTCCCGCAACATCATAAAGCGCAAAGGCGAACATGATCATGCGGTAAATTCCCTGCACCCCCGCCAGGCTGGGCTGGGCTAAATGGGCGGCGAAGTTTGAGAAGTAATGCTGCAAAATATCCTCTCATCCCGCATGATAAATGGATATGGAGCCAGTGAGTGTCGGAATCACCTCGACCTCCACAACATCAGCAAAACCGGCGCGGTGAATCAGGATCGGGAGAACCCCTTCCGCATTTGGCTGCGTGTCGGTTATACCGTCCAGCGTTTGCACAGTCCTCCTAAACAGAAAGCGCATCATTGGGGTGCGCTGGAACCCGTAGTCTGCAATACAGACACGGCCCCCCGTCTTCAGACCCATGCGGATCATCGAGAGGATTTCAATTTTTTTCTCTAATGGAACCTGATGCAGCACCAGAGACGAAGTGATAACGTCAAACGGTCCGTGTCTTTCGAGAAATTCCTTACTTAAGAACCCCTCGTGGAAGCCAATATTCACGCCATGCCGGTTTGCCTTAGCCCGTGCGCGCCGCAACACATCGGGATCGGGATCAATTCCTGTCACCACGGCATCCGGGAATTGCTTTGCCAGAATCACTGCTAGCGAGCCAGTGCCGCACCCGACATCAAGAATATGTTCGCATGGCCGCAAACTGATTGTCCGGACCAGCGCGGATCGCCAGATCGACTCGCGGGTCAATAATGCAATGGCAAGGTCATAAAGCGGCGTCAGGAAACGCAGCCCCAGGGCGGGTGTAAAAGCGGCCTCTTTATTCATTTGCACTGTCACATTCCGATGTTGAGGAGATAGCTGCCTCCCGCCCAATTATTCTGTTCAACAACAATGGGATAATTGATCCGCTCATGTGAGGGACAGCTTCGTGTTTATCATGGCCGTGTTTAATGCCCCTCCAGCGTGGCGCGTTCCAGATGCTCGGGCACGCGCGTCGCCCATTGAAGCTGTTCCTCGATCGCCAGCCGCAACGCATCGGCGGCCACCGGTTCGCCGTGGGTGATAAAGGTCATGCGCGGCGGCGTCTCGAAATTTCTCAGCCATGTCAGGATTTCTGTGCGGTCGGCATGCGCCGATAGCATGCGCAGATTTTTCACCTCGGCCAGAATGGGCACATAGCCGCCATGGATTTTGACGCTTTCAGCCCCCGCGACCATCGCCGCGCCGCGCGTTCCGGCGGCCTGATAGCCCGCGAACAGGATCGTGTTACGCGGATCGGGCGCAAACACCTTGAGATGATGCAAAACCCTGCCGCCGGTCGCCATGCCGCTGGCGGCCAGAATGACCTTTGGCATTCTATCCCGGTCAAGGCTCTTCGACTCTTCCGCATCTGCCACGTACCGGGCTACGCCACACAGCGAACGGCATTGCTCCGCACTCAACCGGTGTTCTCTGAGGTGATTGCAAAAAACCTCGCTGGCGTCTATGGCCATGGGACTGTCGAGATAGACCGGCAGGTCAGGGATACGGTGCGTATGTTTGAGTTGCTGCAGGTGGTACATTAGCGTCTGGGCGCGCCCGACGGCAAAAGCCGGAATCAACACCACCCCGCCGCGCTGTGCCGTCCGGTTAATTATTTCCGCCAGCGTATCTTGCGGGTCGGCCGGCTCATGCGTCCGGTCACCGTAAGTCGATTCGACGACAAGAAAATCCGCCTGACGCACCGGCGACGGATCGCGCATGATCGGATCGGTTGACCTTCCAAGATCGCCGGAAAACACCAGCCTGGTTTTACCGATGGCAAGCTCGACAATAGCTGCGCCAAGAATATGGCCCGCTGGATAAAACCTAACGTTAATTCCAGGGGTAATCTCGAAGCATTCCTCAAACCTCTTGGTGATGATATTGTCAAGGCAGGCGCGGGCCTCCTTTGCGGTATAGAGCGGCTGCGCCGGCCTGTGTTTTGAGAAACCATGCCGGTTGGCAAACTCGGCGTCACGCTCTTGCAGAAATCCGGAGTCCGGCAGCAAAATCGTGCACAGGTCCCTGGTCCCCGTTGTGCAGAACACCGGCCCCTTGAAGCCATTTTTTACCAGCAGCGGCAGATAGCCCGAATGATCAAGATGCGCATGGGTCAAAACCACCGCATCGATCTGGGCCGGATTAACGGGAAAGCGGTCCCAGTTGCGCAGCCGCAACTGCTTCAGTCCCTGGAACAGCCCGCAATCGATCAGGATTTTTCGCCCGCCCGCTTCAAGCAGATATTTCGATCCGGTCACCGTTCCGGCGGCGCCCAGAAAAGTAAGGTTTGTCATAGCGCCAGCCTCACACGTTTGAGCATCGCCGAATTGACGATTACGGAAAGCGAGCTGAGCGCCATGGCCGCCGCCGCGATGATCGGGTTCAGATAGCCAAGCGCCGCGATGGGTATTCCAATCGCGTTGTAGATGAAGGCCCAGAACAGGTTTTGCTTGATCTTGCGCAAGGTCAGACGCGACAACCGGATCGCCAGCACGACTTCGCGCACGTCATTCTTGATCAGGATGATGCCGCCGGTTTCCTTGGCGACGTCTGAGCCCGAACCGATGGCAATGCCGATATCGGCGGTGGCGAGCGC
>CAMTVX010000103.1:0-24194 GCA_947085295.1 uncultured Alphaproteobacteria bacterium | reverse complement strand
TTGACTGGTTCAGCAATTTCAACGCCAGAGGCGCATCGGAAGAAGAGGCAATCAAGGTCGCGCAGGGTATCTATACCGGCGCGATCAAGGGTGCACAGATCGCGCTGGGCGTTTAGGAAACCTTTCCAAAATAGCCACAATACCTTATTTCGGCCATAAAAATGCCTGAATGCGCTTGTATCTGATAAGCTCAGGAATGGTTCCTTTCTCGGTGGAGCGTGTCATGCGGCTTTTGGGCTTTCGGAAGTTTTTCTTCGCTACCTCGCTGGTCGCTATATTCTCGGCGCAATCGGTCGTGCCTGCTCAGGCATGGCGAAACGGTGATGATCGTGGATATGGGCGCGACCGGCATGAACGCAACTGGAATGGCGGGCATGACCGTGGGCATTATCGCGGGCATGACCGTGGGCATTATCGCGGCCATGACCGCCACCATGATCGCCGCACCAATTTTCAGGTCATCATCGGTCAAAGCTATGGACCGGGTTATGGCTATGGCTATGGGCCCGTCTATCGCCCGCACAGATATCCGCCACCGCCCGTGTATTATGGCAGGCAGGATAGCAATCTTCTGGGCGGACTGTTTGGCGGCGCCGTTGGCGGCATTGCCGGTTCGCAGATCGGCGATGGCAGCGGGCGCACGGCAGCCATTATTGGCGGCACGCTGATTGGTGCTTTGTTTGGCAGCAATATTGGCAACAGCCCCTATGATCATGGTCATGCGGCGAATGTGTTTGAGGCAACGCCCAGCAGCCAGACCATAGCCTGGCAAAACCCCGATGACGGGATCGGCTATCAGATAACGCCCATACGCACGTTTCAGGCCAGGGATGGCCGCTATTGCCGTGAATATCAGGCGCTGGCGACCGTTGGCGGGCGTAACGAACAGACCTATGGCACCGCCTGCCGTACGCCAGATGGCGACTGGCAGATCATGAATTAGGCGGCCTGACCGCTCCCTGGCAAGAGCACCCCGCGCTGCCTTGCGGCATGAGGCAGTGCTTGCCACGGCAAAAATGGGCTAATACACTCTCTCCAGCGAAAATTAATCCATAAAATACAAACGCAGGAGAGAGACCGTGGAAAACACCCAGGAAAAAGCCCCCGAAAAGGTTAAGGAAAAGCCGCTTCCCTTTGGCTCACGCGCCGTGCCGGGAAAGTCGGAACGACCGCAGGAATATTATGACGCCATCAAGGCGAAGTTTGCCGAAGAGCGCGATCTGCGCCTGAAATATAAACCGTCCGGCACCAATGAATATATTTACGAACTGGAAGGCGATCTGGCCCGCTACGAAATCGACACCTATGGCGGCGATATCAAACCCCGCGCGGCGATCAGCGACACGGTGGAATGCCTGTTCATCGGCGGTGGATTTTCGGCGCTGCTGGCTTCGGCCAAGCTGCGCGAACATGGCGTCGAAAGCATCCGTATTGTGGAGCGCGGCGCGGATGTAGGCGGCACCTGGTACTGGAACCGTTATCCCGGCATTGCCTGCGATGTGGTGTCCTATGATTACCTGCCCTTGCTCGATGAAATGAATTATGTGCCACGCGACCATTACGCCAAGGGCAGCGAAATTTTCGAGCACTGCCAGGCGATCGCCAAAAAATATGATCTGTACGGATTAGCGGTGTTTCAGACCACCGTCACCTCCACCGTATGGAATGACACCGAACAATTGTGGACGGTCAAAACGGATCGTGGCGACACGATGAAGGCGCGTTTTGTGGTTTGCGCCAATGGCCCGATGTCCAAGCCCAAATTGGCCCGGATCGATGGCATTGAAGATTATAAAGGCCATTCGTTCCATACCGGGCGTTGGGATTACGCCTATACCAAACAGGATCTTTCCGGCCTGGAAGACAAGGTCGTCGGCATCATCGGCACCGGGGCGACGGCGGTGCAGGCCATTCCCAAGCTGGGCGCCGCGTGCAAGGAACTCTATGTGTTCCAGCGTACGCCCTCCTCCATTGATTTCCGCCATGACTGGCCGACCGATCCCAACTGGGCGCGCAAGCTGGAACCCGGCTGGCAGTCGAAGCGGCGTGAGAAGTCGCTTTTGTCAACCAATGTGAGCGACGAGCAAAATGCGAAACGCGCCGCCATCTCACCCGAGGAAAAAATCCGCAGGCAGGAGAACGCCAACATCGACGCCATGATGCGCATCCATAAGCGCATTGAGCAGGAGGTGAAAGACCCTGCAACCGCAGAAGCGCTGAAGCCCTGGTACATGCTGATGTGCAAGCGCCCATGTTTCCACGAGGATTATCTGGCCACCTTTAACCGGCCTAACGTGCATCTGATCGACACCCACGGCAAGGGCATCCACCGCATCACCGAAAAAGGCCCCGAGTTCGAAGGCAAGGTCTATGAAGTGGATGTGCTGATCTACGCCACCGGTTTCGATGTGCAGAAAACCGGCATCTATAACCAGATCGTGGGTAGTAACGGCCTTGAGATCAACGATAAATACAAGGATGGCATCCGCACCATGTTCGGCGTGCACTCCAATGGCTATCCCAACATGTTCATCATGGCGGGCTATCAGGCGTCGTTCCAGTTCAACCTGACCGACATGCTGTACGCCCAGGGCGAACATATTGCCGCGTGCATCGACTATACCCGCAAACATGGCTACGCCACGCTGGAAGTAACGCCAGAGGCGGAAGACTGGTGGGTGCAGGAAGTGATCAATTTCCGTGGCAAGACCGACCGTAACAAGGAATGTACACCCGGCTATTATAATTTCGAGGGCGAGGTCAACCGCCGCCAGGACGGCACCTATAATGGTGGCTTCTACCGCTATGTGTCGCACACCAAAGAGGCGCAGGCGGATATGGAGAAGTATTTCAAGTTCGCAAACAAGAAGAACTGATCGTTCACAAATCGCAATGCCGCCCTGTCATCGCGCGCAAGCTGTGGTGCATAATGACAGGGTGGCAGCGGCATTGAAGGATCCTGTCTGCCGCAGAGATCCTTCACTTCGTTCAGGATGACATTGTTTTGTTTCGGATATTGTTTTGTTTCGGATTATGATGAGTCCAGACATAGAGCGGTTTTTGTTTAGACTGAATCACAAGCTTATACTTCGTCATCGCGAGCGAAGCGTGGCGATCCAGAGCCTCACGCAAAGGCCTGAGTTTGTGACTCCCTTGCCAGCCGAAGCCTTCTGGCGAAGGCTTGGTGGATTGCCACGTCGCTTCGCTCCTCGCAATTGTGTGTTGAGAATATGCTAAAGAGGGGGTGTGGGCAGGTGACCGTTCGCAATGTGGGTTTACGCCCGTCGTCATCTTGGTTCCCTGCCCACGTTTCTCCTAACCGCTTGAATGGTAGGAAGGGGATCCGCCCGCACACAATCGCAAGCAAACGAGGAAACACCCAATGACATACTTACACTTTATCGGCATCGATGTCAGCAAGGAATGGTTTGACGTGGCCGTCCATGACGCAAAGGCGGCAAAGCCGCAGCGCTTCCAAAATAGCAGTGAAGGCTTTGCCGCCTTTGCGTCGGGTTTTGCAAAGCTGTTGCCGCAGGCGCTGGTGGTGCTGGAATCCACCGGCGGTTACGAGATTGAGCTGATTGCCGCGCTGTTGCGCGACGGCGTCAGCGTGCATCGCGCTGACCCCAGGGCGGCCAGTTACTTCATCCGTTCGCTGGGCAAGCGTGGCAAGACCGACCAGCTCGACGCCCTGGCGCTTGCCCGCTATGGCGCGGAACGCCACGCATCCCTGCGGCTTTGCCGTGTCTGCGAAACCTCCCAGGAGGAATTGCAGGCCCTGCTGGCGCGGCGCGCCGATCTGGTGGCCATGCGGGTTGCCGAACAGAACCGGCGCCAGCATCCCCGGTATGACCGCTTTGCATCCCTGATGGGCTGGCGTCAAAACCGGTAGCCGACTCCAAAGCTGATGGTCCACGGGTCCAGATCCACGTCGGCGTTCAAGGGGCCCAGCGCGCTGCTGATATTGACATCCGTATCAAGCCAGTAGCGCTTGACGTCAACATTCAGCATCCAGTGTTTATCAAGCCCGTAATCGAATCCCGCCTGCAACGCATAGCCTATACTATTGACGTAATCAATATCCGTCACCGCGCCGCCGGGTGCGTCTTCGTTCCAGAATACCGTATAGTTCACGCCCGCGCCCGCATATGGCCGGAACGTTCCGTGGGGACGGAAATGATATTGCAGCAGCAGTGTCGGCGGCAACAGATTGACCTCCCCCAGATCAACCTTGCCAACACCGGCCAGTTTCGCGCCGACATCATGACTGCTGATCAGCAGGACGAGTTCCGCCGCAATATGATCAGTGAAGAAATAGCTGATATCGAGTTCCGGTATGAGTGCCTCCTCGACATCGGCGGAGCCGGCAACCGGGCGAATAGAGGCGTCTTCATCCGGCAGGATTGCGGTCGCCCGTACGCGCACCTGCCATGGACTCAACTCGCCGGGGTTGTCTTTCGCGAGAACAGGCGTAGCTAACGCCAGCAAAATTGCCGTAGCGGCCGGATAAACCAATCTGTTCATGAACCCCTCTCATTTCTATTTTCTATCTGAAAGGATTTTTCTAACGATGAGAAGATATTGAGGGTTTGACCCGGATCAAATGCTGGCAACAGATCCGAAAATCGGCACGAAACATTCGCGCAGCGCCTGATCCAATTCATCCAGAGTGGTTTTCAGGTCCAGCCTGGCCAGACTGGTCACCCCATGCTCTGATACGCCGCAGGGTACGATGCCGTCATAATGCGAAAGGTCCGGGTCCAGATTGATGCTGACGCCGTGATAGCTGACCCAGCGGCGCACCCGTACGCCGATGGCGGCGATCTTGTCTTCGCCGCTATTGTCGGCGCGACGTACCCAGGTGCCGACGCGGCCTTGGCGGGTTTCTCCGGTCACGCCGAAAACCGCCAATGTATCCTTCAACCATTTTTCCAGATTACAGATAAATTTGCGGACATCAGGCCCGCGTTTGTTGAGGTCCAGCATCACATAGGCTACGCGCTGGCCCGGCCCGTGATAGGTATATTGCCCGCCGCGCCCGGTTTCATGCACCGCAAAGCGGTCGGGCTTCAGTAGATCCTGGAGTTTGGCGCTGGTGCCCGCCGTATAAATCGGGGGATGCTCCAGCAACCACACCATTTCCCTGCCGCTTCCTTCCCGAATCGCGGCGACCTGGGTTTCCATAAAGTTAATGGCATCCGGATAAGCAACCGGTTGCTTCGAAACGCGCCATAAAACCGGCGGCATCACGATGGCCGGATTATTTTCAGAATCGGATATTTCGCAAAAATCCGCCATTTTCATGCCTGTTGCGTGAGTTTGATCAAAGATATTCAGGATATATAATCATTCGCGAGGCCAACTTAACCGTTCCCTAACCCTGATAGTTGATGATCTGTCCCAATCATACAGGGAAATGGGGATTAAGTGAGCGTGCAGTCAAAAGCCATAGACAGTGTTAAAATCGAAGTTTCAGTGGTGCTGGGTCAGGCTATCATGCCGATCCATCAATTGCTGAAAATGGGTCGTGGGGCGGTTATTGAACTTGAGTCCCTTCAGACCGATCCTGTATTGATTTATGCCAACAAGCGCCTGATTGCGCGCGGCGAAATCATGATCCAGGGCGAATCCATCGCGGTTTCAATCCGCGATCTCATCCACACGCAATAATTATCAGTTTTTGGCGCCCGCATAAACGTCCTCGCATTTGCAGGCGCTTTCTTATTTTACGTAAATTATTTGACTTTTATTTAATTCACACTATATTTTAACATGAATACTTATAAAACACTAAATTAAGTGTGCAATATCATCATGGCGCAATCCACTACAAAGCCCGTTGGCGCGCATCCTGCATCCTCGCGCCTCGAAACATTGCAGGCCAATCATGTGGATTCCAGCACGCGAGAGCTGCTGCGGGCGATGATTCAGCAGGAATTTGCCGGCCGGATTGCCGTGGTGTCGTCCTTTGGCGCGGAATCAGCGGTGTTGTTGCACATTGTCGCTGAAATCGATCCCTCAACGCCGGTGCTGTTTCTCAATACGGGCAAGCTGTTCGGCGAGACGCTGCGTTATCGTGACCGATTGCAGGACCTGCTTGGGTTGACGGATTTGCGCGCCATCGGGCCGCATCCGAAAGATCGCGCAGAACAGGATCCCGAAGGCAGCCTGTGGTCGAATAACCCTGACGCATGCTGCAATTTTCGCAAGACCGTTCCGCTTGCGCGCGCCATGGAAGGATTTGACGCCTGGATAACCGGGCGCAAGCGTTTTCAGACGGATGACCGGGCGACGATGAATAGCATTGAAAAGGTCGGGCCGCGTTATCGCATCAACCCACTGGCGGACTGGTCGCAGGCCGAGCTTGACCGCTATATGGTGGAACATCATCTGCCGGCCCATCCGCTGGTGCGCGACGGCTATCTGTCGATCGGCTGCGTGTCCTGCACTTCGCGCGTGAAGGAAGGGGAAGACGCCCGTTCAGGCCGCTGGCGAGGTCAGGATAAGACAGAATGCGGCATTCACCTGGACGGCTTTACCGACGGTGGCGGCATCTAATTCCGCTAACAGGCAGATGCAGCTTGTTAAACTGGCCGCGATTTGCTACTTCCCCCGCAATGCGGTCGTGGCGGAATTGGTAGACGCGCAGCGTTGAGGTCGCTGTGGGGTAAAACCCGTGGAAGTTCGAGTCTTCTCGACCGCACCATACCATCCTTCGCTCTGCGGGCTTTGGGTGGCTTAGCCAGGCCTGAGCGTATCTTTGGCGCTGGCGCCGTAAAAACAATGAATTCTATCGGAGTGCGGCTGGTGCAAGATACGGCCTCCACAGAGCAGCGATCGGATAGCGAAACGCCGGGCAACGCTGGCGGCGAGCCATTGCATGCGCTGAACCCGGCTTTCCTGGAGAGCGTTATCGATGCCGTGCGGGCTGGTGATAAAACAGCACTTCTGGAACTGGTTGAACCGCTGCATGCCGCAGATATGGGCGATCTGCTTGGCCTGTTGCGGGGCAAGCAACGCCGAAAACTGCTTGAACTGTTAGGCGCCCAGCTAGACCCGGAAGTCTTGCCGGAACTGGATGAGCGTCTGCGCGACCGTGTGGTTGCCGCCATGTCCAGCGAGGCGCTGGCGGCGGCGGTTGCTGCACTGGAAACCGACGATTCAGTTTATCTTCTGGAAAACCTCAGCGAGCAGCGCAAGACGGAAGTTCTCAATCTTCTACCCCGGATAGAGCGCGCGCCCGTTGAAAAAGGCCTTAGCTATCCAGAGGACACAGCCGGACGTCTGATGCGCTCGGAACTGGTTGCGGTACCGCATTACTGGACGGTCGGTCACACCATCGACTATATGCGCTCGGTCGATGATCTGCCGGATGAATTCTACGAAATATTCATTGTTAATCCATCCTTTCATCTGGTTGGCACTGTGCCTCTCAGCCGTGTTGCGCGCACGCGCCGCCATGTCGCCATGCGCGATATCATGGATAGCGATCAGACCCTGATCCCGGTAATGATGGATCAGGAAGAAGTCGCGTATCTGTTCAACCAGTAGGGTTTGATTTCTGCGGCCGTCGTTGACGAGGACCAGCGTCTTGTTGGTGTGATCACCGTTGACGACGTGGTCGATGTTATCGACGAGGAAGCCGAAGAGGATTTGCTGCGCCTTGGCGGCGTCACGGAAACCGATCCTACGGATTCAGTTCTGCTGACGACGCGGCGTCGCTTTCCCTGGTTATTGGTCAATCTACTGACGGCTATTCTGGCGTCGCTGGTCATTGCGCAATTCGAAGCCACAATTCAGGAAATCGTGGCGCTTGCGATTTTAATGCCGATTGTCGCCAGCATGGGTGGCAATGCGGGCACGCAAACCCTGACCGTTGCCGTGCGCGCCATCGCCACCAAGGAAATGAACGCCACAAATGCCGTGCGCATCGTTTTTCGCGAGGTCTTTGTGGCAGGCTATAATGGCGTGCTGTTCGCCCTGATCATGGGCGTGATAGGTGGGTTCTGGTTCAAGAGCGCGGAAATCGGCATGGTGCTGGCGGCCGCCATGCTGATCAATCTGCTCGCCGCCGGGATCGCAGGGGTTCTGGCGCCGCTGGCGCTGGAGCGCTTAAAGATCGATCCCGCGATGGCCTCGGGGGTTATGGTCACGACCGTAACCGATGTGGTAGGCTTCTTTGCGTTTCTGGGGCTGGCGACATTGTTGTTGTTGTAACCAGCCATTTCATATTTCAGGATTGCCCGATGCTTTCAAATCGTTTGCCGCCGTTTGATTTCGATCTTGGCGAAACTGCGGACATGCTGCGTGACAGTGTGTCGGCATTTACGGCCAACGCCATTGCGCCACGCGCGGCCGAAATTGACCGCAGCAATGAATTTCCGCGCGATCTGTGGCCGCGCCTCGGGGAACTAGGTCTGCTGGGCATTACCGTCGAAGAAGAATATGGCGGCGCGGGTATGGGCTATCTGCATCATGTCGTCGCGATGGAAGAAATCAGCCGGGGATCAGCCAGTGTGGGCCTGTCTTACGGCGCGCATTCCAATTTATGCGTCAACCAGATCCGCCGCGTGGGTAGTGACGCGCAAAAGCGAAAATATCTTCCGGGGTTAATGAGCGGCGAACATGTCGGATCACTGGCCATGAGCGAGCCGGAGGCCGGATCAGATGTGGTCTCGATGAAACTGCGCGCCGAAAAACGCGGCGATCGCTATGTGCTGAATGGCAGTAAATTCTGGATCACCAATGCACCCGATGCCGATGTGCTGGTGGTCTATGGCAAGACCGATCCCAAGGCAGGCCCGCGCGGTATTACCGCCTTTATTATCGAGCGTGGCTTCAAGGGATTTTCCACCGGACCCAAGCTCGATAAACTTGGCATGCGCGGTTCGGGCACCTGCGAGCTGATCTTTCAGGACTGCGAAGTGCCCGAAGAAAACGTCATGGGTGGCGAAGGCAAGGGCGTCAATATTCTGATGAGCGGCCTGGATTACGAGCGCACCGTCCTGGCGGCGGGATCGCTTGGCATCATGCAGGCCTGCATGGATGTCGCGGTGCCCTATATTCACGAACGCAAACAGTTTGGCCAGCCCATCGGCACGTTTCAGCTTATGCAGGGCAAGCTGGCGGATATGTACACCACCATGAACGCCACGCGCGCCTATGTGTATGCGGTGGCAAAGGCCTGTGATCGTGGTGGCCCCACCCGCAAGGACGCGGCGGGGGCGATATTATATGCTGCCGAAAAAGCAACCTGGATGGCGCTGGAAACAATCCAGATTCTGGGTGGCAATGGATACATTAATGACTATCCGGCAGGGCGGCTGTTACGCGACGCCAAGCTGTATGAGATTGGCGCTGGCACCAGCGAAATTCGCCGCTGGCTGATTGGCCGCGAACTGTTTGATGAAACTGCCTGAACAAAAGGGATGAAGCCTTGAAACACGTCAGACGGAAATTGCTTCTTGCATTTATGGGGATTTGCAGTGTTCTGGCGGTGGCCATCACGGGTGATATCACGTTTGCGCAAGGCGCAGACCCGGACCGCGCGGCGCGTATCCGTGAGCAGATGGGCGCAACCGAAAGCAGAATGGTCAATGAAGCGGATCTCGCATCGCTTCGCGCCGATCTTAACAAGGCGATGGAGGCCATTGTCTCGCGTATCGGCGCACTTGAAAAAGACATGGTGGACATGAAGTCCCGATTAAGGGTTCTGGAAGCGCGCACAGCGCCCGGCGCGCCCGCAATAACGGTTCCGGATGCGTCTGTTTCGGCGGCACCAGCGCCTGGCAACAACAAAATGCAAATCAGCATGTGCGCGAAAGGCTGCGATGCATCAAAATTTTCTGCGGCAGTCGTGCTGGTAGCACAGGGCGGCACCATTACGGTTGAACCCGGCGATTATTCCGACTGTATTGTCATTCGCAAGTCGATGAAGCTGGTCGGGAAAATTGGCCAGGACGGAAGCCGCGCGCATCTCAAAAATACGCCGTGTAGCGGAAAGGGCGCGATTGACCTGCAAGCGCCAAATGTCACGGTGCAGGGATTTAAAATTTCCGGCATAACTGTTCCCGATGAAAACGGCGCCTGCATTCGGGTTGCGTCGTCCGCCCAGACTGTTTTCATCCGCGACATTATCTGCCTCAACAGCGAAAATGGCATTCTGGGTGCGCCCAATAATGAAAATGGTGTGATGACCATTGAAGATTCCTATTTTGAAGGTCATGGCAAAAATGGTCAGGCGCACGGCCTCTATATAAGCGGGGGTGATAAGGCAATCCTGCGAAACGTCAAAATTCTGGCATCTGATAATGGCCATTTGTTGAAAACCGGCGCCAGATCCACGCTGGTGGAAAACAGTATCATCGCAGCGCTGGGTGGAAATTCCGGTGCCGCCATCAACGCATATGGCGGTGGCAGCCTAACTGTCAGAAACAGCGTGCTTCAACTTGGGCCCGACACACAAAACCATAATATTTTATCCTATGCGGACGAGCCAAAACGTATCTTGAAGGGCGGCGTGCATGAGATATTACTTGAAGACAACTGGATCATTTATGATGACGCCAATCGCTGCTGTCGGTGGCTTTTTAGCAAACTAAGCAAAATTCTGGACAAGATAACCGTACGCAATAATAAATTTGTTGGAAAAATTGAACCAATTTTCAGCGCGATTGATATGCGTCTCAACAAGGAATACGTTGATCGCGACGCGGCCGACCTGCGCAAATATGATGGCACTCTGGACTCGCTTCCAAAGGTGGGAAGCTGAGGTTTAGCCCTGGCTTTATCTGGGTACGCTCGTATTCACTATTGCACCCGCCCCAAAACAGGCCACAACGCCATAATGTCTTTCATATCCCTGTCGCACACTGAAACCGCGCTCCGTTATCACTGATGCATGCGGCGAAATGCCACCCATCCAGTAACATGGATTGCCCCTCAAATTTAGCGCGCGGTCAGCGGCGCCATATTCAGATGCATGCCTGCATCCGTGATCAGGGTTTCGCCGGTTATATGCTCGGCCCCCTCAGCGCAAAAGAAAACGACTGAATCCGCAATATCATCAGGCGTTCCCGCGCGCTTCAGCGGTGTGATCTTGCGTTGTGTATCCAGCATGCCCTGATATCCGTCCGCATCCAGACGATCTGAAAACCAGCGGGTGCCGATAAAGCCCGGACATACCGCATTGACCCGGATTTCCGGGGCCAGTGCGCGTGCAAGGGATAAGGTCATGGTGTTCAACGCGCCTTTTGATGCGGCATAGGCGATCGAACTGCCAATGCCGACCACTGCGGCGATGGACGACACGTTGACGATTGCGCCTTTGCCGCCTGCTTTCATGGCGGGCGCAACCGCGCGCGTCATCTGATAGGGGCCAACAACATTCAGGCCATAAATATAATGAAAATCGTCCGCCGATAGCGCATCCAGATCTCTGTGATCTGCAAACACTGACGTGCCCGCATTGTTCACCAGAATATCAATGCGGCCCCATTTATCCATGGTTTCTTTGGCAAGCCTGCGGCAATCCGCATCATCGGCAATATTGGCTTTTACCAGCAATGTTTCAACACCCAACGCGGCGCATTCAGCGGCAACTTCGCGCGCTTCTTTTTCGCTTTTGGAATAATTGATCACCACATTGACGCCACGCGCGGCCAACTTTACTGCAACAGCCGCACCCAGCCCCATTGCCGATCCGGTAATGATCGCAACTTTGCCTTTTATGTCCATTTGCGTGCCGCCTCATATTTTTTGGTGCGGCAATGATGCGTCAATCCGGCAATAAATTACAAGGGAACATTGAAATATTGCAGATGCCAGCGCATTTCTTCGGCATCCATGGGATAGTCCACCCCGTTGCGGGCCAGCACAAGGTCCGCATGCGGCACATGACCAGTGGTTTTTTGAATTTCCAGCGCCGTGCGCATGGACAATCCGGCTTTCCATGTCAGCGCTGTAATCGCCTTGCCGCTGCGCGCTTCGAAAATTCTGCGGGTCAGCAATTCAGGCACTCCGGATTTCAGCGAAAGCGCCTCAATAACAAATTCGCTACGCCGCGAAGTGGCCGCTGCCGAAATGTCAGCATCCGTCAACTGACCTGCGTCAAATGCCTGCTGCGCACTTAATCCTGTGGAAGAATTATCATCTGATGAAATTTCTTCCTCTGAATTAATCCGCTCACGAATGGCCTTTTTCAAAATATCCGTGGTGTCTTTATCGAGATTCAGATCATCGCGCTCCAGAAGGATACTCAGCAGCGATGAAGCAACAAAACCCGCCACACGACGCACCGCGCGCAGTGGAAGTTCCGGGCGCATTACAATGGGCTTGTGCCAGCGATGAATATCTTCGGCCTGATCAATAATCGCGTCCAGGGTCTCCTCGCGGATCTGCGCATTTTTGTTTGCCAGCAGCGACGCCACCGCAGAAACATCAAGCGAGGCAACAATGGCGTCTGCCACCGGCTCACTTACGTGCTGTCGTTTGGCGATTGGCGCCATGGCCCCGTTAACAATGCCGCTGGCCATGATCTGCAACAGATCATCGTCCGACAATAGTGGTGAATATTCCAGAATGGGGGCGCGTACAATATGCTCCAGATCCTGCGCCAGCCGCATCGCTATGCGTTTTGGTACATTATCCGAATGCTTGATTTCCTCGGCAACGATCTGGCGCACGCGCGGCAAATGATCATCCGCCAGCTTATCCAGTATGGCTTCCATCTGTTCGCGCAGTTTGACCTGCGCATCGCGCGGCAGACCCGGCACAAGACGGGCAATTTTACGCGCCAGCTCGCAACGCACTTCGTCATCTTTATCATCGCTAAGCAGTTGGTTCGCCTGTATCGGCGTGTGCGGATTTTTTGCCACCCTGCGCCGTACATTCGGGGATTCGTCATTCGCCAGATAATACAGCATTTCAGGCGGAGAATCTGCGCGCCCAGCCAGCTCAGTGCGTTGCGCCAACTGATTTTTTTCAAGAACGCTACGCGCGGTCTCATACTCAAGATTTTCAGGAAGTTTTTTTGCAAACGAAAGTTGACCAAGTAATTTTTTCAGCATCGTCTCGCCCTTATCATTTTACTGAAATACTGGAGGTTAGACCACCTGCGGATCGCGCGATAATTACCGAGCCCTTGCCCTGGCGTTTAACCTGATACATCACCTCATCCGCGCGCATGATCAGTTGCGGCAATTGTTCAGGAAACCGGGGATCAGCAATCGCAATGCCAATGGACAACCCCAATACCGGCATGTCATCGGCTGGCGCAATGCCCGCCAGCCGTGGCAGAAATTTTGCTTCCTCAATCAAATGCCGGGCCTTGACCTCTGCGCCACCCGCATCGGTATCTTCCAGCCAGATCGCAAATTCATCCCCGCCCAGTCGCGCGCACAGATCACCGATACGGCTGTGGGAGTCCAGAATATTTGCAAATTCCTTCAACACCCGATCACCCGCCGCATGACCATGGCGATCATTAACTGGCTTGAAATTGTCCAGATCGATATAAAGCAATGCGCCAACGCGCGAGACGCGATGCAGATGTCCATGCCGCTGCAGCAGATCTTCCATAAAGGCCCGGCGGTTCATCAATCCGGTCAATTCATCGGTACGCGATAATTCCGCCAGACGGCACATCTGATTTTCATGGGCAATCGCAATTCCAATATGTCCCGTAACCGTTTGCGCCAGGGAACGCATGAAGCCACCCGGCAGCACAAATTGATTTACTTCATTTGCATCGCCGTTCGCGTTTTGCAGCCAGATCGCGCCATTTGGCGCGCCGGCATGCGTGGTCATCGTGATCTGATGCGAAACGCCTGCATCCGTGAAACTTATGGGATCGCTAAAATTGTTTCTGCACGCATCCTGAATTTCCAGTTCAATGCGCGATAGCGTGGCGCGGTTTTGCGTGTTGCTGTCCGGATTGGATGCTGCCAAAATCCGCAACCTTTGTTTGCTATCCAGGCCAAGTATGCAGCAGTTCGAAGCCCCAACGGCAGAAGCCAGAAGCGTTGACGCATTGCTGAATGCAGCAGCCGGATCAAGGCTGCCATGGGCGGCTTCCACTATCGCGCGTACCTGCGACTCACGCTTGTGCATGAATTCCAGTGCCAGCTGGTGTGTTCTGGCCTCGGTGATATCACTGCTGACGCCACGCGCGCCACGCCAGTTATTCATTTTGTCATAAACCGGCAGGGCGTCCACACGGCAATGGCGTAAATCGCCTTTGGCATCGCGCATGGAAACTTCAATATTTTCAACTGGCGTACGTATGATGAATGGGTTCGTCCCGGATAATTGCGATGTCTGATCAAGTAAATCCTGGCTGCGTCGCCCATTCAGCGCCTGAGCGCTAAATCCCAGCGCGCCTTTGGTGCTGACAAAAGTGAATGCGCCATTTTCATCTGTCTGCCAGGAAAAATCAGACGAGCATCGGGACAGATCCCGGTATAGGTCACGCGATTCGATCAATGCGTTGCGCATGGCATATTCCGCGCTACCGTCACGACACAGGATCATAACCCGGCGTTCGCCGATTGCGTGCTGCTCCGACAGATGCTCGGCTGCCGCCAGCGCCATTGCCGTTAAATAATACAGCGCCTGAGCTTCGCCGGTAACAGGATCATGCGGTAGAAATATCTGTCCGATTGCCGGCCTGCCCGTCGCGGATACGCCGGCCTGAAGAATGCGAATATCCTGCGCATTGCCGTCGGTCAGCGCCTTGATCAGGCGTGACGCCTCGCGGTTCGCGGCCAAAACACTGCCACCAGGACCAAACAACAGGGCAGGGCCCGGAAATGCAGTGATTTCGGCTCTGGCGATGATCTCAAACACATCCATATCGCTTCCGCCAACCTTATTTGGGCTGCCGACACGACGCCAGAATGCCGCCGAGAGGATTGGGTTTTGGCCGCTCATTTTTACGCCTGGTAACGGGTTGATTGCATAAGACCCAAACAGCTTCGCATGTTCGGGTTAACGCCTGATTACGGGTTAATTTTCCAGCACTTGACAGGCCCCGATTGGCGGGGGATGGTCGCGCCATGTCCCCAGTAATCCCGCCTTATAATACGCAACGGTTAACCCAGGCCGACGCCTGGTTGTTTGACCTGGATAATACGCTGTATCCCGCCCATACGGACCTTTTTGCCCTGATAGATCAACGCATGGCGGCCTTTATATCCAGCTATCTGGGTGTCGACACTGCGCAGGCGCGGGCCGTGCAAAAGGCCTATTGGACCAGTCACGGCACAACCCTGAATGGCCTCATGTCGGAGCACGGCATGCCTCCAGAGCCGTTTCTGGAATTTGTGCATGACATAGATGTGAGCGGGCTGGCCTATGACCAGCGTCTGGATGCGGCCTTATCCAGGATGCCGGGACGTAAAATTATCTTTACGAATGGCACGGTGCGGCACGCGGAAAATGTTTTGCAGCGACTGAAATTGTCGCATCATTTCGAATGTATTTTTGATATTGCCGCCACGGGGTATGTGCCAAAACCGCACACCGGCGCCTATCACCATGTGGTGGCGAATTCCGGCATTCTGGCGAACCGCACGGTTATGGTGGATGATAGCGTGAAAAATCTGTTGCCCGCGCATGAGCTTGGAATGATGACCATCTGGGCAACCGGGAAACCCGAATGGAGCGGCCCTGATCCGCAATCTGACGCCGCACACATTCATCATGCAACAGATGACATCGGTGAATTTCTTGATCAGCTTTTTCCAGCGGAATAAGAGATCATGCGTACACAGCCCTTCTGGCAGCGAAAAACACTTGGCGAGATGACTTCCCAGGAATGGGAGGCGCTGTGCGATGGTTGTGGCAAATGCTGTCTGATAAAACTTGAAGATGAGGATACCGGAAAAATTCATTACACGGATGTTTCCTGTGCCTTGTTGGATGCCGGAAAATGCCTGTGCACCGATTACCCAAACCGGCAAAAGCGCGTTTCAGATTGTGTTACCCTGACGCCTGAAAATATCGACCGGGTTAAACAATGGATGCCGTCAAGCTGCGCGTATCGCCTGATCGCTGAAGGCAAACCATTACCGCAATGGCACCATCTGGAATGCGGGGATCGTGAGCGTGTCCATAATCTGGGAAAGTC
Source organism: uncultured Alphaproteobacteria bacterium (assembly GCA_947085295.1). Lineage (GTDB taxonomy): Bacteria > Pseudomonadota > Alphaproteobacteria > UBA11222 > UBA11222 > UBA11222. The sequence goes on along the minus strand of CAMTVX010000103.1, from coordinate 8,068 downwards.
TGTGCTGGGGCGGTGTGTCAGTGAAACCGGCGTGGAAATTGACGATCTGCCGGGGCATATTGTGCGCTGGCCGCGCTAAAGTGTGTTTTGCGATTTTTACATTTTTGGTATAATTCCCGGCATGCTCTGCCAATGGTGATCTGACCATGCGAAAACTGATAGGCGTTCTGATCGTTCTTTCGCTCATTTCTGGCGGCGCATACATGGCGTGGCCGGAGCAGTTTATGGCGCATTGGAAGTCTTTCAGTGTTGCCGCCGAACGCCAGTTTGCCAGTGAACTGGCGACCCTTGAGGATATTATCTCGGGCAGGCTGGTTGTCGGGGATATGACTGCAAAAGACGAGAAGATGTCGGGCGCCACTGCAACGCAAGTAATCCCCGTTTCTTTGCCTGCCACCAGGGCCATAGCGCCGGAAAAACCCAGCCCTGTTAAGGCCCCGCCACGCATGGAGAAACAACCTGAAATGATTGCCCCGGTACAAATTGCGGCTCCCCCGGTGGCTGCTATCCCTGCCGTCCCGCAAGCGAATACGCCGGAAGCAGCACTTGGGGCCATTCTGAAGCATGAAGTCAGAGAGAATCAGGCCAAGGAAGAGACTTTTTGGACGCCCGAACGCATTCAGGAGGCGCTAAAGAATGGCGCCCCCAAATCCAGGGCCGCGCCCTGCATTGCTTTTTGTGATAAAAATAACACAGAAATTGAGATTAATATGCCGCCAGACCCCACAAACAAGCCCTAGTGCGGTCTAAGCTCATATCCATGTCCAGATTAACCGCAAATTAACCGTTCTCGCGGAAAACTCTAATCTAATCTTTATGCTTTTATGGTATTTCATAGTGTGATTTTTTTGTAAGGTACTCATCAGTTAACCATGCACTATTGCAAGAACGGGCTTTGGTGTAGGTAAAGATAGCCTTCGGGCCATGTCTTACCCATTGGTTAGTTTGTCTAATACTTTACCACATCGTGTCGGGGAGAATTGCTTTGTTTAATTCGAGAATAAAACGCTCATTGGCCAGCGCCGCTGGTTTGCTGCTTTTGGCCGCACTTTCGGCCTGCTCTGGAATGCCTGACGCTACCAGTGTGGGATCTGCGACCAGTGAAGAATCGCCAAATTACATAATTGGGCCACGGGATTCGCTGCAAATATTTGTCTGGCGAAATCCTGAATTGACGACGACGGTGACGGTGCGTCCTGATGGCAAGGTCACGGTGCCACTGATTGAGGATTTGCAGGCTGCGGGTAAAACGCCGACGCTTCTGGCCCGCGAAATAGAAAAGCAACTTGAGCAATATGTGCAGAGCCCGGTGGTGTCTGTCATCATGAATGGCTTTATCGGACCATTTGATCAGCAGATCAGGGTAATTGGCGAAGCCACCAATCCGCAGGCAATCCCATTCAGCGAAAAAATGACCGCACTTGACGTCATGATTGCGGTTGGCGGATTGACGGAATTCGCGGCGGGCAATCGCGCCGTGCTGGTACGTCAGGGGCAGGGGTCTTTCCGGGTTCGTCTTGATGATTTAATCAAGGATGGCGATGTCAGCGCCAATGTTCCGGTTATGCCCGGCGATATATTGATCGTGCCTCAAAGCTGGTTCTAATAATTTCTGGCCGGATGGGGGAAGTTTCTCCCATCCGTTTTAATCTGGTTCATTGCCGACAATCATCGGCGATGGGGTGCTTGGGTTACTTTTTCCGGTTGAGTGCATGAACGAGATCATCATAGAAATAATTCGCCAGGCCAAGGCCATGTGGCGCTACCGGTGGATATCCCTGATCCTTGCGTGGGCGGTTAGTGTTTTGGGCTGGGCGGTAGTTGTAATGCTGCCCGACAAATTTGAATCCCAGGCCCGTATCTATGTTGATACCGGAAGTCTTTTGGCCCCTCTGCTCAGGGGTATTGCTGTTGAATCCAATATGGATCAGGAAGTTCTGATCATGGAGCGCACCCTGCTTAGCCGTCCAAATCTGGAGCAGGTCATGCGTATGAACGATATGGATCTTACCACGACATCCCCCGGAGACGTCGAATCGTTGCTGGCGCGGCTGGCCGAAGAGATTGATGTCAAGGCGCAGACAAAAAATCTTTTTAGCATTACCTATAGCAATACCAATCCACGCCAGGCGCAGTCAGTTGTACAATCCATTTTAACGATCTTTGTTGAGAATAATCTTGGTCAATCGCGTACGGACATGGAATCTGCACGTGGATTTATCGAAAAACAGATCGCCGAATATGAGCGCCAGTTACAGGCAGCCGAACAGCGGCGCGCCGAGTTTATGGTGAAAAATTCACAATTTTTAGGAGCTGGCAGCTTTTCCGCAAAGTTGACGGCTGACAAAGAAGAATTGCGCGCCGCTGAAATGGCGCTACAGGATGCTGAAATCCGCCGCGATGAATTGCGCCGCCAGTTGGGTGTTATACCGGAACGAATTAATGCTTCCGATGCAATTCAGGTTCTGGCCAATCAACAGGGTGGTAATACGATTGATGGACGTATCGCCATGGCGGAACAGGCCCTTGACAATTTGAAACTGCAATACACCGAGAAACATCCTGATGTTGTGTCTCTGCAACGGCTGATTGCCGGGCTTAAAGAGCAGAAAGCCAAACAGGGGCCTGGTGAGGCATCCTCGGGCGTGTCCAACCCGCTGTATGAAAACGTAAAGATGATGGTGGTTGAGGGCGAAACCAATGTCGCCAGTCTACAGCGCAGGGTGACCGAGGCGCAGCGCGTTATTGAAGTGGATAAACAGCTCACGCAAACAGCGCCGCGCATTGAAGCTGAATTGTCTGATCTGGATAGAGATTATAATGTGCTCAAGGGCAATTATGAGGAACTGCTGGCCAGACGGGAATCTGCGCGCATTTCTCAGGCGCAGGAAGCGTCGACCAGCGCGGTGCAGTATCGCGTAATTGATCCTCCGCAGCTTCCGGTAACGGCTTCTTCTCCCAACAGGTCGATACTCTATGTTGTCTGTTTATTGCTTGGTCTTGGCGTTGGCGGTGGTGTGGCATTCGTGATGTCTGTAATGAATGACAGCTTCGTTGCCAGTGCGCAATTGGGTGAAGTCTTTAATCTGCCCGTTCTTGGCAGGATTAGTCTAATTCGGACCGCAGCAGAGGAATTTCAGCTTCGCAAGGATCTTTGGAGATTCAGCCTGGTTTCAGGTGGTCTGGTTGCGTCGCTTGGCGTAATGATGTTGGTCGGTTCGCGTCTGGTCAATATCGCTACAAGACTGGGTGGTGGATCAATATTTGGCGGATCGGTGTAGTATGGCTGAAGATAGCAAGCGGCTTGATTTGGCGCAGCGGGTTGCAGAGCGGTTACGCGCTTCCTCTGGAAACGCGCCTGTGCCGACAACGCCAGATGTGATTACCTCCCCTGGCAACAATACCGCCGTACCGGGCATTGGCGCGTCGACAGCAGCGAAGGTTGAACCGGCCAAACCTGTCAAAACGGTGCATACTTCCCTTCCGCCTGCAGACCCGAATGATCCGAAATTTTTGCATATTGACGTACGCAAACTTTACGCCGAGGGCTATGTCTCGCCGGGTGGCGTAAGCAATCGGATTGCGGAAGAATTTCGGGTAATAAAGCGGCCTCTGCTGTTGAATGCATTTCCACGGACGGGCGTTAAACCCCCCAAAAGCCATGTCATCATGATTACAAGCGCCAAACCTGGCGAAGGCAAAACTTTTACCGCTATTAATCTGGGCATGAGCATCGCGTCCGAGCCGGATCTGAATGTTTTGCTAATTGATACGGACAGCCATAATCAGGATATGGAGCAGCGCCTGGGTATCAAAAACCGGTTGGGCCTGCTTGACGTTCTGGCGGGTAATGAGCTGTCTATTTCCGACGTTATCCTGCGTACGAATATTCCGAATTTTTCCGTTGTGCCCTGCGGGCAGCGCCACTCGATGGAAACAGAGCTTATGGCAAGCCAGCGTATGGTGGATATGGTGGATGATATTGCGCGGCGATATCCTGACCGGGTTATCATTTTTGATACGGTGCCCGCTCTGGCCAGCAGTGTGGCTGGCGTTCTGGCGCTGCATGTGGGTCAGGTTGTTATTGTGGTCGAATCAGAAATGACCCAGCGCCAGGCCATAGAAGAAACCATTGCGCTGGTAAGCGGATGCAAGAATGTCAGTCTGCTGCTAAATAAATGCCGGCATCAGGATGTGGGCGGTTTTGGTTATTATGGCTATTACGGCAAGGAAGAAGGCCTGAATAAAGTATAGATCCGGATATCCTGATGATGAATGTTGCCACCTAAGGTCAGGGCATGAAATTTCCCCAAGAATAGCTTGATTTTCTTGGGGATTTCCCTCAGGAAGGATAATGGCTCGATTGCGCCGCGTTTGGCAGGCGGCTAGTGAATTGCGGGGACGGGGCGAATAATGTGGGCATTAAATGCTGAGGTCTGAAGATACTAAAATGACCTCGCTCCGTAAAAGGGGGCGCTCTCCTGCGTCCGGCTGCCTTCAGTTCGGATACATGACGGCCGCTGCTGCGCTCATTTTGGTATCGGCCATGCCGAAGGGCGCTTCTGCCGGCACGTTTCGCGTCATTCCCAATATAAGTGTCACTGAAAGTTACACAGATAATGTTCAGGTTGTCAGTGAGGGGGCTGAATCTGATCTGATCACCCAAACCCAGGCTGGTGCCGATTTTACGGCAGAGGGGGCGCGTTTAACCCTGAACCTGAATCTTGGTGTCATTCACGATTATTATCTCGATACAAATGGGTTGAATGGCCTTCGACCACAGGCGCTGGGAGCCGGTGAAGTTGAGCTGATCGAGGATCATTTTTTCATTGATAGCAGCGTCAGTCTGAGCGAAGTCGCTACACAGAGAGACGGGGTACAGTCGGCACTGAATCGCTCGCTGCCATCCAATCGCGCGCAACTCCTGCTTTATGAAGTGACTCCCCGCCTGGTAAACCGATTTGGGCGGATGCTGGAAGCCACTCTTGAATACAGCCATTCTGAATCTAAATATTCACGAGCGGCGTCTGGAACGACGACAGTTGCGCCTGTGACGCCGACGCTTCCTGGATTGGGTAATCTAAATCGGCTTCAGAATCAGAATGAAAAATCAGATGACATTTCATTGTTACTGGATACGGGCAGGTATTTTTCCCGTTTTAATTCACAACTAAACCTGGATAAATCGACCAGGAAGGGCGGGATAAGAAACAAGAAGACCGAAGACCGGATTGATTTGGTCAACGAATATCAGATTATCCGGCAAATGGCGCTGATTGTGCGTGCGGGGTATGAAGATGTCGGCGATGCGGATTCTACCTTGTCCAACCGTGGGCCAACCGGCGCCCTGGGATTCCATCTAAAACCCGGCCCAAGGCTCGACTTTCGAACTGAATATGGCCGAAAATTTGGAGATAAAAATATTTCGGCGGATCTCACCTATAAGATTTCGTCATTCTATGAGCTGAATGCCTCGGTTTCCCAATCTGTTGAGACGCAGACATCCAGTCGCCTTAACCAGTTGAATCGGTTGATTGCAAGCCCTGATGGGCGTTTGATCGATCCGTTTTCGGGCAGCGTTCGAAATCCCGGTGATTCCAGTTTTGATTTGAACAATGCTTCGTTTCGTCAAGATCTGGTGCAGGTGGGCCTGACCGGAACGCGTGGACGAAATACAATTAATTTAAGCGCCGATCTTTCAAGCCGTGAATCCGCCGGGAACACATCAAAAGAAGACCAGCTTGATGTTAGCCTGGCGCTGTCGCGGCGCCTGTGGCCGCTTCTTACAGGTGAAGTGGGCCTGAGTTATTCGGATACCCTGTCGGGCAGGAACAATGCGGGCGCTGGCGTTGTTGCGCCGATCGGCCGAGGCGGCTTCAATGGCGGAAGCGCAGAATATCAGGGCGACGCGTCGCTTAGTTATCAGCTTGGCGAAACATTCAACTCCAGCCTTGGATATTCCTATCAGAACCGTTCCTTCGATGGTCCGGGCAGGGGTGATGTGGTTGAGAATGTGCTTAGCATAGGTCTTAACGCCAGCTTCTGATTGCCTCCTGATATCCGCAATTATAGAATAAACCCGATTATTGTGTCATTCCCGGTGATTATCTGGCAATTATTTTAGAGAATTTTTAGGCTCTGGGAGTAGGTTTTTACGCTGTCGCCCGATCGCCTGTTCGCAACCATCAGGCAGCAGGATAAGTTATTGGCAACACTGCTATTGTTCAAATTATTCAGGTGTCTGCATGTATGAGGAATTTTATCACCTCTCTGCTCTGCCGTTTCAGCTTACGCCGGATCATCGCTTTTTCTTTGGCAGCGAAGTGCATAAAAAGGCAATGGCGCATCTGGAGTTTGGTCTTAGTCAGGGAGAAGGCTTTATCGTCATCACCGGCGAAGTGGGATCTGGCAAAACCACGCTGATCCGGCATTTGCTGGCGCAAATGGATGGCGCGTCAAATTTCGTTGCGGCCAATATGACCAGCACCAAGCTGGAGGGCGATGACATTGTCCGCATGGTTGCGATCAGTTTTGGTATCAATGCAGAAGATCGCGACAAGTCGGGCATTCTGCATGATCTTGAGGCCCATCTGGTGCAAATTCACAAACGCGGCGCGCGCTCTGTGCTGATTGTTGATGAGGCGCAAAACCTGTCAATCTCGGCACTGGAAGAATTGCGGATGTTCGCAAATTTTCAACATGGATCGACGGCAGTTCTGCAAATTGTGATGGTTGGACAGCCGGAGTTTCGCACTACCATCGGCATGCCGCAGTTTGATCAGTTGCGTCAGCGCATACTGGCATCCTTTCATATCGGACCGATCGGTGAAACCGAAACACGCAATTATGTGACGCACCGTTTACAAGCGGTGGGCTGGCGAGACGACCCCGTTATTACGGATGCGGCATTTACCGAAATCTATAATTTTAGCGGGGGTTTGCCCCGGCGCATAAATACGCTATGTGCGCGCGTTTTGCTGTTTGGATTTATTGAGGAGCGGCATCAGATTGATGCCGATGACGTGCAGCGCGTGGCGATGGATCTGGAGTCTGAACGCCAGGCTGTTGTGGCGGTTCCCGGCTACGTCAATGGTTCCGGGCATACCAGCGCGGTGGCAATGTCTGATCAACACATTGTCGCATCGCCAATAACTGACGCAAATAATGCCGTCCTGCAAAGGCTTGAGCAGCGCCTCGATAATCTGGAGCGCCATCTGGAACGCAACGATAAATTATTAAAAATGATGTCTGTCGCAATTGCCAATTCGGGGCGCCGGGATTAACACGATGACGGAAAAACCAGATCAGCCTGCTCAATCCCCCTATCGCGTTCCACATTTTGAAGCGCCAGTCGTGGGCGGACGTGTGTGCAATGCCATGTCGATTGATGTCGAAGATTATTTTCAGGTGCAGGCGTTTGACGGCCAGGTCAGGCGCGCGGACTGGGAAACGCTGGAATGGCGCTTTGCCACCAACACCCATCGTATTCTGGATATGCTGGGTCGGGAAAATATCAAGGCAACATTCTTTACCCTGGGCTGGGTGGCGCAGCGCAACCGGGCGCTGGTGCGGCGTATGGCGGATGAAGGCCACGAAGTGGCCAGTCACGGCATGGCGCATTTTCGGGCCGATGAACAAACACCCGCTGAATTTCGCAGCGATATAGCAGAGGCAAAGGCAATACTGGAAGATGCGGGCGGTGTCGCGGTCACCGGTTACCGTGCCGCGACATTTTCCATCGGCGCCAAAAACATGTGGGCGTTCGATATTCTTGCGCAAGAGGGCTATCGCTATTCATCGAGCATTAATCCCGTGCAGCATGATCTTTACGGGTTGCCGGGCGCCCCGCGCGCGCCATTTTATCCGTGTACGAACGAAGCCATACCGGAAATTCCCATTACCACGGTAAAGCTGTTTGGCAGAAACATGCCGTTTGGCGGGGGCGGGTTTTTTCGGTTGTTACCCTACCCGGTTTTTCGATGGGGGCTGCGGCGCGTAAACCGTATGGATCAGTTGCCATGCATCTATTATATGCATCCCTGGGAAATTGATCCCGGCCAGCCACGCA
>CAMTVX010000102.1:0-18195 GCA_947085295.1 uncultured Alphaproteobacteria bacterium | reverse complement strand
CCGCGATCAGCGGCAGGCGCATCGAGAAATCCTGCGCCATGCGCACGAGGGCGTCGTAGATCGATTGGTCGCCGTGCGGATGGTACTTGCCCATCACGTCGCCGACGATGCGCGCACATTTCTTGAAACCCGAGGCGGGGTCGAGCTTCAACTGGTGCATCGCATAAACCAGCCGGCGATGCACCGGCTTCAGCCCATCGCGCACATCCGGCAGCGCGCGATGCATGATGGTGGACAGCGCATAGGCCAGATAACGCTCGGCCAGGGCATCGCCCAGCGGCGTGTCGGTAATTTCTGATTCGGGTGTCAGTAGGTCGCTCATGCGGCGCTTATAACACTGGTTTGTTGCTTGTGCAGCCCTATCGCGCTATTGAATTGAACTTCCCGTCACGAGGTAGGAAATAATTTATGCCCCTGCGGCAGCGTAAACTTTTCGGCTCGCTTATCCTGCTGCTCTGGATGCTGGTCTACACCATCCTCTGCGTGCATGTCGCCGTGACCTGGCTACCCGATTCGCACATCGCGCGGCTGATCTTTTATCCGGTTGCCGGCATATTATGGGTATTTCCCGCAAGGCCGCTGGTGTTCTGGATGCGGGGGTGAGGGAATCAGAACAGATCAGAGTGCGTTCCAAGCCGCACCAGCATCAGAATTCCCGGAAGATATTCATATACCAGCAGGTAATCCGGCTCTACATGGCATTCCCAGTACCCGTCCATATCCCCGATTAGCCGATGCGGCCTGTGGCGCGCGGGCAGCGGCTCATCCTGCACCAGCAAATCAATGATGGCCTGAACACGCACCAAATTCTTACCCCGTTTGCGGGCAAGTTTGAGGTCTTTCTTAAACTGGTTGGTGCGCTCAATCTCACGCATCGAGATCGCGCATTAACTCCTGGCTGTTACGAAAGCGTTTTGTACGGCCTTCTTTTGCTTCACGCATGGCTTTATGAGTCTGCTTATTGGGCAGTTTTACCTCAAAAGGCAGCCCCTTTTGCAAAGCAATCTGGCTGAAGTAAATAGCAATCGCCTCAGACGTGGAAATGCCAAGCTTCGCCAACACAGCCTCAGCCTGGGTTTTGAGCCCAGGCTGGATACGCGCATGGACACTGGCGGTTTTGGCGGTCATGGGATAATCCATCCTGATATCTACGGGTTGGCACAATGTAGCACAAACGCTACACAAAATCCAGTGGGGATTTAAATCGGTTTTACTCGGGAAAGTTCCACCTGTTTTTGGCGATATTCTTGCGTAAAATTTGTGTCACCACTCAAGCTTGCCACACCCGCATACGACAATAACGCCAAGCTTCCAGATGCCTGGAGCACCTGCAATACTTCTTGATCAGGATAATTCACAGCCCCAACTTTGCCCCCCTCATCCATTCTTCTGGTCAAATGCTGATACCCTGTATGGGTAAGGCTATTCAAAAATCCATATGAATTTTCTTTGAAATTCGACAGCACGGTTAACTCATCACCTAATTTTGTTTCCGTTTCTGCTATCATTTGTCCAAACTCCCTATCCATTTTATCCTTTTTGCGAAAACTCACCAACTGCTTCTCGGAAGCGCAAAATTGAAAATATTGTCCGCGAACCTGCGCCTCAAATTGAATACGCAACAGGGCGAACATTGAACCACGCAATCCTGATTCAAAAAGCAGAAGAATTGCGGCATGGTGTTCAATCGCCAGGTCATAACAGATCAAGCAGATATCAGAGCGTTCATTACTTGGAATTGGCAATTTTTCTCTGTTATCCAACCAACGAAATAATTCGCGTTGTTTATTGAGCTCTTGTACAAGGTCCGGCATGATATCCAGCCTATTTAGGTTCATATTTTAATATGAGAGTTGGTTCGCTATCGGCGCATCCTTCGGCCTAACGGCTCCGGGCCGGACAGGCGAAGGGTGGTCGGAGTGGCCGGATTTGAACCGACGACCCCTTGTCCCCCAGACAAGTGCGCTACCAGGCTGCGCCACACTCCGACAGTTCTGCTTGGTGGGTCAACCAAGGCGGCGGACTATACTCTGCCTCTCCCGGTTCGGCAACCGCGCATAAATGGTTATGCTTCTTCGGCCAGCAGGCGCCTTATTGCGGTCAGATCGGCCAGTATCTTTTCCAGCTTTTTACGCTTGGCGGCGGGGATTTCCAGCGCTTGTGGCACAGGATTTACGGTCTTGACCGTAACGGCTGCTGGTGTTGCCGGCGCTTTAAGAAAATCCGGCATGTTGAAGGGAAGCGACATTTCGTCCGGATCGGGTTCCGTAATGCGCCGCCTGGCAGTAGCTTTTGGCGCGGGGGCCATCACCGATGCAGGCGCTTCCACAATTTCTTTCTCGATAGAGGGCGCACCTGCACCGCCACTGAAAAAGCGTACGCCGCGTTCCTTGAGAACCTTTTGCACGCCCTTGATCGTATACCCGTCATTGTACAGAAGCGCCCGGATAGCGCGCAGCAAGGCCACATCATCGGGTCGGTAATAACGCCGACCACCTGCCCGCTTGAGGGGTTTAATCTGGGTAAAACGGCTTTCCCAAAAACGCAGGACATGTTGGGGAACGTCAAGCTCCCCGGCTACCTCGCTTATGGTGCGAAATGCATCTGCTGATTTTTGCACTGTGTAGCTCAGTCTGCGGCTGGTCTGCTACCGCCTGTCTTGCGCGCGGCACTGTTAATAAGCTCTTTCAGAACATGGGACGGGCGAAACACCAATACGCGGCGCGGTGCGATGGGTACTTCTTCGCCGGTTTTCGGATTGCGCCCGACGCGGCCCCCTTTGCCACGAACCGAGAAAGAGCCAAAGGAAGAAATCTTGACCACCTTGCCAGTGACCAGTTCACTACACACTTCGTCCAGAACAGCCTCAACAAGCTGCGCCGAATCAGTACGTGAAAGTCCCACTTCTTTATGAACAGCTTCGCTCAGTTGTGCACGTGTTACGGTTCCCATGGATATCCCCCTTCATCTGTCCCCCATAGCGCCGACACCCATAGCACCGACAATGGAGTAGGCTTCATGGCCCTGCGCGTGATCTAGCGACGGCTCTCGAAAGACCAATCGGCAATAATCTATTTTGCGCGAATTAAAAGCTTCTTGTCAAATAGATAGCAGCAAATGCTTAAGTGAAATCGAATCTCTACCAGCGCGCCAGCGCCGACCCCCAGGTAAAGCCGCCGCCCATCCCTTCCATCAGCACAAGCTGGCCCTTTTTGATGCGGCCATCGGCCACCGCGCAACTCAATGCAAGCGGAATTGACGCCGCAGAGGTATTGCCGTGCAGACCAACCGTCTGCACAACTTTTTCCGGCGGAATGCCCAATTTCTTTGCCGTCGCATCAATGATTCGTTTGTTGGCCTGATGCGGTACAATCCAGTCTATGTCACTGGCGTGAAGGCCGGTTGCCGACAGCGCTTCGTTCACGGCGCCTGTCATATTTGTCACCGCATGCTTGAACACTTCCTTGCCGTTCATGCGCAGATGCCCGGTGGTGCCCGTAGAAGACGGCCCGCCATCCACATACAGCAGATCATGGTGGCGCCCATCGGCATATAAATGCGTGGTCAGAATACCACGATCGCTCAGCGTGCCGGTTGCGGATTCCGCTTTCAGCACGACTGCGCCCGCACCATCGCCAAATAGCACACAGGTGCCACGATCCTGCCAATCAAGAATACGCGAAAAAGTTTCAGAACCGATCACAAGTGCGCAACGAAACTGTCCCAGTTTCAGAAAATTATCTGCAATTGCCAGCGCATACACAAAGCCGGTGCAGACTGCCTGAACATCAAATGCCGCACCCCGGGTGATGCCAAGTGCCGCCTGTACTTTAGTGGCTGTTGCTGGAAAAGTCTGATCCGGCGTAGCCGTTGCCAGCACGATTAAATCCACTTCGGAAGCATTAATGCCGGCATGGCTCAATGCACGACGGGCGGCAGCCAGCGCCAGATCGGATGTCATTTCTCCATCCGCCGCAATATGGCGTTCGCGAATGCCGGACCGTTCGACGATCCACTCATCGCTGGTATCCACCATCTTCGCCAATTCAGCGTTACTCAGGATGCGTTCAGGCAAATATCCACCGGCGCCACATATGACCGATCTGATCGTGCTCACCTTGCATTCACCTCCGCGTCGGCAATATCATTAGTGGGAATTTTCATTGTGTTAATGTTATTTAGAGTGGATATCTCATTATACTTATTAAGATCGGCAGCAATCCGCGCCACCAAATCAGATCGTGCCATTTCGATTCCCATTTTGATGGCATGGGCAAATCCGATGCCGTCGGCGCCGCCATGACTTTTGATTACCAGGCCATTCAGCCCCAGAAACATGCCGCCGTTCAAATCCCTGGGATTAAACTTATCCCGCAGAATGCGAAATGCGGGTCGCGCCAGCAAATAGGCAAGTTTGGTCAAAATCGAACTTCGCATCGCCTCAGCCAGCACCTGAAAAATCAGCTTTGCGGTGCCCTCCCCGGTTTTCAGCGCCACATTACCTGTAAATCCATCTGTGACAATGACATCCGCTCTATCCGTACCCAGATCGGTGCCTTCAACAAAACCGATGAAATTCATTGAATCCTGCGTGGCCATGCGCAATTTTCGTGCGGCATGACGGACATAATCATGGCCTTTCTGTTCTTCCTCGCCGACATTCAGCAGACCCACCCGGGGCCGGGCAATATTCAGCACCGCGCGTGCAAAGGCCGCGCCCATTACGGCGAACTGAACCAGGCTGTCCTCGTCGCATTCCAGATTGGCGCCCAGATCCAGCACCACTTTTTGACGCACGGGCCCAGGCCAGGTTGAAGCAATCGCGGGACGATAAATCCCGTCCATCGTGCGCAGTTGCAGGACCGACATCGCCATTAACGCGCCGGTATTACCAGCGGAGATAGCGACCGAGGCCTCGCCGTCCTTAACCATGGCGATGGCCTTCCACATGCTGGTGCCACGCCCCCGGCGTACGATCTGGCTGGGCTTATCATCGGCTGTCACCACCTCGTCCGTATGGCGTAGTTCATAGCGCCCAATCAGGGCCGGGTGCTGGGCTATCAGCGGCAGCAGGCGCTGTTCATCGCCAAACAGCACAAAGCGTACCCCGGCATCCTGTGCACAGATGATTGCAGCGCCCTCAAGGACCATCTCCGGGGCGGCATCCCCCCCCATTGCATCCAGCGAAATAACCAGAATATTTTTGTCAGTCAGCGCCAACTTGTCCGTCTTTCGCTAGCATTACTGGGGGGTCGGGAGAGAATTGTGTCGTTTTTGTTGCATCTCGTGCACCTGAATAGCCAAATAACTGGCTAATTCCAAGTAATTCTATCCCCTGGCGGATAATGAAGTCCTACTATGGCAGCTTATTTTGGCGCTTTAGACGCAGACTTGACAGATTCAGCGATGCAGACTAGTTTGCGCCCCTTCCGGAGCGCTGTCTGGCGGTGCCTTCCGTTTATTGATTTACCCATATTAAGGGCCACGAACATGGCAGTACCCAAAAGAAAAACCACACCCTCCAAGCGCGGGATGCGCCGTTCACACGACGCGATTCCCAGTTCGGTATATCAGGAAAGCAAGGAATCAGGCGAACTGGTGCGTCCGCACCATATCGATCTGAAGTCCGGCAAATATCGCGGTCGGCAGGTTCTTCCGCCCCAGGAAGATTGAGTTTCCGCTTCGCTTTCCTCAACTCTCCGGTTTATTTCGTAATTGCGCCAGAACCTGAAACGGGTTTGGGCGCTTTTCGTCCTCGGCTGCTGTGGGCGTAAATGATTCTGGTATCGCCGCGCCCGGCGCGCGCGGATAGGCATCAATTCCCAACGCCAGATGCTCCAGCAGCAGCAGGCCCAGATTGATTTCACGCCCCTCAAAAGGTTCGGGCGGATCTTCGGCTAGCGGGTCGACTATAATCTCATCCTGCGAAGTTTTATCTGTTTGCAACATGGATGCAGGCAAGTAGCGCGCAAGGACCGTTTCATTTACATGTGAGCGAACAGGTTCCAGTGTGACGACACATTGCTGCACAATGTCTGCGCTGACCGTACCCTCTGCTATTGCCCCCTGCTTGCGCCAGCGCCGCACGGCCAGCTCTGCCTGAAAATTCTCGACCAGGTCGACACCCAGATATTCGGCCAGGGCAATGCAGGTCGCGGCATCGGCTTTGGTCTTTATGATGGAAGGCAGTCCACCCAGTTTTTCGATGTTGAAGATGACATGGATGGGCAGGTCTGGTTCATCTGAGGCGCGCATGGCTGTGTCCTGATCAGTCAAAAGCCGGCGGGGCTGTAAAATTCAGCTTTCCGGCCAAAAAATCCTCGCTGGTCTGGTTTCCCAGCGCCACCGCCATATCGCGCATATAGGCCGCCATGCGCGCCAGTTTAGCAGGCGCTGGCGGATCGCCCCTGTACAGATTACGCTCAAGCGCGCCCATCAGCATGGCATCCCCGTCAGTTGCCTGAAGGCCCGCTTCATAAGCCTCTACCCGGCCATAAAATGCCTCGCTCATCGCGCGGATGCGTTTGCCGACGGTCAGATCACCGACCCCCATTTCGCGCAAACTACGATCCATGTCGCCGAACATCACGTCAAATAGCAGTTGCGCCAGTTCGGGCTGTACACTACTCAGGCGACGCAATACCAAAAACAGATGCAGGGCCAGCATGTCAAAGCGGCCATCCAGACTATCCGGCACACCACCATCGCGGTAGAATACCGGCTGTCTGGCCTGCCCGGCCAAGATCACGTATAGTTCATGGGCCGTGACATCGTCTTTTTTTCGTCCAAAAAATCGCGACAGAATCATAATTTTACTGCCCTATGAAGATCAGCTCTATTGCACTTATTTGCGCCGCAAGGTACGTCAACCACTATGAAAACACCAAGAATGAATTCAAGGACCGCGCCATGCTTTCGCGGAGTTAAGCATCTTGTCCAGGCCTCGTTTCTGGTTGGGGCTCTGGCCGCCTGTAGCCCAACCACAGAACTGCGCGGGCATATTATAGACGAAGAATCTCTCGCGGCGGTAAAAGAAGGCGTGGATAACCGGGAGTCCGTATCAGATACGCTTGGCACTCCCTCTGCCATCGCTACCTTCGACACCGATGTGTGGTTTTATATTTCGACCCGACAGGAACGTATGGCGTTTCTGGACCCTAAAATTCTGGAACGCACCATTGTGGCTGTCGAGTTTGACAAAAAAGGCAATGTCGCCGGTACGCGCCGCTATACGATCGCCGACGGTCGCCCGGTACATATCGTGGGCCGTGAAACCCCCACCAAAGGCAAAGAACTGACCTTCCTCGAACAAATGTTCGGCAATTTCGGCCGCTTCTCTGGCACCGGCACCGATCAGGGGCCTGGTGGCGGTGGCGGTGGCGGCAGATAAGTCGTGCGATTCCAGCAATAAAAAAGGCCGCCAAATCCGGGCGGCCTTTTTTGTGGGTTTTGTATGGTTTACCCGTGCGCCAGCACCGCCAGCAGCAGCAGGGCTACGATGTTGGTGATCTTGATCATCGGGTTGATGGCCGGGCCGGCGGTGTCCTTGTAGGGGTCGCCTACCGTGTCGCCGGTGATGGCGGCCTTGTGGGCTTCTGAACCCTTGCCGCCGTGGTGGCCGTCTTCGATGTACTTCTTGGCGTTATCCCAGGCGCCGCCGCCAGAGGTCATTGAGAGGGCCAGGAACAGGCCAGTGACGATGACACCCATCAGCATGGCGCCCAGCGCCGAAAGTGCGGCGCCCTGCCCGGCAATCGCGCTGATCACATAATACAGAACGATCGGTGACAGCACCGGCAACAGTGAGGGAACGATCATTTCCTTGATCGCCGCTTTGGTGAGCATATCCACCGCTGCGGAATAATCCGGCTTTTGCGTGCCCTTCATGATGCCCGGCATTTCACGGAACTGACGGCGCACTTCCTCGACGATGGAACCCGCCGCGCGGCCAACCGCCATCATGCCCATGGATGCAAACAGATAGGGCAGCAGACCCCCGATGAACAATCCGACCACGACATAGGGGTTGCCAAGCGAGAAATCCAGAACAACGCCCGCAAAGGCCGGGAATTCAACCGGATGTGCGATGAAGTATTTCAGATCCTCGGTATAGGCTGCAAACAGTACCAGTGCGCCCAGACCCGCTGAACCAATGGCATAGCCCTTGGTAACGGCTTTGGTGGTGTTACCCACCGCATCCAGCGCATCGGTCGTCTTGCGTACATTGTCATCCAGCTTTGCCATTTCGGCAATGCCGCCCGCATTGTCGGTCACGGGACCGAACGCGTCGAGCGCCACCACCATACCGGCCAGCGCCAGCATGGTCGTTACCGCTATGGCAATGCCGAACAGACCCGCCAGCGTGTAGGTCACGATGATGCCTGCAACAATCACCAGCGCCGGCATTGCCGTAGCTTCCATCGATACCGCCAGTCCCTGAATGACGTTGGTGCCGTGCCCTGTTACCGAGGCTTGCGCAATGCTCTGCACCGGACGGAAATTGGTGCCGGTGTAATATTCGGTGATCCAGATCAGCAAACCCGTCACCGCCAGGCCCGTTACGCCGCACCAGAACAGGTCCATGCCGGTGAAAGTCAGATCGGCCACGGTCATGGCCGTTTCCATGCCAAGAACGTGATCAATCACGGGATAGATCGCGACCAGCGACAGTACCGTCGAGGCGATAAAGCCCTTGTACAGCGCGCCCATGATCGAATTATTCGAACCCAGACGCACGAAATAGGTGCCGATGATCGAGGTGATGATGCACACGCCGCCGATTGCCAATGGCAAAAGCATCAATTGTTGTTCAAGGACACCATCGAAAAAGATCGAGGCCAGCACCATGGTCGCAACCACTGTCACGGCATAGGTTTCGAACAGATCGGCCGCCATACCGGCGCAATCGCCGACATTATCACCCACATTGTCGGCAATAGTGGCCGGGTTGCGCGGATCATCTTCCGGGATACCGGCTTCGACTTTGCCGACCAGATCGCCGCCCACGTCAGCGCCTTTGGTAAAGATGCCGCCGCCCAGACGGGCGAAAATGGAAATCAGCGAAGCGCCAAAGCCCAACGCCACCAGCGCGTCGATGACGGTACGATCGCCCGGCTGAAAACCAAGCGGACCCGTCAGAATGCCGTAATATACCGCAACCGACAGCAGCGCTAGACCCGCAACCAGCATGCCGGTAACAGCGCCGGAACGGAACGCCATGCTGAGACCAGCCGCCAGACTTTCGCTGGAGGCCTGCGTCGTGCGCACATTGGCGCGCACCGAAATCAGCATGCCGATAAAACCGGCAGCGCCCGAAAGCACCGCGCCGATAACAAAGCCGCCCGCAACAAGTGCGCCCAGCAGATACCAGACAAGTGCAAAAATCACTGCGCCGACTATGGCGATGGTGGTGTATTGACGGTTCAGATAGGCGCTTGCGCCTTCCTGAATTGCCGCAGCAATTTCCTGCATCCGCGCATTGCCCGGGCTTGCCGACAAAATCGCGCGGCTGGTGATAATACCGTAAACAACTGCCAACAGACCGCAGCCGATAACGAGCTCAAGTACTGTGCTCATGAAGTTTCCCTCTAAGAATTAATATGTGGAACCGCTGCCACCGTCATTCGCCGACCGCCCCCCGGACCGGGGGGCAACATGCCAAAGAACCGCTATAAAAGCAACCAAATGTCAGGCTATTGCCAGATTTGTTTGCGTTTCTTTGGTTGGGGTCAGCCGATTATGGTGCGCGGCTTCCGGCCCAGGGCCTGAGCCAGCTGACGCAGGCGCTTGTGAAGGGCCTCACCGGCAAGATCTGCGTGGCTGGCAGGTAGATGCAGGCGTAACTCACCGGGGTGTCCGCTCAGTCTGCAATTCTGCAGGACACCGGCCGTTCCGCCTGAAATCGTGTGCGCCAAACGCAGGGCCAGCCCCAGAATTCTGGCATTTTCGGCGGCTTCACCGGCAAACGACCAAAGCCGTCCCACAGCGCCTTCCGCCATTTCCCCCCGATAGCGAAAATAAATCGCCAGTGCGAGTATTGCGCGACCAAGATGGGTAATACCCACAAACTGCGCGTTCACAACTTCCATCAGACAATGATTGGCCCGGTGATCGGGATGCACACGCCAGCCAATATCGCTTAACAGGCTGGCGCAATGCCGTAAACGCCGGGCCGATTCGCTCTCATTTTCAAATAGAACGGACGTCCATTGGGTGATTTCATCTGCATTTGAGGAAAAACGCCCCTGGCGCATTGCTTTTTCCTCGCAGGCCGCAACCAGTGGATCGTGCACCCGAAGCTCTTTGGGCAAATGATCAAACAATAGGCCTTCGCGCAAGCCGTAAGCCGAAAACACCACACGACGCACCTGTGTACGACGTAACAGCCGGTTCAGCACAGCCGCCGCCGAAGCCGCTGTTTCTGCGCGCCGCTTTGACAAACCGGGCAACGCTTCCAGTTGCGCCTGCGTCATGCGGGCGATTTCACCGGTAAAGCGCAACGCCTCGGGCGCTGCGATGGCATATTCGTGGATCACATGAACAGGATGATCAATGCTTTCCATATGCACCTGCGCCAACGCGCGCCAGGAACCACCTACCGCATAAAATGTTTCGCCGGAAAAATTTGACAGCCACTCCTGAGCAGAGAGCAGATCATCAATGCGCCGCTCCAATTGCTCCGGCGTTGATTTTTTCACCTTGAGCGGACCAATGGGTAACGTTTCCGCCTGCCCATAGACGCCATCACCGATTGCGATCAGCTCTATGCTACTGCCGCCCAGATCACCCGCAAGCCCGCTGGCCTGTGGATTGCCCGCCAAAACCCCAAGCGCAGAAAGTCGGCCTTCTTCAGCGCCGGAAATAATACGGATATTGATGCCAATTTCTTGCGACAGTTCTGCAATAAATTCAGCGCCATTTTCCGCTTCACGCGACGCGGCCGTGGCAACAGCCTCAATCTGCTCCACCTTCATGGCGCGCAGCAGCAATGCAAAACGGCGCAAGGTCGCGCGGGCAGATTGAGCCGCTTCACCTTCTATGCGGCCGCCGCTGGCAACCGATTTTCCCAATCCGCAAAAAACTTTTTCATTGAACAGCGGAATGGGCGTACGGCGCAGGCCATTATACACCACCAGACGAACAGAATTTGACCCGACATCAATCACGCCGATCAGTTTTTCCGCATTCTTAACCTGGCTGGATGCTGGTGAATTATATTTCAGCACTGACGACATTTTCGGTTCAGACATTTGCTACTTTACCATCAAACAGAGGTACGGGTTTTGGGCGGTCCTTGGCATAGGCTTCGCCACGTCCCGAAAGGCTTGGATTATTCATGAAATAGTCATGGGCGCAAAACGGGGCCTCTCCCGGCGCGGGCTGGATCCGCACATAGGTTTCATCCGAACGTAATTCCCATGTCTGCACATTGTCTTTCAGATTTGCGATCATCACCTGATCCAGCACCTGTTTATGCACCGTCGGGTTTTCGATGGGGACCATAGTCTCAACACGAAAATCAAGATTGCGGGGCATTATGTCAGCCGAACTGATATAAATGATGGCCTTGCTTGATGGCAGCCCATGCCCCGCGCCGAAACAGAAAATCCGTGAATGTTCCAGAAACCGCCCGACAATACTACGCACGCGAATGTTTTCCGAAATTCCGGGGACGCCGGGACGCAAACAGCAAATGCCACGCACAACAAGCTCAATATGCACGCCCGCCTGTGAGGCCGTGTACAGCGCCTTGATGACTTCGGGGTCCACCAGTGAATTCAGCTTAAGCCAGATGTCCGCCGGTTTTCCAGCTTTTGCAAAATTGATTTCGGCTTCTATATGGCCCAAAATCCGGGCACGCAGATTAATCGGGGACATGGCGATTTTTGTCAGCAGCGCCGGCTCCGAATATCCCGTGCAGTAATTAAAAAACTGCGCGGCATCGCGGCACAATAACGGATCGGCGCTGAACAACGATAAATCGGTGTAAATGCGCGCATTCACCGGATGATAATTGCCGGTACCAAAATGCACATAGGAACGCAGTTCCCCGCCCTCTCTGCGAACCGCCAGACTAACCTTGGCGTGAGTCTTTAGCTGCAAAAAGCCGAACACCACCTGCACGCCGGCGCGTTCCATCTCGCGGGCCAGTTGAATATTGGCCGCTTCATCAAAACGCGCCTTGAGTTCTACCAGCGCGGTGACGGATTTTCCATTTTCGGCAGCCTCAATCAGGGCCTTGACGATCGGACTATCCCATCCTGCACGATACAGTGTCTGCTTGATCGCAACCACATCAGGATCAATTGCTGCCTGACGCAGAAACTGCACCACGACATCGAAGGATTCGTAAGGGTGATGAACTACAATATCCTTGGCGCGGATCGCCGCAAAACAGTCGCCGCCATGATCCCGGATACGTTCTGGAAACCGCGCGTTGAAGGGCGGGAACAACAAATCCGTCATCTCGTCAATAATTAGCTGGCGCGTGCTGGCCAGCCCCAACGCGCCCTTGACAATAACAATTTCACGACTGGTGACTTCCATCTCGCGCACCACAAATTCGCGCAGATCATCCGGCATACTTGCTTCAATACTAAGACGCACCACATTGCCACGACGACGGCGGCGCAACGCGGTTTCGAAATTACGGACCAGATCTTCGGCTTCTTCGTCCACTTCAATTTCGCTGTCGCGGATTACGCGGAATGAACCGCTGGCCATCAATTCATACCCAGGAAACAGCCGGTCCAGAAACAATGCAATCAGATTTTCCAGCGCGAGAAAGCGCACCTCACGCCCGCCGGTAAAATCTTCATCCGGCATGCGTAAAAAACGCGGCACCTGATGGGGTAGTGGTAATAATGCCTGCATTAAACGCCCGTCGGAAAAACGTCGCAACTGCATGACAACGCAAAATCCAAAATTCGGTATAAACGGAAATGGATGGGCCGGATCAATCGCAAGTGGCGTCAACACCGGAAAATAACTGTTGAGGAACTGATCCTCCAGCCATGCCCGATCCGTGTCATTCAACTCATGGGGGGACAACACCAGAATGCCAACGGTGCGCATTTCTTTTTTCAGATTATCCCAGCATTCGCCCTGCGCGGCCATCAGGGCGCTGGCGGCGTTGTGCACCCGCTCCACCTGTTCAGCCGGGGCCAGGCCATCCTGGCTAAGCCCAGTAATCCCCGCGCGCATTTGCGCATGCAGCCCTGCCACCCTGACGGTGTAAAATTCATCCAGATTGGATGCCGAAATTGAAAGAAAACGCAGACGCTCCAATATAGGGTGCCCGGGATTTTCAGCTTCTTCCAGAACCCTGCGGTTAAAGGCAAGCCAGGACATCTCACGATTGATGAATAATTCACCGGGAGGCACGGATTCCAGATCACGCGCGACCAGCGTTACTGGCGCGAGAGGGGCTACCGGCACGTTACCTGCTTCGTTCAGTTTATCTCTCCATTCTCAATTGGTGGCGCACCACACGGCATTGGTATTATCCCATAGAAATATTACAACATGCCGCGATAGGCACCGCCATCCAGCACCAGGTTCTGGCCTGTGATAAAGCCTGCGTGCTGACTGCACAAAAAGGCGCATGTCGCACCAAATTCGTCCGGCGTGCCCATCCGGCCAGCCGGATTGGATGCGGATTCTTTTACAATAAACTCCTCGACATTCATGCCCGCAATTCTGGCCCTTTCGCCATAGGCCGTGCGTAGACGCTCGGTATCATGCGCGCCGGGAAGTAAACAATTTATTGTCACATTGTAACGCACCGTTTCGCGCGCAAGGCCTGCAACAAAACCTGTCAGGCCTGCCCGAATGCCGTTTGACAATGGCAGCATCGGGTAAGGATTTTTCACTGTGGCACTGGTGATATTAACAATCCGACCGAATTTACGCCCGATCATACCATCAACGGTGGCCTTCATCATTTCGATGGCGCTCATCATGTTGCTATCAAACGCCCTGATCCAGTCGTCCCGGGTTAGCTGACGAAAATCACCAGGGGGCGGACCGCCGCAATTGTTGACGAGAATATCGGGCTGCGGACAGGCCGCCAGTGCCGCACGGCGTCCTTCATCTGTCGCAAGATCGCCAATCGCAAGTGTCACCTTCGCCCCGGTTTTAGCCAGAATGTCAGCGGCGGCCGTTTCCAGATCCTTGATGTTACGCGCCGTAATGGTAACCAGCGCGCCCTCATTGGCCAGATGCATGGCGCAGGCTTTGCCTAATCCCTTGCTGGCGGCGCAAACCAGGGCGCGCTTTCCCTTAATGCCAAGATCCATAACTTTCTTCTCCTGCTCATTCCCTTTTACTATCGCTGATTTCCTGGTTATGCGCCAGCGCCTTACGCGCCAAGGCTACCGTTAGCGGACGCATTTCGCCAACCGCCAGACTATCCAGGGTAATGACCATGCTGCGCGCGACAGCAAAAGAGCGTTCGATGCGCGCGACCAGAAAACTGATGACTTCCAGCGGCGCGCGAAGCTGACGATCCGAAAGCAGTTTCATCATCACTGCGCCTAATAAATGATCATCCGGTTCCGCAATGCCAACGGACTGCATGGCGATCAGGCGCGAGCGCAGATCGGCAAGTTGCGTATTCCATCGTCCCGGCGCATCGTCCGACAGACACAGTAAAAAGCCGCCATCCTGACGCAACAGATTTATCAGATGCAGCAGGGC
This sequence comes from uncultured Alphaproteobacteria bacterium, assembly GCA_947085295.1. Classification (GTDB taxonomy): domain Bacteria; phylum Pseudomonadota; class Alphaproteobacteria; order UBA11222; family UBA11222; genus UBA11222. Next base: position 3,498 of record CAMTVX010000102.1, on the reverse strand, counting down.
CACTTCCTCACGCACCCTGTCGGCATGGTTCAATATGACAGCGCCGGTTCTGGTAATTTCGGGAACGGCGTTAACCGATAAATCCGCAGCGTCTATCAGTACGGCGTTACTTTTTGCGCGCCACACTTCGGCCAGATGGCTTTTTCCGGAGCCTGTCGCACCATACAGCGCAAGTGAGCCCCCCTGCCAGTCCGGCCAGCGGTCAATCCAGGCGACCGCGTCTTCATTGCAGGCGGCGACCAGAAAATCCTCCCGCCCAACGGCCTGACGATGCGGCAAATCAAGAACCAGTTGCCGGTCCATCGCCCTTCCCCTTTTGCGCTGGTGTTTCAAGAAAAAGCTGGCTTCGCGAATACACAAAAAGCCCATGACGCACCAGAACACCCATCGTCGCAGCTAGTGGCACCGCCAAAAGCATGCCCGTGAACCCAAGCAGGGTGCCAAAAGCCAACAGAGCAAAAATGACCCATAGCGGATGTAATCGCACCCGTTTACCAACCATTCGCGGCGTCAGGAAATTTCCTTCCAGCGTCTGACCCGCGACAAAAATGGCGATGATAATTCCTATGGGCGTCAGTTCCGGCCAGTACTGAACCAGCGCCAACCCAAGTGAAAGTACCAGACCTGTCAACGCCCCGAGAAAAGGCACAAAACTTAGCGCGCCCGCAATCAACCCGGCAATCAGGCCGAATTTCAGGCCCGCAAGAGACAGGCCAGTACCGTAAAATATGGCCAGCAGAAAGCACACACTGATCTGGCCACGCACAAAGCCAGCCAGCATTTCATTAATTTCACCCATCAATTGCCGAATTGTCGCGGCATGTTTTTGCGGCAGCATCGCATCAATGCGCGCAACCATCCGGTCCCAGTCCAGCAGAAAATAAAACGATACGAAAGGCGTCAGAAACATCAGGGAGAGAATATTGAACAGGGCCAGCCCTCCGCTTAGCGCCTGCCCCAGCAAGCCGACCAACCAACCCGTCATATCCCTGATCATGCTTGAAAACTGTTCCGGCTGAGTGGTGCCGGTTGGGGATGCAATCATCAACCGAAAGCGCTCTAATGCAGGCGTTTCAAGCAATTGCTGGGCGCGCGCCATATATTCCGGCAGCGCGTCCGCAAAGGCCTGGATTTCTCCGGTAATTACCGGAACCAGCAAAATCAGCGCCACAATCAGAAGCAGAAAAAATCCCGCCATAATCACGCTGGTCGCCACAATCCGCGACAGGCCCCAGCTTTGTATCCGGTCAGCGATCGGATCAAACAGAAACGCAATCGCCATTCCTGCAACAAACGGCAGCAACACACCACGCAAAACAAACAGCAACAGGCCCACGGCTATTGTCGCGATGAGCCAAAACAGCATCTGGCTACGTGGGGTCATGCAATCATAAATCCGTTGTTGCAGTCGGGGCGTTCATTGCCTTGACCCACGTAAATATATAGGCACCACCTGACGCCGTCGTGGTGAGCGCGGTAATCCAGACCGCGCCACTGATTACCATATCCGCCAGTGCGGCCTGCTGTTCGAGAAAGGCCATGTGCGCCAGCACTGCCGCCACAAGCGCAATCTGCATCACTGTATTGATCTTGCTGATCCAGAGCGGGTTCATCACCATAGGGTTGCCCAGTGTATAGGACAATAACACGCCGCCAATGATCAGCGCATCCCGGCTGACAGCCAGCAACACCAGCCATGCAGGCAGTTCCTGTAAAATGCCGAGTGTGACAAAGATGCTGACCAGTAAAACCTTGTCCGCCACCGGATCAAGATACGCACCCAGCTCGGTTTCCTGATTATAACGTTTCGCAATCATGCCATCGATGGCATCGGTGATACCCGCAAACACGAACAGCGCAAATGCCGCACCCGCCTGCCCTTCAAGCAATAACCAGATAACAACCGGCGCCAGCAACAGGCGTAGCAGCGTCACAAGATTGGCGATGTTCACAGATGTACTCATGGCTGCATTACCGTAACTGCCACTGTCCGGCCTCCTGTGAAAGCGTAAGGCCCTGCTGCGACAACGCGGCGGCCAGCTTTTCCGGCGCCCCCAGAAAATGCAGATTCACCTGCGCGCCTGCCACCGATAGCGCAATCAGATCAACCCGCTGGACCATCGGCGTGTCCTTCAGTTTTTTTTGCAAAGCCAGCCAGGCTGGCAAAGAGCTTAGTGGCGCCGAAATCTCAATAGCGCTCTGCTGGGAGAAATCCAGCGCGGATTCCGTCAGCCACTGCTCCTGAATACCACGCACCAGCATCAAGGCTGCGCGCGGCAATATCTGCTGTGCTGCTTCGCCGGGGCCTCCCTCGAAACGCTCGATCCGAACGGTTTCCTGTCCGATCCCCAGATGACGCAAGCTGACATCATAGGCAAGGCCGCCCGTTGCACTTTGAACCGGAGATTGCACAGCATGCATCAGCAAAACCCCGTCAACGCGATAACGCCGCATCATTGCGCCCAACCGTTGCATGTCACCTGCGATTGCCTGTTCTGCACTGGCCGCCGACACGTCTTCGAAGTCCCCCGATGGCAACAGCAGCGGCGCCAGCCGATCCTGCGCCGCGCCCACATTCGCAACCGCAGCCGTCAGCGCGTCACGCCACACATTTGCTTCCCACAGCACACGCCCTGCAAGATTGTCATAAACCGGGATGATCAGCATGGATTTGGCGCTGGATTCGCTATGACGAATATTGGACGAACGAAACAGGGTCCGCACTTTTTTCGGGTCAAAGCGCATGGTGAGATGCGCCAGATAACGCTGCCCCCGGCTTTTTTCATCAGCAACTTCAAAATCCGAAATCAGATTGATGAGCGCGTCATCTGTTGGCGATGGCACGCGCATCAGATCCTGAGGCAGCACGATACGGCGCGCCAAACGGCTGAACGCGCTGCGGCGTGCAGCAGACAGGGCTATATCACGCGCCGTTGACGCCGCGTCAGCGGTTTCATCAACGGCAATATTGCGGACCGTGTATATTTCTTCAGGCGTTGCAAAGCCCGGCGCAACGCCAGGCACAGTCTGGGCAAAAGCAGCAGCCGGCGCCAGAAAAACCAGCGCCAGAAAAACCGCAATGAACAGATTTTTAGCCGCGCCCGTCCGGCAGGGGATGGATAGAGACATCGTAACCGGCTTCCTCGGGAATTTTGAGATAGGGACCGTTTTCGCCTTTCATCATTTGCGGCAAAACGGTGACAATTTTACTGGCGCGGGCATTGGCCAGTGCTTCCTTAACTGAATTCGAATGACCCAGCTTTTGTACATTCATGCGGGTTGGAAAAATAACTGTGCGGCGTCCGGCATCGCCCTCTTCCAGCACTTTGGCAGGTGTGATCCAGACTGAATCAACCGATTCATGGCCGTCATGCAGCGCGATTTGATCAATGGGGGCTTCTATAATGAAAAAATGCGTATCAAAGCGTTTGGGCACCATCGGCGGCGTAATCCAATGCGCGAACGGCACCAGATTTTCCGGCAATAGCACCAGATTTT
>CAMTVX010000101.1:0-15757 GCA_947085295.1 uncultured Alphaproteobacteria bacterium | reverse complement strand
TGCTGCGCAAACGCCCTCGCCCGGATGGGAAGGCGTGGCCGTAACGGCAAAGGCGCGCGCGGCCGTACGCAGATATGTCCGCGAAAGTCAGCGCGGTGAATATGTAGCGCTGGGCAAGGAAATTGCGCAAAAGGCTTTCCGCACAGAAGATTATCCGTTCACGGAAAAAGCTGTTGCGCAGGCATTGCAACCGCTGAAACAGAATTCCGTGGAAGACATATATGAAAAACTGGGACGCGGGCTTTTTACCGGATTGCAGTTAATGGAGGCGGCTTTCCCTGGCATTAAAATGAAGGCGCCGCAGATACCTGTCGCATTGACCGGCGCGAAAGAAGGCAAGCGGCAACGCTCAGCCGCCATTCCCATTCGTGGCATGACTGCGGGAATTGCCGTGCATTATGGCGATTGTTGTCATCCGCTGCCTGGGGACCGTATTGTTGGTATTCAGACCACGGGTGGCGGCGCGACGATCCATACGATTGACTGTGAAATACTGGAACAGTTTGGCAGCACGCCGGAACGCTGGCTGGACGTCAGTTGGGACGCCAGTGGCGACGCGCCGGACTTTTTTGTGGGGCGTATCGAAACCACGCTGTCGAATGAGCCGGGTTCGTTGTCGGTTCTCTCAACCCTTATTGCTAAAAATCAGGGGAATATCAGCAATCTCAAAATTTCCGGTCGCACACCGGATTTTTTTGACATGCTGGTGGACATAGAAGTACGCGACGTTAAACATTTGAATAATATTATTGCTGCGCTGCGCGGTTCACCCCATGTCAGCAAGGTTGAACGTACCCACGGTTAAAAAGATAAAGGTTTTCTGAAAAGTGTTTAAGCGCCGTACAAAACGTACATTTTTGCAAAAGACGCGCGAAGTGATATGGCCGTCGTCGGGGTACCGGCGTGCGTTGATATATTTTTGGCGCAGGCTGATGCGGCTGAAAGCTTCGCCGCATAATGTGGCGCTGGGTTTTGCAATTGGCGTGTTTATGTCATTTTCCCCGTTTCTGGGATTTCATCTTGCACTATCCGGTTTGGTTGCCTGGCTCTTGCGGGTAAATATCGCTGCATCCATGCTGGGAAACTTTCTTGGCAATCCGGTGACCTATCCATTTATGTGGGCCGGAGTATATCAAACGGGCGTGATGATTCTGGGAAGAACATCCGTGGATGGGAGTGTAGACCTGAGCCTGTTCAGATTTGACATGGCCAGTTTTGGAGAGATATTCATGCCATTTCTGGTAGGTAGTATTCCTGTCGGGATATTGGCTGGGCTGGTATTTTATTTTCCGGTTAAAAATGGTGTCGCGCGTTTTCAGGCGGCGCGGCGCGCACGTTTTTTCAATACACATCCTACGCTTGCGGCTGGCGCCGTGCCATCTCATACAGGTGAGTTGGGTTGATGGTCACTGTCCCTTATTTGCGGCTTGGCGTGAATATCGACCATGTGGCAACCATTCGTAATGCACGTGGTGGGCAGCACCCAGATCCGGTTCGCGCCGCAATACTGGCGGCCGAAGCAGGTGCTGATGGCATCACCGCACATTTGCGCGAAGACCGCAGACATATTTCGGATGATGATATTCTGCGTCTTAGTCGCGAGATAAATTTGCCGCTGAATCTGGAATGCGCGGCGACCACAGAAATGCTGGACATTGCGTTGCGTCATCGCCCGCATGCGGTGTGCCTGGTGCCGGAAAAGCGCGAAGAAAAAACCACTGAGGGCGGTCTGGATGTGGCAGGCCAGCATAATTTTCTAAAGCCATTTGCAGGCCGCCTGCGTGATGCCGGTATTCGTGTCTCGTTGTTTATCAATCCTGATCATAGACAGCTTGTTGCGGCGAAAGATATTGGCGCGGACATTGTTGAGTTGCACGCGGGCGCCTATTGCGAAGAAATCATCGCGGGAGATATCGCGGCGGCTGAGGCGGAACTGGCCAAACATCGCAAGGCTGCGATTGATGCCGCCGCGCTGGGGCTGGAGGTGCATGCAGGGCATGGCATCAGCTTTGATACGGTGAGTGTGTTCGCCGCAATGCCACAGGTGGTTGAACTGAACATCGGCCACTTCCTGATCGGCGAGGCCATTTATATCGGGCTGCACGCCGCCATCACGCGCATGCGCAAGCTGATGGATGAGGCACGGCGTTGATGGTAATTGGCCTTGGCAATGACCTGATCGATATAAGGCGCATCGAAAAGACGCTGGACCGGTTTGGCGCGCGGTTTATCAATCGTCTGTTTACGGAAAAGGAACAGGTACGGTCCGAGCGTAAACACAACCGCGCCGCCAGCTATGCTAAACGCTTCGCCGCCAAGGAAGCCTGCTCGAAGGCGCTGGGAACCGGGTTTCGCAAAGGTGTCTATTGGCGCGATATGGGTGTCAGTAATCTATCGTCTGGCAAACCGACTATGGTGCTGACAGGTGGCGCATTACAGCGGTTACGGGATATCACCCCGAAGGGCTGTGAGGCGCAAATCGACCTGACGCTGACAGATGATTTTCCTCTGGCGCAGGCGATTGTGCTAATTACGGCGGTACCGATTGCAGCTTCAAATAATTAGGGAAATTTAATGTCTGAAAAGCAACCAAGTGAACTGGTCGAAAATATCAAAACTATTGCATACGCACTGTTGATTGCCCTGGTGATCCGCGCGTTTTTGTTTCAGCCGTTTAATATTCCGTCAGGGTCGATGATCCCGACCCTGCTGGTGGGTGATTATCTGTTTGTTTCGAAATACAGCTATGGCTATAGCCGCCACTCATTTCCGTTTAGTCCGCCATTGATTAGCGGACGCATCTGGGAAAGTCAGCCTGCGCGTGGCGACGTTGCGGTGTTCAAGTTGCCCAAGGATGGCAGCACGGATTATATCAAGCGTGTGGTTGGCTTGCCCGGCGATCGCATCCAGATGCGCGGCGGAGAGCTGTATATCAACGAACAGATCGTCCCGCGTACGCCGGTTGCTGATTATCTGGAAAAAGATTTGGCTGGAAACGCCATGCAAATTCGGCAGTTTCGTGAAAATATGCCTGGTGGCGTAAGCCATAATGTTCTGGATATGCTGATCAACGGCCCGGTCGATGACACCGGGGTTTTCACCGTACCGCAGGGGCATGTATTTATGATGGGTGACAACCGGGATAATTCCAGCGACAGCCGGGTTACCAATGGCGGGGTGGGTTTTGTGCCGATGGAAAATCTTGTCGGGCGCGCTGAATTTTTGTTTTTCTCGACCGATGGCAGCGCACGCTGGTGGGAATTCTGGCGCTGGTTGCAGGCCGCACGTTATGACCGCATGTTCCGCAGTATAAACTCTGTACAAGGAGGATAGGTGAGCACAGATCACCTTACACATCTGGAGCAACGGTTGGGACATCACTTTAAGTCTGCTGATCTGTTGCGTCAGGCATTGACCCATTCCAGTGCCACAGGTGAGAGCAGCCGCAATAATGAGCGGATGGAGTTTCTGGGTGATCGTGTGCTGGCGTTTCTGGTGGCGGATTTACTGCTGCAACATTATCCGGATGCGGATGAAGGCGATCTGGCGTTACGCCTGAATGCGCTGGTCCGGCGTGAAACCTGTGCGGCGGTGGCGCTGGAAATTGATCTGGGTGCGCATCTGATTTTGGCCCCCGCAGAGGCGGGCAGCGGGGGGCGCGAGAAACCGGTCATTCTGGGCGATGCGTGTGAGGCAGTGATTGGCGCGCTATATTTTGACGGGGGCATGGATGTTGCGCGCAGCTTTGTGGAAAGCTATTGGACGCCGCGACTGGCGGGGCTGGCGGCGGCGCCTTCTGACGCGAAATCGGCGTTACAGGAATGGAGTCAGGCGCGCAAACTGGGTACCCCGGTTTATTGCGTAATCAGTCGTGATGGGCCTGACCATGCGCCGGTATTTGTGATAGAAGTGCGGTTGCCAGGTCATGCGCCGCTATGCGGCACAGGCGCCTCAAAACGAGAAGCTGAACGCGCAGCGGCCGAGGCCATGTTGCTGACAGTGAAATTGGAAAACCCATGAATGAACCCCAAACCCGATGCGGTTTTGTCGCCCTGATCGGTCCGACCAATGCCGGAAAATCAACCCTGCTGAATTGTCTGGTTGGGGCAAAGCTGGCTATTGTCACGCACAAGGTGCAAACCACACGGGCCAGGCTGCGTGGTATTGCGGTACTTGGTGATGCACAGATTATCTTTGTCGATACGCCGGGGATTTTCAAGCCGCAGCGGCGGCTGGACCGCGCCATGGTGCAGGCCGCGTGGGGCGGCGCGGACGAGGCGGATTGTATCGTGCTGGTCATTGACGCAGTGCGCGGGCTAAACCCCGATGCACAGACCATTCTGGATGGGCTTGCAAAAACCCAGCGCAAGGCGGTACTGGTACTGAACAAGATAGATCTGATCCGGCGCGAGGATTTGCTGGCGTTGGTTGAAAAATTTGATCAGTCAGGATTGTTTACGCAAACCTTTATGATCTCTGCTTCGAACGGCGACGGCGTGGATGATTTGCGCACATTTCTGGCGGGCATTGTGGCGCCCGGCCCGTGGCTATATCCCGAAGATCAGCTATCCGACGCGACCGAACGCATGATGGCGTCCGAAATCACCCGCGAAAAATTATTTCTGCGCGTGCATCAGGAATTACCATATGATTCGACGGTAGAAACCGAATCCTGGAAGGAAATGAAAGATGGCAGCGCGCGCATCGATCAAACCATCTATGTGCGGCGCGACAGTCAGAAACCAATTATTCTGGGCAAAGGTGGCCAGACCCTGAAACAGATCGGTGAGAGCGCGCGTCACGAAATGGAAAAAACCTTCGAGCGGCGCATTCATCTTTTTCTGCATGTTAAAGTGAATGAAAAATGGCTGGATGAACCAGCCCGGTATCGCGAAATGGGGCTGGATTTCAGCAAGGACTAAAGTGTTCCGTAGACGGATGGCATACGCAGATGGAATGGATTGACGACGCTATTATTCTATCGGTTCAGCGTCATGGCGAGCGCGGGGTTATTGTCGATGCCTTGACCAGAACGCATGGCCGTCATGCGGGGCTGGTGCGTTATGGTACCTCAAAACAGATGCGCGGTGTTCTGGAACCCGGCAATGAAGTCAGCGTCAAATGGCGCGCGCGGCTCGCCGAACATCTGGGAAATTATTCTGTTGAACCGGTGCGTGCCCGTGCGGCGGCGGTGATGCGCGACCCCATGCGTCTTGCTGGATTGACAGCGGCCTGCGCTGTAGCGCAACAGGTGCTGCCGGAACGTGAACCGCACGGCCCGATTTTTGACGGGATGCTGGCGATGCTGGACGCCATCGAGCATATTGTGATGTGGCCGGCCGCGTTGGTGCGGTGGGAACTTGGAGTGCTGGAGGAACTGGGCTTTGGACTTGATCTGTCGAAATGCGCCGCTACGGGCGCGATTGATGATCTGATATATGTATCGCCGCGCACCGGTCGCGCGGTTAGCCGGGTGCCAGGACTGCCATACCATGAACGTCTGATGCCGCTGCCGGGGTTTTTGCTGGGCGCACAGATGCAGGGACAACCAGAAGATATTCTGGCGGGCTTGGATCTAACCGGATTTTTCATGGCGCGCCATGTATTGGAACCGCATGGCAAACCGATGCCTGCGGCCCGCAGCCGTTTGTGTGAGCGCCTGAAAATCTGGTGCGAAGAAGCGGTTTTGGCGTAATTGAATATGACAGAAAATTCTGCTGTATCGCCGTCAGCGCGCCGACAGATTGCCCTCTGGCTGTTTTTTCTGTGTGGATTTATTGCGCTTGTCGTGCTGGTTGGCGGGATGACGCGGCTGACAGATGCCGGCCTGTCGATTACTGAATGGAAACCGGTCACCGGAATGTTGCCTCCCCTGTCGCAAGAGGCATGGCAACAGGAATTTTCGAAATATCAACTGATCCCGGAATATAAATTGATCAACCGGGATATGGATCTGGTCGCATTCAAATCGATCTATTGGTGGGAATGGGGGCACCGTTTTCTGGCGCGCGTGGCTGGATTGGTTTTTCTGGCGCCCTATATTTATTTCTGGAGCACAGGAAAAATCAGCCGCGCTGAATTACCAAAATTTATCGCGCTGTTTGTTTTGGGCGGCGCGCAGGGTGCCCTGGGCTGGTACATGGTGCAAAGCGGCCTGAGTGTGCGTGTCGATGTCAGTCAGTACCGGCTGGCCGCGCATCTGGGACTGGCATTTCTGGTTTATGGTTACAGCCTGTGGATGGGGATGAGCTATTGGCGAGCGCCATCTGGCTGCGTTGTGTCGCCTTATCTGTTGAGGGCAGGGAGTATTGCTTTGTGTCTCACGGTCTTTTTACAGATATTGCTGGGCGCGCTGGTGGCCGGGCTGGATGCGGGACTAACCTATAATGAATGGCCTTTGATGGATGGATACTGGGTGCCGCCGGGTCTGGCGCTTCTCACGCCATTTTATCTTAATCTGTTTGAAAATATTACGCTGGTTCAGTTCAACCATCGCATCGGGGCCGTGATTATCGTGGCATTGACCACTGCGCTGTGGTGGGCCGGAAGGCATCTGGAAAACCTCAGAATGGTTTTGGCGATCCTGCTGGGCATTATTGTCCTGCAATTCGCGCTTGGCGTGTGGACATTGCTGATGACGGCGCCGATGGCTATGTCGGCGATGCATCAGATGGGCGCCCTGATAAGCTTCAGCGCGGCACTCTTGCTTGCTCATCTTATATGGCGACCTGACTAGTCGGTTGTAAACAGTCACGCATTATTAACCGTTTTAACCATACGATGGTTCCGTATACAACCAATCAAGGTTTTCGGGGCGCTGATATGGGACTTTTTCAACGGATTAAGGAAATGGCGGGCGGGGATGTCCGCCCGGTCGAGGCGCCGGGACCGATGTCAGGTTCCGATAGGCGGCGGCATCGCCGTATCCAGAGTGCTAAACTGACAATATTTGTCGTCGATAAGCGCTATAAAACCAATGACTGGTCGCTGGGTGGTTTTCGGGTTGTGGTGCCGGGAAATAAATTGGTTACCAATCAAAATATCAGCGGCGCGATTCATGGCCCGGGGCTGTTTGATCGTGGCACGTATGAAGCAACCGTCGTCTGGACGGCCGATGATGGCGAAATAGGTGTGCATTTCATTGAGCTTTCCCATGAAAGCTTTTTGGCAATGAGCGCGGCCCAGGTTTAGTTCCCTGTAAATCCAGTATATTATCACCGTCTCACGTTTATTCTGGCTCAGATATCTCTGATCCCGGGCCGGGGTGGCGGCATATATCCTCATTTTCTGAGATTGACAATTTGTCAAAGCGATGATAATTTGTCACCCATGTCATTACATACAAATATTGCCCTGGAAGAATCCCGAAGCGCCCGGCAAGACAAGCGCAAGGCGGAAAGCCGTCTGCGCTTGCTGGCGGCTGCGCGGCAATTGTTTGTGGAGCGCGGCTATCATGACACCAGGCCACAGGATATTTCCCGTCTGGCAGGGGTCGGTCACGGCACATTTTATCTTTATTTCACCGACAAGCAGGCCTGCTTTCGGGATTTTGTCGCCCAGGCGCAGGAAGAGGTGGATGCGCTGATTCTGGCGCGGCTGGCCAGTTGCCGCACCCATGAAGAGCGGGTTTACGGCGTAATGGAAGTCTCGATGGATTTCGTGCAGGCCAATCCGGGCGTATTGAAAGCCGCCTGGGCCGGGCATCAGCTAATGTCCCGTGATGATCCGGAGGCGGCGACGCCCTCTATCGTTGATCAATGGGCCGCGCGCTGGGCCGAGGTCATAGCGCGCGGACAGAAAGCCGGTTTGATCTGGAAGGATTACGATCCGAAGATTATTGGCTACGCCGTCCTGATGATCATCAGCGTGGTTAGCACCAGTGCCCCGGAGACATGGGGCGACCGGGAACATTTCCTGAAAAATCTGACGCGGTTCGTTCTGCGCGGTCTTGGCGCGCCAGAAGCAGACGGCGGTTCAAAAGTTTAATCCATTTTACCGGAGGATTCATTGTGGCAAAACTGAACTACACCTACGAAGAAATGATGGCCGATTTTCCTTTTGCGAAACCCCATGTGGTAATGGGCGAAAGTCTGCATGGCGGCTTTGATGCGGCGGGAAAGTATCTTTCGCCGCGTATGCAGGGCAGAGGCCCGGCCATCGAAGCCTGGTCGCAAAATGTTGTGGCCAATGGCGGCGAGCTGATTGATGTCAGCGTTAAATTATTGAAGCGTGAAAATTATCCCAATCATCAGCAGCAGAAATTTCTGTTAAATCTTGGTCTTGGTAAAACCCTTTGGGATTCCTTGTCCATCGTGGGCGACATTGAAGGGCGTGGCAAGGTTCTTAGCAATGCTTCTGGGCCTGACTTTCAGGAAATCATTGTTGAGGACATAAGCAACACTGCCATCGGTCATCTGAACAAGGGCCTGCATCACGCGCATGGCCGCGACGAAGGCGGCCTGGACGGCAGCGACATCGGCGCGCATGACAAGATGTGGTATGTGGTGCGCGATCTGCTGTTCGGCAAGAGCGCCTATCCCTTGCCGATTGCACCCGACAATATCACGCGACCAGAAGGCATGCGGCTGTTTCCAAAACTGCCGGAACAGCATGAAGCGTTCCTGCTGATCTATATGAATATTCTGATGGTCGAAGTGCGCGCGGAAAAGATGTTCGCATTCTGCTGTAGTCTGTTCCGCGATCCCGATCTGTTCAAGGACCGCCGCGCAGCAGCCGAAGAAGCTGCTGTTCTGGTCGAACGCATCCGCCAGGACGAGGCCAGCCATGTGGGCTATCTGCGCGCCATCCTGTCGGAAATGCGCCTGCTGACTTTCAAGCTGGATGACGGCAGCACGATCAAGGGCAGCGACATGCTCGATCCAATCTGGAAAGGCATGGTCGATTTCCATTCGACAACAGTTTACGACAATAGCCGTAAATTAACCCGCGAAAGCATTGTCAAACAATTGATGGCGCTGCCGGATGGCGAGGCGCTTGTGCGCCAGCTTGATGCGCTGGAAACCCCGCTTGCTGCGGCTGCGGAATAAGGAACAGATACATGGTAAAGCTCGTTTACACCCAGGAAGAATTGCTTTCAAGCCATCCGTATGCGGAATATCACATGGCGGCAGGGCACAAGCTGCATGGCGGTTTTGATCCGGCAGGAAATTACACGCCGCCGCGTTCGCTGCATCGCATTCCCGCCATCGCGGCCTGGCGCAGCGAAGTGGAACGCAAGGGCTGGAAGCTGATTGATTGCAGCGCCGATCTGCTGAAGATGGGTAACTATCCGACGCCGGAACAACAATGGCTGCTGCTGGAAAACGGCCTTGATCTGACCATGTGGAATTCGCTGACCATTGCGGGCGTGATCGAAGGGCGCGGCGCGCTGCTGGCCAGTTTCCCGGCGCCGGATTTTCAGTCGATCATTGTTGAAGATATCAGCACGCTGTGTATTGACCATCTGAACAAGGGTCTGCTGGTTGCACATGGCTGGGACGAGGGCGGAAATCCGGCAACCGATATCGGCGCCCATAATAAAATGTGGTTTGCCGCGCGCGATGCGCTGTTTGGCAGGGACGCCTACGGACGGGCGGAAATTCCCGAAAGCATTGTCCGGCCTGAAACGGGCCGTCTGATGCCGCAAATTCCGCCGGAGCATGAGCAATATCTGCTGCTGCTGATGAACCTGACCATGATTGAAGTGCGTGCCGAGGCGATTTTCCGGTTCAATGAAACGGTGGTTAAAAACCCCGATGCGTTCAAAAATAATCGCGATGGCGCAAACCTCGCGGCCGATCTTATCAACCGCATCCGCCTGGATGAAAATATCCATGTGGCCAGTCTGCGCGTGATGCTGTCGGAATTCCGTGAACTGACGATCAAGACTGTGGATGGCGCAACCATGCGCGGCAAGGATCTGTTCGATCCGCTCTGGACGCCGATGATTGAATATCATACCGGCGCGGCGTTTGATTTCGGGCGCAATCAGACCCGCGACGCCTTGCAACGGCAAATCCTGGCGCTTGATGGTGGCGAGAAGCTGTTTGCGAAGTTCGAATCCCTTGAAAATCGCGCAATGGCCGCCGAATAATCATTCCCGATATAATTTTTTGCGCTGTGGTTTGACTGCAATCAAACCACAGCGCGTTTTATTGACTAGCTTTCTCTGGAGGATTTACACGTGACATCAAAACAGGGGATTGATCCAGTGAAAGGGTTGATGGGTAAAACAGCATTTATCACCGGCGGCGCCAGCGGCATCGGCTATGGCATGGCACAGGCCTTTGCCAGGGCGGGCATGAATATCATGATCGCGGACATTGAGCAGGCGGCGCTGGACAAGGCGGTGGCGGATCTGAATAAAAGCGCCAATGTTCAGGTGTCCGGCGTGCTGTGCGATGTGTCCTTGCGGGACGCCATGTTCGCGGCGGCGCAGACGACATTTGATCAGTTCGGCAAAGTGCATGTGGTGTGCAGCAACGCCGGCATAGGTGCTGGCGGGCGCATGGATCAGGCCAGCGTCGCCGACTGGGACTGGGTGGTGGGCGTCAATCAGATGGCCATTGTCTATGCCGTGCAGGCGTTTTTGCCCCATATCAAGGAACATGGCGAGGGCGGGCATTTCGTTACCACCGCGTCGATGGCCGGCATCATCGCCGCCAGCATGGTGGGTGGTCCGTACACGGCAACCAAATTTGCCGCCGTCGGCATGAGCGATGTGCTGCGCGAAGAACTGGCGGGCACCAATATCAGCGCGTCGGTGCTGTGCCCCGGCTTCGTCAACACCAATATCGGCAACGCCCAGCGCAACCGCCCGGACCGTTTCGGCGGCGCGCCCGACCCGTCAAAAATGACCGCGCAGGAAAAAGCCGGCCAGGAAATGGTGAATAATTTTCTGAAAGGCGGTCTGGACCCGCGCATTGTCGGCGAACTGGTGCTGGAGGCGGTGAAGAATGACTGGCCGTATATATTCACCGACCCGAACATGCGCGGCGCAGTTGAAAAACGCTATGCCGAAATTCTGAAGGGCTTCGATCAGGCCGCAAACAGCGAGGCGTTGCGGGGCGTTAAGGGCTGAAATTCCAAAAGGCCGGGTGCATTCCCGGTCTTTTTCTACTTCGTCATCGCGAGCGAAGCGTGGCGATCCAGAGTCTCACGCAAAGGCCTGAGTTTGTGGCTCTGGATTGCCACGTCGCTTCGCTCCTCGCAATGACAGTGCAGAGAGTTGCGTGTCAATCTAAACGGATTACGCTCTAATCGAAGAACGCTCCCAACAAAACACTTGGCAATCCCCCGCGCTTTATGGTCCACTTTCCCGATACTCATAAAATCGGGGAGATGTGTGATGGATGTTGGCTTGGCGGTGGTGTTTCAGGGCACCAATAAGGAACTTTCCGATCATCAGGTGTATCAGCAGGATTTGCGCCTGGGTATGCTGGCCGAAGAACTGGGTTTCCAGTCGATCTGGGGCATCGAACATCATTTCACTGACTACACCATGTGCCCGGATCCGGTGCAGTTTCTGTCCTATTTCGCCGCCAAGAGCGACAAGCTGCTGCTCGGCACCATGGTCATTGTGCTGCCCTGGCATGATCCGATGCGCGTCGCCGAAGAAATTTCGATGCTGGACAATATGTCAAATGGCCGCATGATTTTGGGCATTGGCCGGGGTCTGGGCCGGGTGGAGTTTGACGGCTTTGGTAAAGACATGAATATCAGCCGCGAATATTTCACCGAATCCGCGCAGATGATCATTGAAGGCCTGGAAAGCGGAACCTGCGAATTCAACGGCAAGCATATCAAGCAGGCGCGCCGCGACATCCGCCCGCGCCCCTTCAAAACTTTCAAGGGCCGCACCTATGCCGCCGCCGTATCGCCGGAAAGCTCGCAACTGATGGCGCAACTGGGCGTGGGCATTTTGATTATCCCGCAAAAGCCCTGGTCGCATGTGGTGAAGGAACTTGGCGACTACCGCAAGATTTTCCGCGAAGTGAATGGCGCCGATGCGCCCGCGCCCATTCTGGGCGGCTTCACCTATTGCGACAAGAATGCGGACCGGGCCGAGGAAATGGCAACCAAATATATTGGCGGCTATTACCGCACCGCGATCGAGCATTATGAAATGGCCAGCGACCATCTGAACAATGTCAAAGGCTATGAAAGCTATGCGGGCATGAACAAGCATATCACCGGCCATGTCGACGCCGCCGTCGAATTCTACAAAAGCATCCAGGTCTATGGCACCCCGGAACAATGCTACACAAAGATCAAGAACTTTACCGAACTCACCGGTGCGGGCGCCTATAACGGCTTTTTCAACTATGCCGGCATGCCCATCGCCGACGCCGAAGCCAGCATGCGCCTGTTCGCCAAGGAAGTCATGCCGGAGGTAAAGAAACTGCCGGGCCGGCCGCTGATGGAGTTGCTGAAAGAGGCAGCGGAATAGTAGGTGTCTGGTCGACAATATCCCAAAAAGCCGGGCTAGAAGTCCGGCTTTTTGTTAATGGCGTCTCGTTTCTCACCACGAAAAGTGTTTAGCATTCTTATTATGCCGCATACTCTCGCCCTACAACGACAGGGTTAACAGCCAAAAGTCGTTAGAAATATTGGACTTAACAATAGCATGAGATCATTTGAGAGCACTTCAAGATTGGCCGCTCCGATCTCTCGACAGCCGTTGGAGATTGGTTATTAGATGAACAAGAAAGAATTTTTCAAGCTATTTAATTCCAGTTTTTGGAAAGCCTTTAAGAATCGCGCGTTCCCTATAAAAACTCCCCAGACAAAAAAAGAGAAGCAAGCCCTGATAGAAAAAGTCTTCCAATCCATCACGTCAGCCCGTTATGCGCCTAATATACCGGAAAATGAAATTGTGATGAACAAAGGGTTCGGAGTAGCCCGTACCGTACCGGTTTTTTGCATAGAGGACTATTGCGTCTATTATTACTGCATTAAGGAACTCGAAGATGTTCTTTGTGTAAATCGTACCGCTAATACCTTTGGCGGTTGGTCGCTTGGTGGGAAACTTCGACAGCGAGAACAAGCTGAAATTGAATGCGAGCTTACGGAGTATGGACGTTATTCGTTTAATCCATTTGCATGGACAAAAGCATTCGGTGAATTCAATTCCCTCCTTTTTTCTCAACTCGAAAAAGGAGCTTACTCGCACGTTCTGCAGCTAGATTTATCTAATTTTTACGATTGTGTACGCCTAGACATGCTCGAGAGATGGATTCGGGAGGAGGCGAAGAGTGAGAAAGGTTGGATTATTACGCTATTGTTTTATTTGCTCAATCATTGGAATCGACGCAATACCGGGCTGCATCCTCAAATTGTAGGACTTCCTCAAGATGCCCTTCAAGATTGCTCCCGCATACTTTCCAATTTCTACCTGCAAAAATACGATAAATTTGCGGAAACCGTTTGCGCGAAAGTCGGCGCGATGTATTTTCGTTACGCTGACGATCAGATGATATTGTTGAATGACCCCAGCAAGGTGGAAGGTCTCTTACTGATAATCTCTCGGCATCTCGACCGTTATGGCCTAAGGCTGAATCAGAAAAAAGTGGATATATGGCGTGTAGATGATCTGCTACGTCATCGTTGTC
This sequence comes from uncultured Alphaproteobacteria bacterium, assembly GCA_947085295.1. GTDB lineage: Bacteria > Pseudomonadota > Alphaproteobacteria > UBA11222 > UBA11222 > UBA11222. The sequence continues at coordinate 2,147 of CAMTVX010000101.1, read as the reverse complement.
GGCAAATCCAAGCGATATTTACTAAGGACGGGGATAACAAAAAACCAGAACTAGTCCGGAAATTCGTTGATGCTTATCTGGCAATTTCTGAGATTGATTTGGAGAAGACATGGAATCACGGATTTCCACTGCTTAACCGGCTTTTATGGGCTAAACTAGAATCATTACCCTCGAATTTATTCGAAAATATCGTTGTTCGACTTACGGCGGACAAATACCTCATTCTTGCTGATCATAAGAAGTTGAAGCGGATTTATGATTTAAATAAAAAAAGATCGACTCCGATTGATCTGGTTGAGCTTATACGTGAAATTGGAGAAAAATCTGTTCACAACGTTTATCACTATGAGGCGCTTGCTTTTGCAGAATCGATAAATGATGCTGCCCTTAAAATGTTTTTTAATTGCAGATTATCTTCGATTGAGCGGCAAATGAATGAAGACGAAATAAAATGATTTTTTCTATTTTTTAATAGCGCGGTTCAGGTCAGTTGCAAATCTTTGGACTAATCGCTACACCCATTCTTGACACGCAGGACTGGGCTTCATTACCCCACGGGTTTATGGCTTTTCAGCCAGTCTTTCAAAGCCGTATCCACACGGGTTTGCCAGCCTTCTCCTGTGGCGCGGAACTGCTCCACCACATCGTGCGACAGGCGAATTGAGATCAGCGACTTGGTGGGCGCCTTTTGAGGGCCACGCCTTGCGATCATCTTCATAAACGCCGACGGCAGAACCTCGGCGGCAGGTCTAAATCGCGCCATATCAGCGGTGGTCAATTCACGGACCTCACCGGCGGCGTTAGTCAATGGCTTTCTGCGCTTCATATCGCTTTACCTCTCTGGCGCTTGCCTTTCGGAAGCTGATCACCCTCATGCCTTTGTCTGTCAGCGTGAAGCACATCGCATGCAACCGGCCATCTAAGAAGGCCAGTGCAATGTAGCGGTCTTCACCATATTGCTTGCGCACATCTTGATCTACTATTGCCGTGGCAAAATCCAATTCCGCCGCCCGGTCAAAAGATAATCCGCGCTCCCGGATGTTCCTGTCATTCTTGGCGGGGTCATAGCTGACTTGCATACAGCAATATGTATGTACAAAATACTAAAATCAATAAGAAAGACGTCAATCTCACACTCCCCCCAAAAAACATGGCTTTCCCCCGCCAAATATGGTCAAATTTCATATCAATCATAGAAAACAGGGAGATTTGCGATGGATGTCGGTTTGGCGTTGGTGTTTCAGGGGACCGATCCGAAACTTTCGGATCAGAAAGTATATAATGAGGAAATTCGCCTGGGCCTGATGGCCGAGGAGCTGGGGTTTCAGTCGATCTGGGGGGTTGAGCATCACTTTACCGATTACACCATGTGCCCCGATGTGGTGCAGTTCCTGTCATATTTTGCCGGCAAGAGCGACAAGCTGCTGCTGGGATCGATGGTTATCGTGCTGCCCTGGCATGATCCGATGCGTGTGGCCGAAGAAGTGGCGATGCTGGATAACATGTCGAATGGCCGCATGATCCTGGGTATTGGCCGGGGTCTGGGCCGGGTGGAGTTTGAAGGTTTTGGCCGCGACCAGAACAACAGTCGCGAATATTTCACCGAATCCGCGCAGATGATCCTCGAAGGGCTGGAAAGCGGCACCTGTGAATTTAACGGCAAGCATATCAAGCAGGCGAAACGCGATATCCGCCCGCGCCCGTTCAAGACCTTCAAGGGCCGCACCTATGCCGCCGCCGTTTCGCCGGAAAGCTCGCAGATCATGGCGCGCCTGGGCGTTGGGATTCTGATCATCCCGCAAAAACCGTGGGAGCATGTCGAAAAAGAGCTGGTCGATTACCGCAAGATTTTCCGCGAAGTGAACGGCCATGAAGCGCCCCCGCCGATCCTGGGTGGCTGGACCTTCTGCGACAAGGATGCGGGCCGGGCCGAGGAAATGGCGCACAAATATATTGGCGGCTATTACAAGACCGTCATCGAGCATTATGAAATGGCTGGCGATCATCTGAAGAATATCAAAGGCTATGAAAGCTACGCCAGCATGCAGGCGCATGTGGCGAACAATGTTGACGCCACCATTGAATTCTTCAAGAGCATTCAGGTCTATGGCACGCCGGAACAATGCTATGAGCGCATCAGGAACTTT
>CAMTVX010000100.1:0-7144 GCA_947085295.1 uncultured Alphaproteobacteria bacterium | reverse complement strand
GTCGATCTATCTGGCGCAAAATCTGGAAAAGCCGCTGCTGGTCGAAGGCCCCCCCGGTGTCGGCAAGACCGAGCTGGCGATTGCCACCGCGAAATATCTCGGCCTGCCGCTGGTACGGCTGCAATGCTATGAAGGGCTGGACGAATCCAAGGCGTTGTATGAATGGAAATATGGCAAGCAATTGCTGTACACGCAGATCCTGCGCGAGACGCTGGGCGATGTGTTGCAGGGCGCCAAGGGCCTGTCGGAATCGATGGACAAGCTGCATCAGTTTTCCGACGTGTTCTTTTCCGAACAGTTTCTGGAAGAACGCCCGCTGATGAAAGCCATGCGTGCGCCCGCCGGCGCCGTGCTGCTGATTGACGAACTGGACAAGGCGGATCAGGAGTTTGAATCCTTCCTGCTGGAACTGCTGTCGGAATATCAGATCAGTATCCCCGAAATCGGCACCATCAAGGCGACGATCAAACCCGTGGTGTTCCTGACCAGCAACAATACGCGCGAATTGAGCGATGCGCTGAAACGCCGCTGTCTGCATCTGTATATTCCGTTTCCCGATACGGCGCTGGAACGCAAAATTATTGCAGCTAGAGTGCCGGATGTTTCGGTGAAATTGCGCAATGAACTGGTGGCCTTTGTGCAGGAACTTCGCGGCATGGATCTGAAAAAACTGCCGGCTGTCAGCGAAACCATCGACTGGGCGCGCACGCTGCTGTTGCTGCACGCCAATACGCTGGAACCCGAAATGGTGCGCAATACGCTGAATGTTATTCTGAAATTCCAGGATGATATTGAGATGGTCGGCGCGCAGATCAGCAGTCTGACCAGCGATGCGTTGAAGGCGTCAAAACGCCCGCTGGGTGTGTAACACAAGCGCGGAGAGCCAAAAATGGACCAGACACTCGGCGATTTCATCAAGGCGTTGCGCAACGCCGATGTGCGCGTGTCCAGCACGGAAGTGGTCGACGCCCACCAGGTGATTGATCTGGTGGGGTACACCGACCGCGCCATGCTGAAAAATGCGCTGGCGCTGGTGTTGCCCAAAACCGCCGACGAGAAAAATATCTACGATTACACCTTCGACCGGTTTTTCAAATTTGATGAGCTGGACGAAATGGAAATGGCCGACCGCAATGAGGCTGCGGGCGACGCCAGCATCATACCGCAACTCGACGACGCCGCTGGCCAGGAAGGCCAGGGTCAGGGCGAAGGCGGCGGCAAGGGTTGCGCCGCGCGCGGCGGCGAAGGCGGCGAAGGCGCGCCCGACATTACCGGCGCCGTACAACAGGCCGAAATGCGCGAGCAATTATCGCCGCTGTCGCAGATGGTGCTGTCCGGCGACCGCACCGGGATTGCCGTCGCGATGGCCGAAGCGGGCGAGGCGGTTGGATTGCGCAACATTCATATTTTTACGCAAAAGGGCCTGTATGGGCGGCGTATTCTGGAACATATGGGCCTGAAGGCGCTGAACAATGACATTACCGAATTGCGCAAGCGCGACAGCGCCGACGCGCATGAGCTGGCCGAGCGTCTGCGCAAGGGCCGCGAATATCTGCTCTCGCAGGTGCGCGATTATGTGGAGCAACAATTCCTGCTGCATGCCGACACCGACGGCCACCATCTGCGCGAAGATATTTTGTCCAAATCGCGGCTGACCAATATTGAACGGCGCGATTACCGCATGGTGCAGGAAATGGTGCGCAAAATGGCCAAGCGCCTGATCGCCATTCATTCGCGCCGCCGCAAGGTGTATGATCGCGGCGCGCTCGACATCCGCAAGACCATGGCGAAAAACCACGCCTATGACGGGGTGCCGTTCGACATCCGCTGGAAGTCGGTCAAGATCGACCGCCCCAAGGTGGTGGCGATCTGCGACGTGTCCGGATCCGTCGCCAAGGTGGCGCATTTCATGCTGATGTTCCTCTACAGCCTCAACGAAGTGATGCCCAAGGTGCGCAGCTTTGCGTTTTCCGGGCGGCTGGGCGAGGTCAGCGATCTGTTCAAGGATAGCGACGTGGAAACCGCGATGTCCAAAACGCTCGCCGAATGGGGCCAGGGTTCCACCGACTATGGCCGCTCATTACAGGATTTCGCCGAACTGGCGCTCAACGACATCGACAGCCGCACCACCGTCATCATCCTCGGCGACGCGCGCAGCAATTATGGCGATCCGGGTTCCGAGATCATGAAAAAAATCTACGAACGCGCCAAATGGGTGATGTGGCTGAACCCCGAAGAAAAAAACACCTGGAATTACGCCGACTCCGTCATGCGCAAATTCCAGCCCTACTGCCACCAGGTGCAAGTCTGCAACTCCCTGACGCATCTGGAGCGGATAGTGAGCTCGGTGCTGCGGAGTGCGACGTGAGATTTTGTTATTGTCCAGTTCCCTCTACACACACGCTGTCATTACCCGGCTTGTCCGGGTAATCCAGAGTCACAAATGCAGGTTTTTCCGTGTAACACTGGATGCCCCGGACAGGCCGGGGCATGACAAGTTGGGGGTGTAGGCGCATCAACATGATCAAAAAAGGGTAACGTCCTATTTAATTCCCTTTAATTATATTGCGAGGATGATTTTCTGGGCGTCATAAACGCCTTCCGGGTAAAGGATTAAATGCGATGCCAAAATGGCCCAAGCCCAAAGACATAGAAGCCGTGACACGCCACCACGGTGGCGGCGATGATTGGAGCTTTGGTCCCGGCATGGCCGAAACTGTTGCGGACCGGATCAAATATGATGTCTGCGCCGAATTCATTGTCTACAAGCGTGAAAACAACCTGAACCAGCGCGAGCTGGCCCAGAAACTCGAAATCAGCGAAGCGCTGGTCAGCAAAATTCTGCGCTATCAGTTTACCGAATTCACCATCGACCGCCTGATCCGCTATCTCGAAAAACTCGGCATAAAATATGAATTCAGAAGGGTGGCTTAGGTGAGACTTAAAAGGTGCCATTGTAGAACGTCAAGGGCACAAAAACTGTCATGTCAAGACCTGACCCCGATTTTGTGACCCCCATTTTAGGCGGGACTTAAAAGATGTTATTTTAGTGTGACAGCGAGACAAAAACTGTCATGTCAAGACTTGACCCTGATTTTTCGTCATGTCAATATCTGACCCCCTTTCGTGTATATTATACTAGCGGCCCTATCACATGACCTGTCATGCTGAGCCGAAGGCGAAGTATCTCATTGTGGCAAAGAGAGATTCTTCGCTTCGCTCAGAATGACAAAGAGTCAAAACATAAGGCCGCTGGTATTAATCCTCTGATGTAAATTTGAACTCTATCGCATATTTTTTCAGTGTGAGGGTTGGAACAACACGAGCAGCTGCCTTGGCGCGCTTTTCAAAGTCATGGGCAACAAGAATTCCGCGCACTGGCTTTGCGCCCTCTTCTTCGTGAATATCACCCATGTATCCCAATATTTGTCCTATTGCACGGCTATCAGCTTTTCCCGCCTTTAACTCAACAACAACAATGGAAGCGTCGTCCTCACAAGTAATGTCAATCAATCCTGATTCAACAGCGCGTTCCGCTCCGTCATCAATGATTTTTAGGGCCGGATCAAGACTTGCAATATTGCGCCGAATTGCGGCTTGCATGTCTCGCTCAAGAGAAAAGCGTTGTTGTATGGCTTCTTCAGGAGATTGAAGCATTTCTTTTATCTCAACCGATTCCTGTAATTCCGAATCCCCCTCTTGAAATCCCTTGTCGTTAAGAAATTTCCGATAGCGTACGACTGCATTTTTATATGATTGAAGATTGTTCCGAATGTTTCCATCAAATTTAATTTTTGAAGGGTTTGGCTTGTTCATTCTTTCATCTTTTGTCGTATATTCAAGAGACGTAATCACGTCTTCATAAGAACCATTTGCAAAATGTTTATCCATATCTCCGTAATATTCTTCGACTTTTTTTACACGATGAATTTGAGCGCCTTGTGTATTCTCTGCATATTTTTGTTCTGCAAGCCATTTCGGATAATCTTGACGCATAATATTCTCCTAAAGGAAGTAAAAGAAAACGGGGTTGCCTCATATCTTGACTTGACAGTTTCACCCCCCTTTTAACCGCCAACTTTTAGGCATTTTGGTAATCCCGGCCCTTCACCCAAGATTAATGCGACATTAGCATTCTTCGATATACGCAAGCGATTTGAATTTATCCGCTTGATATGTAGTCACAATAAGACTACAGTGCGCAATCAGAGACCATCCTCAAAGGAACATCGCAGATGGCCAACGCCGACACCTATGTCAGGGCGCGCATTGACACCGCGACCAAGGAACGCGCCGCCGAGGCGCTGGAGGCGATGGGCTTGTCCATATCCGACGCCATTCGCCTGCTCATGCTGCGGGTGGCCGATGAGCGCCGTTTGCCTTTTGAGGTGAAAGCGCCGAACGCCGCCACGCGAAAGGCCATTAGCGAACTTGAAACCGGCAAGGGTAAAAAATTCAAAAGCGTAAAAGCCCTGATGAAAGATTTGAATGCGGACGATTGAACGCGCCTCAGCGTTCAAACGCGATTACAAGCGCGTGAAAGCAGCGCCCCGCCATGCCAGGGATATTGATCTGCTTCTGCCGGATATCCTGACTGCGCTGGCAACGGATGAGGTTTTGCCCATCCACAATCGTGATCACGCTTTAACCGGCAATTGGATTGGCTATCGGGAATGTCATATTAAGCCGGACCTGCTGTTGATCTATCGCAAGCCGGATGAGAACACGCTGCGGCTTGCCCGTCTTGGCTCGCACAGTTCACTTTTCAGACTATAAAGGCGACGCTACAACCCTGTGCTCAATGCCGCAGAATCGGGGTCACAAAATCGGGGTCAGGTCTTGACATGACAGTTTTACCGTTCCCCTTTACATCAAGCCGCTCGCCTCACGCGCCCCGGGGCTTTGGTTATCCGCAACTCAACGCGCTGATCGAGCGTGTTCAGGATACGCACCAGGCGCTCAATGCTGAAACGCCCCAGCTTCACATTGCGAATATTCACAATATCCGTATGCGCGACACCGGCCACCTTGCCTGCCGCCCGCGCGGTCAGTTTGCGCTTGTTCAGCGCCGCGATAATGGCGGCGGCCAGATCGGCCTTCATCAATTGCGCATAACCTACAGAAAATCAGGGTAGAAAATCAGGGTCAGACTCGATTAAAATTGTGAGATTAATCGAGTCTGACCCCATTTTTTCAGGTTGAATAGCCACTCTCGGCGTATCATTTCCGAACGAGGGTAATGAGCATGGAGAAGTTTCCCTCTCCGTTGTTAACGGGCGCGAAGTCATTTGCTCCGTCGACTAGCACGAAGTCACCCGCCCGCAGTGTCATCTGCTCGCCGTCAAGCGTGACGTCCGCCTGGCCGTGGAGCGCGTGAAGCAAAATCTCGTAGCCTTCGTGCCTGTGCGCCGGGACCGACTGCCCGGGCCGAAGGCAGAGCAGTAACGCATGCGACCTTTCGCCCTCAAGCACCTCGTGGCGGGAAAACTTCTTGTCATCGAACTGTTCCAGCTTCTCCAGATTCATTCGCTTCATCTTTTCCTCACTCATGCTTGAAATTTGTCTTGTTATCTTTTTTGAATGGGGACGTTACCCTTTAACTAGAGCGGGATGAGTTTAGATCGAATCGCAACACAGACGCTGTCACCCCGCACTTGTTGCGGGGTCCAGGGTTCCAAACTCAGGCCTTTGCGTGTGGCCCTGGACCCCGGAATAAATCCGGGGTGACACCGAGATTGTAGCATGGACTAACCTAAAATCATCATAGTCCAACTAAAGGAGAGAGATCCCCCGCGCCGGGGCGCGAGGTAAAAACGGTGGAGCAGCGTTGTGAATGCCGACTTTAATCGTTTATTTCCTTTTTCTCTTCAACGACAACACCATCGACAGTCTTGGTTTTGCTGGTCGTTGTGGTTGAGTTCATAAGTCCTTCTGGATCGACAACTTTTTCACTTTTGGCTGTTGTCGTGATTTTACCGTCAGCATCGACGTCCACATTTGTGACTGTTTTAATCATCACATTGGCGCCATCGGGATCAACATGTTTGGTAGTGGTGGTTTGCTTGTAGCCGCCTCGTGCCTTTTCTTCATATTCGGTCGTCGAGGTATCTTTCATCGTGTTCAGAAGGCCTTCTGGATTAACTGATTTCTCGGTCGTCGTGGTTTTGTTTACCCGGCCCTTGTCATCCACGTCTACATCCACGTTTTTCTCGTAAGTATTAACGGTGCCTCCGGACGTCGTGCTTTTCGTGGAGGTGCTGGATTCAAACTCGTCTTTCTTCTCATCAGCGGCATAAGCCCCAGCAGACAAGGTCATCATCACGGCAGTTGAGATCGCAAAAAGCGGGTTTTTCATAAATGCTCCTGTTATTATCTGGCCCCTGGCATCAGTGGCCACCGTCAAACAATCTAATATTTCCCTCGTAAGGGCTCGAAGGGGAGATAACTGTCTTTCTGTAAGCAAACCGTAAATTCGCTATAAGTGCCGATCAATGGGTTAAAGCGCCATCGCGGGTAACAAAAGCAAGGCGCAAGCAAGCGCTACTTTTAAGACAAGGCGCCATTACCCTTTTTGCGTCACATCAGGCCGCATCACGCCGCCGCGCGCATTATTCGTGCCGCTTCAGCGCTCGAGCATTATTTGCTTTAGCCTACGCAGATCTGGTCAATCCACTTGAATTCAGAAACTTAGAACATATCTAAAGTGTAGGCATTATTATCAGGAGAGAAAAAGATGCAAAACGAAAATAAGTGTCCGGTGATGCATGGTGGAAATACTACCGCCGGTGAATCCAATGTCAATTGGTGGCCAAGCGCACTTAATCTGGATATTTTGCACCAGCAGGACACAAAGACCAATCCATTGGGTAAAGGCTTTAATTATCGCGAAGAGCTAAAAAAGCTGGATGTCGATGCTTTGAAAAAGGATCTACATGCCTTGATGACTGATAGTCAGGAATGGTGGCCTGCCGATTGGGGGCACTATGGCGGCCTGATGATCCGCATGGCATGGCACTCTGCAGGTTCTTATCGTACCGCCGATGGTCGCGGCGGGGGTGGCACAGGCAATCAACGGTTTGCGCCGCTGAATTCATGGCCAGACAATGTGAACCTTGATAAGGCGCGCCGTTTGCTTTGGCCGATC
>CAMTVX010000099.1:0-12572 GCA_947085295.1 uncultured Alphaproteobacteria bacterium | reverse complement strand
TTCAATCACCGGCGGCTGCTGGAACCCATCGGCAACATCCCGCCCGCTGAGGCTGAAAAAAATTATTACGCCATGCTGGACGAAATCCCCATGGCCGCGTAACTTAAACCAAATAGCCTCCGGCAATCCCGGGGCGGTTCACATCTCAACCAACGTCGTTCATTAGTGGACGAGAAAACGCTTGCCCGGGTCGAGCTCTTTGACGGCGAGCCCACGGCTATTCATCGTACTCGGATCAACGAAGGGCGCCGGACAGCCCGCGAAACGCTCGCCATGGCGCACGATGCGAAATCGGCCACAGCCGCTGCGTTTCAGGCCGCCATCGTTCGTTGCGAGGAAGCCGTCTCCGCATTGGATACATCAAAACGCCACCACATTTTAGCGGAGGACGCATTTGATCTGGCTTGTCAGAGCGTTGCACGGTCACCTGATCAGGTTGCCGCGCTCATTGCCACCGAGCCAGCTGTGTGCAGAGCGCTGCGATTGCGCATTCAAGAGATCGATCAGGCCGTGAACGATGCCGGCGCTGCGATCTTGACGCGGCAGACTGACTTGAGCAGTGCGCTTGAAGAGTTTGATGAGACGACCGACGTGGAGGTGTTGACCGCCGCTCTCGTGGTGCTGGCGACGGAAATCGGGGAATTGCACCAACGAACCGGCGCGTTGTCCGCCGCACTGCTACGAGACGACGATGCGCGCCGCGCGGCGGCAACCCTGTCGGCAGAAATCGACGCGGCGAAAGCCGAGCTCGCTATTTGGCAGGCCGTCGACGACGCCGTTGGCTCGGCTAGTGGGGATCGGTTCCGCCGCTTCGTACAAGGCATCACACTCGACCATCTGGTCCAACTGGCCAATGATCACCTCAACGCGTTGAGCCCGCGGTATCGGCTCGTCCGGGGGGCAGCAGGCGATCTCACACTGCACATCATCGATCGAGACATGGGCGACGAGGTCCGCGCGACCCGAAGTCTTTCAGGCGGCGAACGTTTCCTCGTCTCTTTGGCGCTGGCACTGGCGCTTTCTGGTCTCGAAGGCCGGGCGTCCTTTGTCGATACGCTGTTCATCGATGAAGGATTCGGATCGCTAGACGCGGAGACTCTTGATATGGTCGTGGACGCGCTGGAAACATTGCAGGGGCGCGGGCAGAAGGTTGGCGTCATCACTCACGTCGCCGCCATGATCGACCGGATTGCCGTACAAGTGCGCGTGGAGAAGCGCGGCGCAGGACGCTCGGAGATCCGAATTTCCGATGGGCAGTGATCAATGTGGTCCGCTACCCGCGCCAGCGCTGTGGAATGACGAGAAGCAGGGGCATGGCAATATAAGCGGTGCCATCGCTTGGAGGCGGCATGCTGCGTCCGGTGTCATCCCACGAGTGACGTGCGCCTGATCAAGTTAATCCTTTTTCGGCTTCATGCTGGGATGGTTGCCTTCCGCTTTGGCGCTTTTCGCTTTGAGGTCGAAGCCTGCGACCGCGAGAAAAGTCTGCGCCTCTCTCGCCTTCGACACGCCATAGCAAGCCGCCGGTTGGTGAGTATCTGGTGAGTTACGAACTCACCAAGGTTGGTATAAGATCTATAAGTCACTGAAATTATTGGCGCACCCGAAGGGATTCGAACCCCTGGCCTCTGCCTTCGGAGGGAAAAAAAACGGTCCCCGCCAGGTTTTCTCTTTATACGCCATAGTACGATATCTAACTGATTATAAAGAAATATTTTGATCCTCCCGCCGAATACGGTACGCTACAGCAAGCTGTAATTTTCCGCCAACTGCTTCCGTGGTGCTTCCGCGGAAGCAGTTAAAGCGAGCGAGGAGGAAGTGGAAATGGCCAAGCTAAGTAAACGTGTTGTCGATTCAGCTGATGTGCGTATGGCGGACTATTTCATTTGGGACGAAGAACTTCCTGGCTTCGGTTTGCGAATTTTCGCGTCGGGCAAGCGGAGCTACCTTGTCCAGTACCGCTCGGGCGGTCGAAGCCGCCGCTACACGATCGGCCTGCATGGCGTCTGGACGCCGGAGACGGCGCGCAAGGAAGCCCGGATACTGCTTGGACAGATCGCCCAAGGGGATAACCCCGCAGAACAGCGTCAGCTCGACGTTAAGGCGATTACTGTGAAAGAGCTCTGCGAGCGTTATCTGGAGGATGTCGCAAAGGGGATCATTCTCGGTAAGGGGCGACGCCCAAAGAAAGCATCCACCTTATACACCGACAGGGGCCGCGTGAAACGTCATATCATCCCGTTGCTTGGAACGCGGCGCGTGAAGGACGTCATTTCGTCAGACATCAACCGGTTCATCCAGGATGTGGCGTCCGGAAAAACGAAAGTAGATGTGAAAACCAAATTGTATGGCCGTGCGATCGTGCGTGGCGGGAGCGGAACTGCGAGCCGGACCGTTGGCTTGCTGGGCGGCATCTTCACTTATGCAAAGGAGCATGGGATCATTGATCGAAACCCCGTCCACGGTGTCCGAAAGCCAGCAGATCGGGTAAAAGATCGACGGTTGAGCGAGCGTGAATACCGCTTGCTTGGGCCCATTCTTAAAAAAGCGGCAGAGGACGAACGCTTCACGTCCGCCGTGACGATGATCCACATCCTCGCCCTCACCGGCTGCCGGCGCAGCGAAATCATCGGTCTTCGATGGGATGAAGTCGACACCGAGAACAGTTGTCTCAGACTGGGCGATAGCAAAGAAGGCGCATCCGTCAGACCGGTGGGTCTTGCAGTCCTCGATCTCATCGACTCCCTGCGTCGCGACCATGTGGGTGAGTTTGTTTTTCCAGGAACTGTCGATGGGGTGCCGTTTGTCGGCTTCCCGAAGCACTGGAATGCAGTTCTCAAAGGCACCGCACTGCAAGGCATTACGCCGCATGTGTTGCGGCATAGTTTTGCTAGCGTTGCGAACGATCTCGGTTTTACCGAGGCAACCGTCGCTGCATTGATGGGGCATTCGCGCGGAACCGTTACGAGCCGCTATATCCACAGCATTGATGCTGCCTTAGTTGGTGCAGCCGACACGGTATCTGGTTATATCAGCAGATTGTTGGATGGCGTCGAGTTCAAGCAGAAATCCTACGCACTGGACCGCGCATCGAGAGAGGCCTCGCTTGAGAAGCTGTATGCTTGATTGAGGGGCCAGGTGTCGAAGAACTGCAATGAGTGACTGGATGATGAATTCAAAGAGGTCGCTTGTGATCGGTGGAACCGGGATTGGGTGAGGTCGGTCGTCGGTGCCTATCTAGCGATGTCGCTTGCCGAGGTGTGAGAAATTTTACATTCATACTGGAAAGGCGCACGGGCATAATGAAGTGAGACAAATTCGTGACGGTGTTGTTAGGCAACAAACGCTACAGATTGGCCGCTTAGGGCACAATGGGTTCGCCGATATTCGATGAAATATATAGCTGCCGACCCCCGAGCGTGGCAAAGGCGCGCGTCCTGCAAGTCAGCACGATCACCTGCTGCTTTTGCCCCGCTCTGTTTAGAGCGTCGAACATCTGTTCGATCCGATCATCATCCGAGAAGACCAACGCATCATCGAGGATGACGGGCACTGGTTGACCGCGTTCGCAGATCATGGCTCCCATGGCGAGCCGCACGAGCACAGCAATTTGCTCCTGCGTACCGGCGGAGAGGCGTTCAAAAGTCTCGGTAGTCGGGCCGTTCCTTTTGATTCCCGTGATTGCGAACCCATCGCCAAGTTCGAGTTCCGCCGCTGGGAAAACATCATTCAGGAAAGGCTGGAGATGACGGCGCAGTGGCGCGTGAAGCCGGTCGCGCTGTTCTTTATAGCAGTCATCAATGGTCTGCTTCAGCAACTGCAATGTTTCAACGCGCGCCATGTGTTTCTCGACCTCACGCTGGGTGAGATCGCGCTCTTGGCGCAATGACTCGACCTTCTCACCAAGGCCGTCGCCACCAGCATTCTGAATCTGCCCCTCAAGATTTGCAATGTCCCTGTCGAGAGTACCGAGCTGGGCATTCTGGCCTTCAAGTGCACTGCGTAGGCGGGCGACACGATTTTTCCGACGTTCCATCTCCTCCTGTGACGGAGCTTTCTGACGCTGTCCTTCAAGGGCGGCAGCCTTGATACGATAATCATCTTGCGCACCCGCGAGTACTGCATTGGCGTCTGCGATCAACCGCTCTCGATCCCCATCGGGAAGGATAGCAAGGTCGCCATCTAAGCTTTTTTGGATCTCGGTAAGGCTTCCGCCCAACCTGCCACGGGTAGCGGCGAGGTTTGACAGTATCGCGTTCTGGGCAGCCATCGCGCCATCTAGTGCCTGGCGCTTGCGCCGCGCTGTAGCCCTGTTCTGCCGTAAGCCATTCTGGCGATCTGCAATCGCCTCCGCCGTTGGCAAGATTTCAAGCTTCGTCTGCAAGAGCGTTTCCCTGACCAGAGTATCGATCTCTTCGATCTCGGTTTTGATCCGCTCAATCGCCAATGCAGACGACTTATCAGGAATGCCAAGCGCAGTGAATTCGGCCTGAAGACCGCGTGCATCGGTTTCAAGCGCCTGACGCAGTGCACCTGCGGCGCGGAGCTCATCCACGCTCATTACGCCTGCACCCTCAATCAGTTTCGTGCGCAGCTTCTGCGACCCCAGGCACTTCTTCTGATCAGCCGCATTCGCTGTCGCTGGGGGCGAGACGGTAATGATCGCTATATCCGCGACCCGGATTGTTAGCCGATTGATGGCCGCCTGCACGACGTTACCGACAAGTGGTGTCGCTCCGATCGTCACATGTCCTGCGCCTCTCACCCCTAACTCAATCGCAACCTCAGGCGCAGCCGCTTCGATCCGCGCGGTGAGAAGTGATATCTCACGCTCAATGTCATCTAAAGATTTCATCACCGAAGCGGTGGCGTGATTATTGGCGAGACTGGCTGCATTCTTAACAAGTCTTTCTCCAAGCTCTTCCAACAAGTGCTGTTGGCGGATCAGCGGGGTACGGGCGTCTGTACGCGCAACGGCAGTTGCGAGGAGCTGAAGCGTGTGCTCCTGTTCTCCTTCTTGTTCTGCCTGGGCGTCGAGTGCCGCAACTTCGTCGCTTGCGTTACGGATTGTGCCTCGCGCAGCCTGCTCCTGATCATCAAGCGGCGTCAATTCCTCGCGAACCTTAGCGTCGCGCTTGCGATTTTCATCGATCCGTGTACGGCAATCTTGGAGATCGTCGAGGCGCTGCTCTGCACGATCAAGACCAGCCTTACTGAGCCTTTCGGCAATTCCGAACTGTGTTAGCAAAGCCGCTGCTTCATTGCCTGTCTTCAGATCCAGTTGGGCCAACTGTAAATCAGTCGTCATCTTCGTTACGAGAGCGGGATCTGCAAGCCGCGCTTGCTCGTTCCGCTTCGCGCCAAGCTGGACGAGTTGGCTATCGAGAACGGATAGCCGGGCTTCACCATCCGCGAGATCACTTTGCAAGGCATCAAGACGGGACGTGGCTTCTGCTAGCAGACCACCCGCTTTTGGGCGACCGGTGTCTGTGACGAGTTGGGCAAGTTCTTCCTTAAGCGACGCCAGAACGGAGCGAGCGCGCTCGCCACCGACCAGGGTTCCCACCTCTTCCTGAATTGCGCTGTTGAGCGTTGTGGTCGCCGCCTCCGATGGCTCAGGAACCCGGAATGATTGCCCTTGACCAACCCACAAAATTCCAAAGGCGGCTTCATCGACTGAGCGGCCACTGCCGGGCGCGACGCCGAGAAGCTCCCAGACCATCTCGTCGGCTTCGCGACCGCGTGCGATCTCGGTGCTGCCGCGCCTCAAACTTGCTGCAGGGCTTTTTATGAACGATTTAGTGATTGTGTAGTCCTGATCTTCGTGCTCGAAACCTAGCGTTACGGTGACGGGCAGTGACACACCATCGGTCGCAAGATTACGGACGATCTCGTTTTTCGTGTTGTGACGCTCGAAAAGACACGAACGGACGGCTCGGAACAGTGTCGATTTGCCGGCTTCGTTGCCCGCCGCAAGAATATTCACGCCCGGGCCAAGGCCGACGATTTCGCTTCGCGTCCCAAACTTTCCAACGCCTTCGACGATAACGCTTGTAATTTTCACAGTGTTCCTTCTCCGCTCCCAGTCGCCATGACGAACAACTGGACCAGCGCTTCTTCAGCGCGTCGCTTCTTGACCAGACCTATGGTGTCGTCGTCAGTCATCGAGCGCAATCGGTCTGCGGCGTTGCGCAATACGCCACCAAAATCGATCGCCTCAAGATCAGTAGCAGTTGGGCGGATCAACAGAGCAGATTGATCCGCTTCGAGGTGGAATAAGGCAGCCGTCAGTCCAAGCAGCCTTCGATCGAGCACGGCGCGACCAGCGAGTGGCAGGGTGCCCTTCAGGAAAATACGCAAAATCGTGGACGATAGATCCGGCAGCGCCCGCAGCCGCGTCTCCAGATCATCCAGTTCTGTAGGGTCGGCGAGATGCTCTTCACGGGTCAGCCAGCGATAGGTGCCGACGACATGCGGCGTGACCGTAGCCGGTGCGTCAGGCCCTGCAATATCGACGACAAGCGCCTGACCGTATTCTTGACTGCCAGCCCGATCCGGCTCCGGCGTGCCTGCATACCAGACAACTGGCCCAACTTTCATGGTCCGGTGCCAATCTCCAAGAGTGAGATAGCCGAGGCCTGCACGCCCGGGGCGGCGCGGATCGATTGGATTGTTCGCCTCCCCACCGGCGCCAAATCCGACCACCGAGCCATGTGCAAGACCAATACGGATCAAGCCAGGAGCTGTCTCGGCGCTATCCATCCATTCGGTGAGGTCGGCGACCTCACTCTTGCGGGTGAGCGGCGCTGACAGAAGCGTAGCGTGCTGGTCAAGCGCCACCGGCTCGGCCGTCAGATGCAAATGAACATTCACCGGAGTGCCATTCTCGCGCAGCCGATCCCAAACACCCTTGGGGCGATGGGGGTCGTGATTACCAGGGAGAAGATGCCACGCAACATTGGCAAAACCACGCATTCGTTCGAGAGGCTCAAGCAATGTCCGCGATGTCGGTGCTTCCGAGTCATAGACGTCACCCGCGACCAGCACATGCGCCGCCCCCTCCCGTTCCGCCAGCTGGCCGATTTTCTCGATCGCCACCAGCCGCGCTTGCCTGAGGACGCTTTCCCGGTCACCAAACTGCTTGAATGGTTTGCCAATCTGCCAATCAGCCGTGTGGATAAAGCGCATATCGACCCCGCTCTAATTGCCCGCCTTTTTGAGCAAATTAATGTTGATTATGCCACACGCACAGCGGAGCGATTCCTTCTCGCCGCGCTCAGGGCTCACATAAAAGAAGTCCATGCAGTCAGCACATCTGAAGGCTTCAGTCAGTGCCTTGAATGCACCAACGACTGGCTTAAAATCCGCTTTCTGTAGGGTGGCCCATTCGTTGTAATGAACTGCTGCGTTTACTTGCCATTGTTCGACGTTTGACTGTGTTGCAGCATTTCCGAAGCTCGTTTCCAATGCGTTGATACTCGCAATATTTTCTGGCTGCCCCCAGGATTGCGCGACCGATTTTCCTGCTTTGAGTTGGCGCTTCATGCTTCCAATAGCATTTGGTAGCAGTTCGCCGAGCATGAATTGTGCATCGCCGCGGAACTCGACCTGCGCTCTCAGACGCTGGCAAAGCTCCTTCGAAAAATGCTCGAGATAATGCCGCAACAAGGCCGCTGCCGATCGGACGTCGTTTTTTGCCATGTATCCGTCCAATTCCTCCCACACATCGCGATCATCCCATTCGGTCGGTCCGGCATCAACGTGCCATGTCCGAAAATGCGCGAAGCTTTTGGACTCGATAAGTCCGACCGTCTTCATGTGACGCAGCCAGATCTCGTCATGCGTCGTGAGGATGAACTGGGTATTGGGAAACTGCTCGCTCAGGAGCTTGCTAACCTCGCGTCTATGTCCGGCATCCACCGACATCAGCACATCGTCCAGAACGGCGAAGGTAAAACCCTTGCCGAGCAGATGGGTCATCAGCGCGAGATAGAGGCATAATCCCATGCCATCCTGATGCCCCTCGCTGTGATAGGCTCCAGGCGGGAAAAAACCACGACCATAGAAGTCTACATCGAACCCCAACTTTCCGATTGAAGGCTTGAGCTGCGCTTCAAAATTAGCTTCGTCCTCATGGTTGATCGCGCGATACAAAGTCTTGAATGAGGCTTCTACCTTCTTGTAGATTTCATCCAACGCATTTGTCGTCACCTGTCCATACAGATCAAAGACCGCACGTGATGTCTTTGCTTTCTCCTCGGTAGCCTTCAGATCGAGCGATGCCCGCCAGAGGGCCTCAAGACGTTCCTGGCCGACCGTCAAATAGTCTCGCGCAGCGTCCTGGTGATTAGGCTCAGGGAGAGCGGCAACTGCCGTGTTGAGCGCATGGAGCGTCGTCACCACTGCATCTGGAATGGAGGTGATATGTTCGAGAACATCAAGCGTGTCAATGAGTGGAATCAAATTTTTCAATTGAGCCACTGTGGCCATGTTAGTGGTTGCGAAATCGGTTATCGCCTCCACCCCCACCACGGGGTTCAGCAGAGGGCCATAAGCTGCAACTAGGAGCAGGCCTGAAGAGATTTGCTCAAGCTGCTCAAGAATCGGCAAGACTACCTGTCCCACGGCAGCTCGCTTGCGTGAAATCTGATCAAAATGCTGCAACTTGGCAGTGACGATCTTGCGGAACTCAGCAGGCTCCCATGGCGTATCGCATACCGGGCAAGTATGGTCGTCGAACAGCGCAAGAGCGGACTTCAGCAACGCCTCGCGCGAAACACCATCGAGGCTCTCTGCGTCCTTGCCGAGTTTCGTGACCATCTCAGCCGCACCATTGCAGGCGGCAACCATCGAAGCGCCAGTCAAGCTGGTCACTCCATCCCTCGCTGCTTTCAGATCGGCAAGCGCCTGCGTTTTTGGCACGCGGGACGTGAGATTGGTACCGGCCGCGGTTGCGAGGCCATCCTTGATCGATGTGTTTGCTTCCAATACGGTGAGCGGTGCCAGGGCAAGGGTCGCCCGTCGCTCATTAATGCCGCCAAGCAAGTTAGCTGTCGTCAGTAGCGGAATGGCAAGCGCGGTTACGAGACGGTCCGTTGTGTCCTTTTTCGCGCGCTCCAACGGAGCGACTGCCTTCTCGCAGTTATTGGCGATCTTCTGGAAAGTTGATCTGAGTGTTTCTAGCTCGTCCAGTCGGAGGAGCGCTTGCACCTCTTTGGAACGCTTCCCCGGTTCGGCGAGCACGTAGCGGATCAGTTCCCGGCGCGAGAGCGCAAATTCGGGATGCAGAGAAACTTGATCGAGCACCGCACGGACCTTTGGATCATCAGGTTCAATCTTTGGTATCCGCACGTTCTTAATGTTGCGATAAATCGTTGCGGTTTTTCCCAACGAGGGAATGGAGACTGTCAATGTGACAGAAGCCTGTTCCGGCTTATTGCGGCTGTCGACATGGGGACCATGTTCCTTGACAGATATATCGCCGGTACCAGTGCCTGAGAGGCGGGAAATGTTCCCGGTTAGAGCAAACTCCAGAGCATCAACGATCCCGCTTTTGCCGGTACCATTCGGACCACAGACGGCGAATGTCTTGCCGTTCAATTGCAGCGTTAGGTCACGTATTCCGCGAAACTCATGGATGGCAATTTTCTCGACACGAATCATGATGGGGTCTCACCAAAAAGTGCCCGTCGCAGCGCAGTCTCCGAATATTGTTTCTTTTCGATGATTTCTGTCTTTAATCGAGAAGATATATCTACGAACTCGGGGTTTTCGTCCAACGCGGCAAAGAATTTAGATAATATACTATCAACCACACTCTTCGGTTGCTCGTCATTACCCCCAAGTTTATTACTGTTCGGAATCCTATTCATTGCGTGTCCCTATGAGTTGTTGCGCAGTCCCAAGCATTGAAAATCCGTGGAAACTCAGGCTTTGATCAGCATTCATTGAGTGACTCCCTTTTTAGACCACGACCCGCCCGCAAGCCAAACTTGTTTATCTTCCGAGTCACCATCGACCGGAAGCGCCAATATTGCGGGGCTCACGCGGCATCGGCGGCCATCGCTTCGACATAGGGGCGCATGACCGGCCAGACCCGTGCTTTTCGCGCGTAGCGCCAGAGTTCATCGGGCGTGCAACGGCGGCGGCGAAGGCCTTCGCGCAGCCCCTCCATCGCCACGTCGAGTCCGACTTTGGCGCGGTAGCGGAAGCAGTCGACGATTGTCCGCGCCGGCTCGGTAACGGGAACCTCGACGCCCTCGATGCGATGCCGCACGACGCCCTCTGTCAGCGCCGGGCCGGTGAAACGCACGAAGCGGATGCGTGGATAGTCGATCTTCGGCCGCCAGGCGGTGCGGTCAATGGCCATCCAGACGGCGGACGGCATCTGCAGTGTGAGTTCGTGGAACTGAAGCGCCGAGGTCAGACACACAACGCCCTTGGGAACCAGGATGGCTGCTTCAGCCAGTGTATGGGCCGCATCGACTTGCGTGTCGGAAAGCTGGTAGAGGCCACGAGCCGGGCGCACGACGACCGCCTCCCGCACGAGGCGGGCCAGCGTCTCTGGTCCGATTCCTTCGACAACGAAATCCTTCAGCCTGAGCATTCCCCGGGCTTTCAGGAGATCGAGCGCGCGGCTTCGCTGGGCGCTAGAAGACGGCATTGCTGGTGACGTTTCCTCTTCTTTCTCCAAAACTAGCAGAGGTTTTATCACAGGGCAGCCCTCCTGAAAACAGGGAATATTAAGCAGCCACCTGATTGCGATCAGAGGGGGAAAGCCTTCCCCTGCCTGCAACCCGCCAACAGCGGTTTTCCGTCACTCCTTCTTAGCGGGGAGACCCCGCAACGCCCCCATTAGAGTGAGAGTGCGGACCGGTTTTTCGTGACGGGGTAAGAAGGTGAGAGAGAGGCTCTCGCCGGCCCGTCGCGGAGATCTGCGATGCCACGAAACACCGTTTGCGCTCGCCCCGGCCGGGACCGGGCGAGCCTTTATTCCGAAATCACCAGCAAGATTATCGCCGAACTGGAGGCCGGGCGCGTGCCCTGGGTTCAGCCCTGGGGTGGGCCGGATGTCTGTGCCGGGCTGGGCCTGCCACAGAACGCGGCCACCCGGCGCCGCTATTCCGGTATCAACATTCTCATCCTTTGGGGCGCGGTGACCGAACGAGGCTACTCGTCTCAGAACTGGCTCACCTTCCGCCAGGCGCTCGGTCTCGGCGGCAATGTCCGCAAGGGCGAACGCGGCACGACCGTCGTCTATGCCGATCGCTTCACGCCCGAGGACGAACGCCGCCGGGCTGAGCGCGATGGCGATGAACCGGGTGCAATTTCGTTCCTGAAGCGCTTTACGGTGTTCAACATCGACCAGTGCGAAGGGATGCCGGAAGAATTCACCACCACTGCGCCGCCTCCGCCGGAAGGGCTGATCCTTCCGCAGGCCGAGGCGCTGATCGCCGCAACCGGCGCCGACTTCCGCATCGGCGGGGCGCGGGCCTTCTACAACTCCACCCGCGACTTCGTGCAGGCGCCGCCTCCGCAAGCCTATTTCGAGCCGGTAAACTGGCACCGCACCGCATTTCATGAACTTGGTCATTGGAGTGGAGCAGCTTCCAGACTCGGGCGGGACCTTTCGGGATCCTTCGGCTCGAAAAATTACGCGCGCGAGGAGCTTGTGGCGGAAATGGCAGGCGCTTTCGTTTGCGCGTCGCTTGGCATCGCGCCGACCGTGCGCCACGCCGACTATATCGGTTCCTGGCTCGAAGTGCTGCGCGAGGATGACCGCGCCATTATCCGCGCCGCCAGCGCCGCCTCGAAGGCGGCCGATTATCTGCTGGCTTTCCAGCCCGATCATGCCGAACCCGCCGGCGCCGATGCGGTAGCCAGCGGGCGGGAGGCTGGGTGAGTATTGCGCGCGTGTTTCCTGAAAACCGCTTTTCCGCGTCTGCGGCTCCCTGGGCCTGCGGCCCCAGAGTAAGAGGAAGGCGGGTTTTTAGTGACGGGTTTGAAGGTTGAGAGAGAGGCTTTCGGCCGCCCGTTATGGAGAAACCAACATGGCTAACGCCGTTCAGAAGATACGCTTGAGCTCCTCACGCGATATCCCCTTCAATAAACTGGTGCTCAGCCAGTCCAACGTCCGGCGTGTGCAAGCCGGAATCTCGATCGAGGAGCTTGCCGAGGACATCGCCCGGCGCACCCTCCTGCAGAGCCTGAATGTCCGGCCGGTGCTGGACGCTGATGGCGCCGAAACCGGCATGTTCGAGGTTCCGGCTGGTGGCCGCCGCTTCCGGGCGCTTGAACTGCTGGTCAAGCAAAAGCGCATGGCCAAAACCCAGCCGGTGCCGTGCGTGGTGCGCGAAGGCGGACTGGCCGAGGAAGACAGCCTGGCCGAGAATGTCCAGCGCGCCGCCCTGCATCCGCTCGATCAGTTTCGCGCGTTCCAGGCCCTGTGTGACAAGGGCCTCAGCGAAGAAGACATCGCCGCCCGCTTCTTCGTGAACCCCACCGTCGTCAAACAGCGGCTGCGTCTCGCCGCCGTCTCAGAAAAGCTTCTCGACGTCTATGCCGAGGACGGC
>CAMTVX010000098.1:0-14554 GCA_947085295.1 uncultured Alphaproteobacteria bacterium | reverse complement strand
GCGGTTGCAGCGCCAGTGAAACACGGAATTTCTTGATCATGTCCGCTTCGGATGAATAATCCAGATTAACCTGCACCGTACACGAACGATACATCATATCGATGCCGTGATCGCCGCGCTTTGGCATATAGTTGGTCATAATACCGTAGCGCCCCTTGGGCATCACCGGAATATCGGAACGCTTCCAGTCAGGCGTAAAACCAAGCCCCAGAAAACCAATGCCCAGTCCGGTCGCCACTTCGCGCACCTGTTTCAGATGCGTGTTCACCTCGTCACAGGTTTGATGCAGATTTTTCAAGGGCGCGCCGGAAAGTTCAAACTGCCCGCCCGGTTCCAGGCTGATCGCGCCGCCATCCATCGTCAGGGCAATGACATTGCCGCCTTCCAGAACTGGCTGCCAGCCATACCGCTGCATGCCTTCCAGCAGCGCGCGCACGCCCGCCGGGCCTTCATAGGGTAGCGTGCTGTGATCTGCCAGGCGAAAGCCAAATTTTTCATGTTCTGTGCCAATGCGCCATTGCGACTTTGGCTTGTTCCCGGAAGCAAGATATTCAACCAGGTCT
This sequence comes from uncultured Alphaproteobacteria bacterium, assembly GCA_947085295.1. Taxonomy (GTDB): domain Bacteria; phylum Pseudomonadota; class Alphaproteobacteria; order UBA11222; family UBA11222; genus UBA11222. The sequence goes on along the minus strand of CAMTVX010000098.1, from coordinate 13,991 downwards.
GCTTCGCGTTCAATCTGGCCACTGGCCGATTGTGGTCCCGACATGATACTTCCTCCGCAGCGCTACATTTTTATGGGATACAGTCTACACCGGCTGCCCCGCCAGTGCTACAGGCCCATTTGCCCAATCGCCCTGCACCGATTGCCACAGGCTAAGCGCGGCAATCGCCGCCGTATCAGCGCGCAATATGCGCGGCCCCAGCGACACCGCAAGTGTTTGCGGCATGGCATGCAGGCGTTCGCGTTCCGTTGCGCTGAAACCGCCTTCCGGGCCGATCAGCACGGCCCAGGGGCTACCCGGTGGGATGCCCTGTAAATTGGCCAGCGCGCCCGCGCCCGCGCCGGATTCATCGCAAAATAAAATGCGCCGGTCTGCGGGCCAATTGTCCAGCACGGCATGCAGTTTTTCCGGCGTCTGCAATGTTGGCACACTGACCAGCCCGCATTGTTCCGCCGCCTCGATGGTGATGGCCGCAAGGCGATCGGTGTTCACACGCGGCGCACTGGTATATTCGGTGATCACCGGATGAATTTCGGCCACGCCAAGTTCGGCTGCTTTTTCAACGATGATTTCGAGCCGCGCCCGTTTGATCGGCGCACATAACAGCCACAGATCCGGCACGCTGGTTTGCGGTTGAATCTGCTCAAACAGCGTAACACGGCCCGCTTGTTTACCCAGATCAACTATGCGGCCCCGCCATTCTCCGTCGCGTCCATTAAACAGGCCCAGCGTATCGCCCACCGACCGGCGCATGACATTGCGCAGATAATGCGCCTGTTCACGGGTTAACGTGATTTCGTCCGCGTGGGAAAGCGGGGCATCGATGTAAAGGCGAATATGTTCACGCGCGTTGGCCATAGGATTGGTCTTCTTATCTATGCTATTTCTATTACATGACAGAGCATACGGGCAAAGATCAGGCAGGCGCAATTCAGGACGCGCCCGGAAACTGGGTGGATCGGGATGCACCGGGCTGGGCGCGGCCCTATTTACGGCTGGCGCGGCTGGACCGGCCAATCGGGACATGGCTGTTGCTGTGGCCGTGCTGGTGGGCGATTGCGCTGGCCTCGGGCGATGTGTGGTTGATGGTTCTGTTTGCGATCGGCGCGGTGGTGATGCGCGGCGCGGGCTGTACGTTTAACGATATTATAGACCGTCATCTGGATGCGCAGGTGGCGCGCACCGCCAATCGCCCGCTGCCCAGCGGCGCAGTTGGTGTCGTGGCGGCCTGGATATTTCTGATCGCGCAATGCGGTGTTGGACTGGTGGTTTTGCTGACGCTGAACCCGTTTGCAATTGCAGTTGGAGTGGCGTCGTTGTTGCCGGTAGCGATCTATCCATTTATGAAACGCATCACCTGGTGGCCGCAATTATTTTTAGGGATTGCGTTCAACTGGGGTGCGTTGCTGGGATGGGCAGCGGTCACCGGCGCAGTGACGCCGCCTGCGATCTGGCTGTATCTGGGTGGCATATTCTGGACGCTGGGATATGACACCATCTATGCGCATCAGGACATGGAAGATGACGCGATGATCGGTGTTAAATCCACCGCGCTGAAATTTGGCGCTAACAGCAAAATGTTCATTGCCGGATTTTACGCGGCGGCCCTTGGCATGTTCGCACTGGCGGGATGGAGCGCCGGAACCGGTTGGGGTTTCTGGCCTGTACTGGGGCTTGCGGGCGCGCATCTGGCGTGGCAGGTGATCAGCCTTAAGAGTGACAACCCCGCCAACTGCCTGCGTCTGTTCCGATCCAACCGCGATTTTGGCGCACTGCTGTTTGTGGCGATAGTTGTGGGTCAGATATAGAAAATTCAGCAATATCGGGTTATACTGCAAGGATGATTGTACCATCCGATTACCTGCTTGCTGAAGAAATCACCCGCCTGCGCACCCGTTCGCACTGGCGTTCGGTGTGGATGATTGCGCATGTCTGGGGCGTGGTGTTTGGGGCGATGGCGCTGTTTGCGGTTTGGCCAAATCCGGTTACGTTTATTCTGGCGGTCATGCTGATTGGCGCGCGCCAGTTGGGCATGGCGATACTGGTGCATGACGCGGCGCATGGCGCACTGTTTCAAAATCGCGCGCTGAACGATGCGCTCAGCAACTGGCTGCTGGGCTATCCGATGCTGACCGAAACCAGGGCCTACCGCGTCTATCATCTGGAGCATCATAAATTTGTGCAGCAACCCAATGATCCCGACATCGGCCTGTCGGCGCCGTTTCCCATCAACAAATCCAGTTTTCGCAGAAAATTATGGCGCGATATCACCGGGCGCACCGGGCTCAAACAGCGCCGGGCGCAAATCCGCGCCGCCATAGGCACGCCCGATATGCTCTTGGCCGCACGCCTTGCGCTGTTTCGCCGTAAAATGGGTGGTATGCTGATCACTAATCTGGTGTTGCTGGGGGGCTTGAGTGCTGTTGGATACTGGTATCTGTATCCGCTGCTGTGGGTGCTGCCGCTGCTGACTTATTACCAGGTGATCACGCGCATTCGCAATATCGCGGAACATGCGATGGTTCCCGATAATGACGATGATTTCCGCAGTGCGCGCACCACGCATGCCAACTGGCTGATGCGGATTTTCCTTGCGCCGTATTTTGTCAATTATCATCTGGAACATCATTTGATGATGTTCGTGCCGTGTTACCGTTTGCCGGATGTGCGTAAAATATTTTTGGAAAAAGGTCATGGCGCGCGCATGGAGTATAAACCCGGTTACCGGTCTGTTCTGGCCCTGGCGCTTTCAAAACCCGAAGCCGTAAATGCCGCCGCCACCGGGCAGACCACCGCCTGATGGAAATTGTTTTAGGCGATCCGGCGCAATTCATCCGCGACCATACGGTTTTGACGCAAACGCCGCTGGTGCCTGAAGTCAGTCTTTATGTCGCCAGTGAAATGCTGCCGATCTGGCAGATGACCGAAGACGAGATGCACAAGGTTGGACTGCCGCCACCGTTCTGGGCTTTTGCCTGGGCGGGCGGACAGGCGCTGGCGCGCTATGTACTGGATAATCCCGAACTGGTGGCGGGCAAGCGGGTGCTGGATTTTGGCGCGGGTTCCGGCCTGGCGGGGATTGCCGCAATGCTGGCGGGCGCGGCCAGCGTAAGCGCGGCGGAAATAGATGCGATCGCGCTTATCGCCATTGATCTGAATGCGCGCGCCAATGCGGTTGCCATTAGCTGTCTTGAAGGCGATATTGTCGGTGAAGTTTCTACAGCCTGGGATGTGGTGCTGGCCGCCGATGTTTGTTATGAGGGGCCTGCGTCACTGCGTATTGTGGCGTGGCTGGATGATCTGGCGCGCGCCGGAGTGCTGGTGCTGATGGGCGATCCGGGGCGCACCTATTTTCCCAAATCGGGGCATGAAAAATTGATCAGCTATGCAGTTAAAACCACGACAGAACTGGAAGATACCGATCTGCGCAATACCAGTGTCTGGCGTGTGACAGGATAGACGAACGTCATGGCCTATAGCTCGCTGCGGGATTTTATCGGACGCCTTGAACGTGATGGCGAATTGCTGCGCGTGAAGGAACCGGTTTCGACCGTACTGGAAATGACGGAAATACAAACCCGGCTGCTGGCGACCGGTGGCCCTGCGGTATTGTTTGAAAACCCCATTGGCCCGGATGGCGCGATCAGTGCGATCCCCGTGCTGGTGAATTTGTTCGGCACCGTGGCCCGCGTGGCGATGGCCGTAACCATGGGCAATGTTGATCGGCGCACCGGACATGATCTGCGAGAGGTGGGCGAGACCCTGGCGTTTTTGCGGCAACCGCAACCCCCGGATGGCTGGCGCGAGGCGGTGGGCATGGCGCCACTGCTGCGCACCGTCATGAACATGCGGCCCAAAACCGTGCGCAGCGCGCCGGTGCAGGAAGTGGTTCTGACCGGCGATCAGATTGATCTTTCGCTGCTGCCGATCCAGACCTGCTGGCCCAATGAACCCGCGCCGCTGATCACCTGGCCATTGGTCGTCACCAAAGGCCCCGGCGATAGCGCGCAGGACAGCTATAATCTTGGCATTTACCGGATGCAGGTGCTGGGGCGCGACCGCACCTTGATGCGCTGGTTGCGTCATCGCGGTGGGGCGCAGCATCATGCGCGCTGGGGCGCGGCAAAACCTGAACCCTTGCCCGCAGCGGTGGTGATCGGGGCCGATCCCGGCACTATTCTGGCGGCGGTTACGCCGGTGCCGGACACGCTCAGCGAATATCAGTTCGCGGGGCTGTTGCGTGGTGAACGGGTGGAGCTGGTGGATTGCAAAACCGTGCCGCTGAAAGTGCCCGCGCAGGCTGAGATCGTGCTGGAGGGCCATGTCTCGCTAACCGAATATGGCGATGAAGGCCCGTATGGCGATCATACCGGCTATTATAATTCGGTGGAACAGTTTCCGGTGTTTACGGTCAGCGCCATTACCATGCGCCGCAACCCGATTTATCTGTCCACCTTCACCGGCCGTCCGCCTGACGAACCCAGCATTCTGGGCGAGGCGCTGAACGAAGTGTTCGTGCCGCTGTTGCAGCAGCAATTTCCCGAAATCACGGATTTCTGGCTGCCGCCCGAAGGCTGTTCGTACCGCATTGCCGTGGTCTCGATCGCCAAGGCCTATCCCGGCCACGCCAAGCGGGTGATGATGGGCATCTGGTCCTATTTGCGGCAGTTCATGTACACCAAATGGGTGATCGTGGTGGATGACGATATCAATATTCGCGACTGGAAAGAGGTGATGTGGGCGATTTCCACCCGCATGGACCCGGTGCGCGACATCACGCAAATGCAGAACACGCCCATCGATTATCTGGATTTTGCCAGCCCCGAAAGCGGCCTTGGCGGCAAAATAGGCCTCGACGCCACCAATAAATGGCCACCGGAAACGACGCGCGAATGGGGCACACAAATCCGCATGACGGACGAAGTAATCCAGGCGGTCACCGAAAAATGGCCGCGTCTGGGCCTGCCGGGGTCCGGCAAACCGATCTGGAAATAAACGCCGGAACCAGATAGCCTGTCCCGGCAATAACAAAATCAAACGAATCCAATGGGGGTAGAGCAAATGGAAGAGGCGGCAACGCAAATCGCCAATACAATGGCGCAGATGAGCAACGGGATAATCCCGATTTCGACGCTGTATATTGGTCTTAATGGGCTGATCATGCTGATTTTGGCCATTCTGGTGGTGCGCGCGCGCGTACAGACGGGTGTCGAAGTTGGGGATGGCGGTCACGAAGCGTTGATCAAGGCGACACGCGCCCACGGTAATAATGTGGAATATGTCCCCATTAGCCTGCTGTTGTTGATGGCCGTGGAAATTGCCGTCGCACCCGTATGGCTGGTGCATGCTTTGGGGGCTGGCTTAACCATTGCGCGTATTGCCCATGGTATAGGCATGCATACATCGACGGGACGTTCGCCCGGACGGGCGGTTGGCGCCTCGCTTAGCTGGCTCGTATTGCTCGTAGGCAGCCTTGCCAGTATTTACTATGGACTGAATTGACACCATATATGCGCGGGCGGGCCTTGTGGCCCGTCCTGCTTTTACAGTCAGGAGTATTCATGTCATCGCAACTTGCCACCGCCCAGAAATATGACGAAGCCAGTTTACGCAACCTGGCCGATGATGTGATCGCGCGGGTGCGTGCGGCAGGCGCCGACGCCGCCGATGTGCTGATGGTGTCCGGGGCGTCGCTGTCGGCATCGTGCCGGATGGGTGAAGTGGAAGAAGTTGAGCGTTCCGACGGGCAGGAGTTTGGGCTGCGCGCCTTTATCGGCAAACGACAGGCGATTGTGTCATCCAGCGATTTCAGCAAAAACGCGCTGGACCAGTTGATCATCCGGGTTGTCGCGATGGCGAAGCTGGCGCCGGAAGATGAATATTGCGGTTTGGCGGATCGCGATCTGCTGGCGAAATCTTTTCCCGATCTGGATATTTTCGATCCGACCGAGCTGGATATGCCAACCATGATCGATGCCGCAAAGCGCGCTGAGGGCGCGGCGCGCGCGGTGCAGGGCATCACCAATTCCGAAGGCGCGGGGGCCAGCAGCAGTCACAGCCGGGTGGTGCTTGCGACCAGCGAAGGGTTCTCCGGCAGTTACGCCACCTCATCATTTGGCATGTCCTGTTCGGTGCTGGCGGGCGAAGGCACCACAATGGAACGCGATTACGAATATTCATCCGTGCGCCATTATAGTGATCTGACTTCGCCGGAAGAAATCGGCATGGTGGCGGCGCAGCGCACACTTAGCCGCCTTAATCCCCGCAAGGTAAAAACCCAGCAGGTGCCGGTTGTCTATGCGCCACGCGTATCCAATAGTCTTTTGGGGCATCTGGCAGGCGCCATATCGGGGGCGGCGGTGGCGCGGGGCACAAGCTTTCTGAAAGACCGGCTGGGCAAGGCTGTTTTTTCGAAGGGAATTACAATTATTGATGATCCGCATCGCCGCCGGGGACTGCGCTCCAAACCCTATGACGGCGAAGGTGTCGCGAACCAGCGCCGGGCAATCATTGAAGATGATGTGTTGAGCGGCTGGCTGCTTGATAGCGCCTCGGCCCGTCAGTTGGGCTTGCGCAGCACCGGCAATGCCGCGCGCGGCAGCGGTTCCGCCCCTTCGCCTTCCACCAGCAATTTTTTTATGCAGGCGGGAAAAACTCCCGCAGTAGAAATGATCAGTTCACTGAGCAAAGGACTTTTCATTACCGAATTGATTGGCATGGGGGTCAACCCGGTGACCGGAGATTACAGCCGGGGCGCCACCGGTTTCTGGATTGAAAATGGCCAATTCACCTATCCGGTCAGCGAAATCACGATTGCCGGAAATCTACTGGAAATGTTTCTGCACTTGACGCCAGCAGACGATCTGGAATTCCGATATGGCATGGACGCGCCGACGATCATGGTTGAAGGGATGACGATCGCAGGTGAATGACGATAACAGTGCAGCTCATCACCGCTTTGCAGTAAGCGTGGCACGCGAAGCGGGGGCGTTGGCCATGACCTATTTTGGTGCGGATTACGCCAAATGGGACAAGGGAAAAAACAATCCTGTAACCGATGCGGACGTGGCGGTTGACCAATTGTTACACCAGCGCATGCAAACATTTGCGCCTGATTATGGCTGGCTTTCCGAAGAGACCGTGGATGATAACAGCCGCCGTAGCGCACGCCGGGTCTGGGTTGTGGACCCGATCGACGGCACGCGGGCATTTATTCGTGGTCAGCCCCACTTTGCCGTCAGCATTGCGCTGCTGGAAGACGACAGACCCATTTCCGCCGTAATATATAATCCGGCAACGGATGAATTATTCGAAGCGTCTGCCGGTGGCCCTGCCCTGATGAATGGCGCAAGGGTACAGGTCAGCGCAAAAAGCGAATTGCAGGATGCGCGCATGCTGGCCGTTCAGGGCTTGTTTCAGCATAAACGCTGGGTCAATCCGTGGCCGGTTATGCATGTGGAATCGCGCAATTCCATTGCCTATCAGGTGGCGCTGACGGCCTCTGGACATTTTGATGGATGCCTGAATTTGTGGGGCGCGTATGATTGGGATCTGGCGGCGGCGGATCTGATTTTACGCGCGGCGGGCGGGCATATTACCGATCACACCGGGGCGGGCTTGCGTTTTAATCAGGAAACCCCGCGCCATCCGAGCATTGTGGCGGCCAATCCTGCGCTGCATAGTCTGTTGCTGGAACGGATGATCGCATGAGGATGGATCGGCGCAGATCAGGTTCGGGTATGCGGTTGCCATTGCTGCTGACGCAGTTTCTGGGCTGGCTGATCATGCGCCCACGCGCGGCGAAACTGACGATCTCGATTATTTTTGACGCGATCCCGGTTATGGCAATCGCTCTGGTCGGGGTGGCGGGCTATCAAGTGATGTGCAATTGCGCGCCTGGCGAAATATTTATCTATGCCAGTGTGGCACTGATCAGCGCAACCTGCATTGGGATGTTTATGCTGACCGGTCTGTACCGGCCCATGCTGCGCTATCGCGATACGCTGATTATTTTTCCGGTGCTTGGCGCCAGTGTGGCGGCAGCGGGGATTGTTGCGCTAGGCGTGGCCGCACTTGCGCCTGCGCCAAATATCGTTCCGATGATTGGTATATTGTGGCTGGGGTTGATGGCGCTGATGCTGGCCTGGCGCTTGATCGGCGGCGCGCTGTTGAACGTTGCTGCGCGCGACACCCGGCCCGATGTAACTCAGGTGGCGATTTATGGCGCGGGCCGTGCGGGGGTTGCGCTGGCCGAGACCATGGAGAAAGACGATACGCTTAACGTTGTCTGTTTTGCCGATGATAATGCGCAATTGCATGGCCGCACATTGCATGGGGTGAAGGTGCGCCATGCCGATACGTTGCGCAATCTTGCGGCGCGCGGGCGGCTTGATCTGGTGGTGCTGGCGATCCCATCGGCCAGCCCGACCCGGCGCGCGGCAATTATCAATCAATTGTCGGAGCTGGAGGTGAAGGTTGAAACCGCGCCAACGCTGGAAGAAATTATTTCCGGCTGGCGCCGTGTCAGCGACATTCGCGCGGTCAGCCCGGAAGAGCTGCTTTCGCGTGAACCGGTGGCGCCTGATCTGGCGCTGCTGGCGCGCGAACTGCGTGGCAAATCGGTGCTGGTCACTGGCGGTGGCGGATCAATAGGTGCTGCGCTGTGCCGTGCAATTATCGCCCATGCGCCGGCACGGCTGATCATTTTCGAGATGTCGGAATTCGCGCTCTATTCCATCGAGCGGGAGCTGCGCGAATATATTGATGCGCGCGGCGGGCGCATTCAGTTGATCTGCCTGCTGGGATCGGTGCTGGACAAAGCGGCGGTCAACCGCGCGATGGCGGCGCACAACCCGGATATTGTTTATCACGCGGCCGCCTACAAGCATGTGCCGCTGGTGGAAATGAACCCGATTGCGGGCGCGGAAAATAATATCTTTGGTACGCTGAATGTGGCGCAGGCCGCCCAACAAAATGGCGTGCATAAATTCGTGCTGATCTCTACCGATAAGGCGGTGCGCCCGACCAATGTCATGGGCGCGGCAAAGCGGGTGGCGGAAAAGCTGGTGCAGGCGTTGGGCCAAAGTGGTGGCAAAACCGCATTCGCGCTGGTGCGGTTTGGCAATGTGCTGGATTCTGCGGGTTCGGTCGTGCCGCTCTTTCGCGAACAAATTCGCAATGGCGGTCCGGTAACCATCACCGATCCCGCGATGGTGCGATATTTTATGACCATCCCCGAAGCGGCCGATCTGGTTATTCAGGCGGGTGCGATGGCCAAGGGCGATGGCGATCTGTTCCATCTGGATATGGGCGATCCGGTAAATGTTGCGGAACTGGCGCGCAAACTTATTCACCTGTCGGGGTTTTCAGTGCGCGAGCCGGGCATTGGCGGTGGCGATATTGAAATTCGTTTTATCGGATTGCGTCCGGGTGAAAAACTATTCGAGGAATTGCTGGTGGATGGGGCCAGTACGCCCACCGGTCACCCCCGGATTTTTCGCGCAGATGCCGGAATTCAACAGTGGACCGTACTGGAACCCTATGTGGCGCGGCTGGTTCAGATTGTGGCGGCGCAGGATGTTGAGGGCCTGAAAGGCGTCTTGCGCCAGCTTGTCGAAGCCTATGGCGCGCCGCGCGCCAGCGCCGAAAATATAAGTGTGATTGGCGAATGAATTCCGCCAGCGAATTATTTTCCGGTGCGGATATGACCCTTGCGGCGGCGCTGAGCCATGTGGGTTTTGTGCTGGGGATTTTTATCCTGTCGGCGGCGCTGACCTGGGGCATGATCCGGTTTAATATTTCCGATATTCCCAATGAACGTTCCTCGCATCAGCGCCCGACGCCTAAAAGTGGCGGCGTCGCCATTGCGGCGGCGTTTTTTGCGGGACTGGCCGGATTATATTTACTCAGCGGCACGGCGCGCCTGCCGGGTATTCAGTTTGCGATGTTTCTGCTGACGGCGGGGTTGATGTTCGCAGCGGCGCTGATGGATGATCTGTCCGGGTTGCGGGCGCTGGTGAAATTTTCCATGCAGTTTGTCTGCGCGTTGCTGTTCAGCCTGTTTGTCGCGCATATTGATGTGCTGGCGTTTCCCATGATTGGCAATGTTGCGTTTGGTATGTCGGGGCATGCGATTACCGTGCTGTGGATTATCTTTTTCATGAATGCGTTTAATTTCATGGATGGCATTAACGGGCTTGCAGGTGGCGGCGCCTTGATTGCGTCACTGTTTCTGGCGGGCATTGCATTTTTTTCCGGCGCGCATTTTGTTTATCTGACGGCGCTGTGTCTGTTTGGCGCGGTGCTGGGATTTTTTGTGTTCAATTTTCCCAATGGGCGCATCTTTATGGGGGATACGGGCAGCCAGACCATTGGCTTTGTGGTGTCCGGCCTGGCGGTGATTGCCGCGCGCGCCGATATTGGACAGGTGTCGATCGTGGTCGTGCCTGCCTTGTTTGGCTGTTTTCTGTTCGATGTGCTGGTGACATTGTGTTACCGCTTTGCGCGCGGGCAAAATCTTGGGCAGGCGCATCGTGAACATCTGTATCAGATCAGCAACCGCCTGGGCTTTTCACACCAGCGGGTCAGCCTGATTTATTTCGGGCTATTCGTGGTGAACGGAATATTTGGCGCATTGATTCAGAATGCCGAACCGGCGGCGCGGCTGCCTTTACTGCTGGGTGGGATATTGCTGCATGCGCCGCTGGCGATCATGGTCTATGGCGCGGGCTTGCGCAGCGGCGTTGCCGATCTAACTGGCCCAGTCAAAATCAAGGCCCAGATCAAGACACGCACTTGAATGCGTCAGCGCGCCGACTGAAATCAGATCAACGCCCGTGGCGGCAATGCCCGCGACCGTTTCCAGATTAACATTTCCCGACGCCTCCAATATCGCGCGCCCCGCCGTGATGCGCACCGCGTCACGCAGCATGTCATTGGACATATTATCCAGCATGATAATGTCAGGCTTTTCCAGCAGCGCTTCTTCAAGCTGCGCCAGCGTGTCAACCTCCACCTCTATTTTTACCATGTGTCCGGCATGGGTGCGGGCGCGGGCAATGGCGGTGCGCACACTGCCCGCAACGCCCACATGATTGTCCTTAATCAGAACGGCGTCATCCAGTCCGAAACGGTGATTGGCGCCGCCGCCCGCGCGCACCGCATATTTTTGCAGCGCGCGCAGGCCCGGAATGGTTTTGCGGGTGCAGCAGATGCGCGCCTTGTGGCCCTGTGTTGCCGCCACCATGCGGGCCGTGGCGCTGGCGATACCCGAAAGATGCCCCAGAAAATTCAGCGCGGTGCGCTCCGCCGTTAGCGCCGCGCGTGCCGGACCGGAAATAATGGCAATCACGTCACCGGGCGCAAGCGCATTGCCATCGGCACGAAATTTTTCCACATTCAGGCGCGCATCGACCAGCCTGAAAACCGCTTCGGCAATATCAATGCCCGCCAGCCGCCCGGCCTGACGGCTGCGCAGCGTAACGCGCACCAAAGTGGCCTCGGGAATGATGCTGTCCGATGTAATGTCGCCTGCACGGCCCAGATCCTCGGCCAGCGCCGTATGCACCAGCGGCATATATAGCAGCGGCGAAAGCGGGATCAGGTCATTTACGCTCATGCGCGCACACGGGCTTTTTGTTTTTGCGCACCGATATCAGATGAATAGAAAAACGATCGGCTTTGCTGCGCCGGATCGGTCGCGGGATAATCTTCGCGGTAATGTCCGCCCCGGCTTTCATGGCGTTGCAAGGCGGCCTCGCAGATCAGCCGCGCTGCAACCAGCATATTGCTAACGCGGGCGGAGCACTTTGCTGCCTGCGCCGCCAGATCGTCCAGTTCGTCGAGCGCGTGGCGCAAACCGCACTCATCGCGCACCACGCCCGCATGGCGCGACATGATTTCGCGCAGGCGCTGCACCAGCGGGGCCAGTTCGGGCGCATCATAGGTTTGAAACTGCGATACGATATTCTCAGCTTTTATATATGGCGTAAATGCGTTGCCGCACTGCGCCGCGATATCAAGGGCGGCGCGCGCACCAAACACCAGACCTTCCAGCAGTGAATTGCTGGCCAGCCGGTTGGCCCCGTGCAGGCCCGTTGCCGCGACTTCGCCACAGGCCCACAGACCGGGCAGGCTGGTGCGGCCATTACAGTCTGTGGCAATGCCGCCCATATGATAATGCGCCGCCGGGGCAACCGGTATCAAATCCGTAGACGGATTAATTCCGGCGGCGCCCGCCAGCGCAAACACGGTCGGAAAGCGCTGCTGGAAATTTTCACCAATCGCCGTGCGGCAATCCAGCAGGGGGGTGTGGCCACCCTGCAATTGCCGGCTGATGGCGCGCGCCACAATATCGCGCGGCGCCAGTTCCGCAGCCGGATGTTCGTGCAGCATAAAACGCTCGCCCAGTTCATTGACCAGTATCGCGCCTTCGCCACGCAATGCCTCGGTCGCAAGCGGTGCGGGCGACAGCCCAATATCCATCGCGGTCGGATGAAACTGCACAAACTCCAGATCGGAAAGCTTTGCGCCTGCATTCGCCGCCATCGCCAGCCCCGCGCCGGTACAGCCCGCCGGATTGGTCGTCACCGCATACAGTCCGCCAATGCCGCCGGTGGCCAGCACCACCGCCGTTGCCTGCAAACATAACGGCTGGGCATCCACCGGATCGGTTGCGCGCGCGATAACACCGCACACGCGGCCCTGGTTCAGCAATAACTCCTCGGCGGCGAAATTTTCTGCGACCGTAATACTGGGGCATGCCCGCACCGCCGTGATCAGCGCGTCCATCAGTCCCGCACCCGTGCCATCACCGCCAATATGCAGAATGCGATTGACCGAATGTGCCGCCTCGCGTCCCAGGGCCAGATCGCCGCCGGGTGTGCGATCAAAACGCGCGCCCATGGCGATCAGTTCCTCGATACAGCGCGGCGCCTCGCGCGTGGCCAGCGCCACAATCGCGGCATCGGCAATTCCTGCGGCGGCATTGATTGTGTCGGACGCATGCTGTTGCGGGCTGTCGCCGGGCGCGATGGCGGCGGAAATTCCACCCTGCGCCCAGCCGGTGGCCGCGCCCGAACCCAGCGGCGCATTCAGCAACAAAATAACCGGGCGCGGCGCAAGTTTCAGCGCGGCGGTCAAACCCGCAACGCCGCCACCTATTATGATGGCGTCGGCATGGCGTGTGGCTAATTCATCGCGCTGCATTATTGTGCCTGTTTACGCGGAAATCAGTTCGCGTGGACCACCGACAATTTCGGCCTTGCGCAGATTGCCGGGGCCGCCTTGCCATTGCGCCGATCCAGCGGCGGGCGCGCCAAGCGCCAGCATGCGTTCCACCGCCAGGCGCGCGCGCGGCGCAATCGCCGGATCAATCTCGACCACATGCTGCATCTCGCGCAAGGCGCGCAGAATCTTCGGCAGCGAGATTTTCTTCATATAGGGGCACAGATTGCAGGGCCGGATAAACTCGACATTCGGCAATTCGGCGGCGACATTATCGCTCATCGAACATTCGGTAATCATCACCACCTTGGGCGGCTGCACCCGGTGCACATAGCCGATCATGCCCGCAGTGGAACCGGCATAGTCCGCCTCGTCCAGCACATCGGGCGGACATTCGGGATGCGCCAGCACAATGATGCCCGGGTTGGCGTCACGATAGTCGCGGATTTCCTTGGCGGTAAAACGCTCATGCACGATGCAGCGCCCGCGCCAGGTCAGGATTTTCACATTGGTCAGGCGCGCCACATTCTGCGCCAGATATTGATCGGGCAAAAACAGCACCCGGTCCGTGCCCAGCGATTCAACAACCTGCAACGCGTTCGAAGAAGTGCAGCAAATATCGGTTTCGGCTTTCACATCGGCGCTGGTATTGACATAGGTCACCACCGGCACGCCAGGAAATGCCTGTTTCAGCAGGCGCACATCCGCACCGGTAATGGATTCCGAAAGCGAACATCCCGCGTCCATATCGGGGATCAGAACCACTT